>NZ_JALNUB010000019.1:0-10999 GCF_023162025.1 Flavobacterium pygoscelis | reverse complement strand
ACAACGAAAATCTAATACATCATTCCGATAGAGGGATACAATATTGCTGTCCAGACTTTGCTGAATTTGCCAAATCTAAGAATATTATTTTAAGTACAACTCAAAACTCAAGCCCTTATGAAAACGCCGTAGCAGAAAGAATTAACGGAATTTTAAAACATGAATTTGGACTAAACAAGACTATTGCTAATTTAAAAACAGCTGAAAAAATGGTTAAACAAGCTATCGAAATTTACAATAATGAGCGTAGACATTGCTCTCTTGAAATGAAAACACCAAATTATGCACATCTAAATCAAATACATGAATACAAGTCTTATAAAAACAAAAAAAATACTACTTTAGCTACGTAGGAATGTTGACAAGTTTGGAAAAAAATCCCTTCAAAGATTTTTTCTAAACTTATCAATATTACGTCAATAATAAACTATTTTTGAAATTATACAGTAACCAAAAATAGTCAACCTATATTAGGACAAGACATTACAACTTCTATGATTTCTCCTGAACTTGACAATTCTGAATTATGTGTCGGAGAATTTTATACAGAAACTTGTAAAACATTAAAATTGGAATAAATAAAAGTACTACTGCCAACAGCCGTTTGGCGAGATTGGGGTTTTAGTGGAATTAGCGTTTTTTATCATATCTTCGTTTCGGCAGAAAATACTCTGCTTTAAAGTCCCCAACCTCGCCAAGCGCCAAGACGTTAGCGGTTAGTTATGAGGACGTTGCGACAGAAAACAACGAATTTATAAAGAGATTTTTATCAGAAAATTAATATTTAGAAACGTAATATTTGGAAAGTAAATGTTAAACGTAATAATTAATTCTTGAATTTGTATGTATGAATTTTGAAACTTGAGTATGGAAGCGTAAATATTTAATGTGAGATTTAAACTCAATAATAGAAACTTGAATGTTGAGACTTGAGTGTGGAAGCGTAAATATTTAACGTGATAATAAATCTCGATAATTTTGACTTGAATGCGGAAAAGTGAGTGTGGAAACGTCAAAATTGTAAGTAATTATTAGAGATTAATATTGAAACTTAATAATTTTAAAAAAGAAAATAAAAAATTAATTTAAAAAAACACATAGAAAGGAAAAACGGAAAAAGTAGACAAATAGAAACGTACATATTGGATTTGATAATAGAAAGTAATAAGTTTATGTCCATTAACTCTGCCCAAATAACCAACCGCTAACAGCCGTTTGGCGAGATTGGGGTTTTAGTGGAATTACCGTTTTTTATCATATCTTCGTTTCGGCAGAAAATACTCTGCTTTAAAGTCCCAAACCTCGCCAAGCGCCAAGACGTTAGCGGTCAGCTCTGCAGAACGAGTAAGAATTCTTATAAAAAACAACTTTAAAAATAAAACAAAATGAACATTTTAAAATTAACAAACGGAAAATTAGAATTGAGAAAAGATAGCGGTTCATTAGTTAGAACTCTAGCAAGTAGTGGGGTTATAGACGCTTCCTTAAATAACGATGCAACATTAGTACTGATTACAACTGATAAGGGAAAAGTTGAATTAAGAAAAGAAAGTGGTTCTTTAATAAGAACAATTACAAGTAGCGGTGCAAAAGGCGGAAGATTTAATGGTCAAGACCTTGTTATAAGTTTAACGAATGGAAAAACTGAACTTCGTAAAGAAAGCGGTTCACTAATTAGAACTCTTTAAGATGTTTAATCAAAGTTTTAAAAATTTAGTGAATTTTGCGTGTAGAAAAAGTACAGAATTCTATATCAATGAAAACAATCTAAATAAACCTAATCCATATTTTGTTGGCTTTGGTAATCCAAATTCAAAAATTCTAATAATGGGAAAAGAAAAGGGTTTTGATGGAAGTAATCTGAAACAATTACAATATGAAAGTATAGAAAATCCAAATGAATGGAAAAACTATATTGATAATAACATTACATTTAATAGAACGAAGTTTTATAATTCTGAATATTACATAAATGCATTTCGACCATATTATAAGAAAATGAAAGGCGGACATACTTGGACTAAATATTACACATTATTGAAATACATTTATCCTCAAATTGAGAAAAATGAAAATGAGTTTTTAGACTATGCTTTTTTAAGCGAAATCAATTTTGAACCATCGAAATTAAGTAAAATCAAATCTTTCAACAATCCTAACAGAATCGAGTTACTGAAAAATGATTATTACAAATCGTTTAATGTAATAATCTGTGCTTGTGCGAACTACTTAACAAATAGTCAAATAGAAGATTTTTTTGACGTGAAATTTGAATCAGATTTATCAAATCCAAGTGAAAAATTAAAAATATTTAAAAATGAAAATAGAGTATTAATTAACACGAGACAATTAAGTATGAATATCAAAAATGATTATTTAATCAGAATATCAGAAGTTGCGAAAAAGTACTTGTAAAGCATTATAAATAAAGAGCCGAACCGCTAACAGCCGTTTGGCGAGATTGGGGTATTAGTGGAATTACCGTTTTTTATCATATCTTCGTTTCGGCAGAAAATACTCTGCTATAAAGTCCCCAACCTCGCCAAGCGCCAAGACGTTAGGCGAAATACTAACAAAAACCGTATGAAATTAACTATAAAAAATGTATAATAAAGCAATATCTAAATATTTTTTGGACATTAATATGTTCAATTTACCATTCTGCTTTATTTTTGGAATGATATCCGGAATTATATGGAGTATTATTTTCTTTTCGACTTTTGGTATTTTATTTGGTTACATAGGATATCAAACTTTCAAAAAAAATCAATATTATGCATATTATAATCTTGGCTTTACAAAAATAAAACTTTTGAAAACAGTTTGGTTATTTAATACCATAATTTCCCTTTTAGTACTTTTAATATATATAAAATTTAGATAAATGAATGTATTAAATATATCAAAACTAAATAAATCTTTTGGTAAAAAAGTTATATTAAAAGACATAAACCTTGATTGTAAAGTTGGAGAAATAATTGGAATATTTGGTCGAAATGGTACGGGAAAATCAACTTTATTAAAACTAATCTTTGGAACAATTAAAGCCGATTCAATATTAATTGAAATAGACGCTGAAATTATTCCTCAAAATAAAGTAATTTCTTCTAAGAAAATTGGTTATTTACCACAAGAAACTTTTTTACCAAAAGAATGGAAAGTAAGAGAAATAATTCCGTTCTTTTTTCCAAATGGAGACGACCAAGACAAAATTTTTTATTCAAAACAGGTATCAAGTTTTGAAAAAAGAAAAGTTGGAGAATTATCTTTAGGTCAATTACGTTACCTTGAGTTATTAATTATTGGAAATTTAAAGCATAAATTTATAATGCTCGATGAACCTTTTTCAATGATTGAACCTATTTATAAAGATGTGATTAAAAATTTATTATTAGAAATTAAACAAACAAAAGGTATAATTTTAACTGACCATTATTACAATGATGTTCTTGAAATAACAAATAGAAATTTTATTATTAAAGACACAGAAAAAATTGAAATTATGGACAAAAATGATTTAATAAAATATGATTACTTGAGGTCTGATGAATAAAAGTACTTCGCCTAACAGCCGTTACAAGAGATTTGGGTATTTGGCTTAATTTAAATGTGGTTTTGTATTTGTAAAATTTGTGTTTAGCCGAAATAATCCGCATATTTACTCCCAAACCTCGTGTAGCGCCAAGACGTTGGCAGATATTTTGGGAGAACGAAAAATGAAAAGACAATATATTTTAATATTTACGATTTTAAGTTTATTTACTCAATGCAAAAAGAGTAAAATAGAAACTTTAAAACAATCGAAAATCGAACAGATTTTTGCAGAAAATAATTATGATTTAGGTGGAAACGTAAAATTTGAATTGTTTTCTGACAGCACTTATAATTTGATTTCAACTGTAAAAAGTCCAAATTATGAGAAAACAGAAAAGTTCAATGGTTTTTGTGAAGTAAAAAACGATACAATATATTTTAAACCATTTGAATTTGAATATACAGACAGTGAAAAAGCTGTAATCAAAAATAACTTCATTGAATTCATAAGTGAAAAAAGTTCTTTTAGAATTGAAATAAAAAAGAATACATTTAAGACAAGAAACAAACTGGATTTTACAAAGTTCAAAGATTATGCAATTTTCACATATAAACCAGAAAACAAAAATTCAGAATATAAACCATACGATATTAATCAAACTGAACTTGAAGAAATAGACCGAATTTTAACCAAAAGTTTTGAGGAAAATAAATCCAAACTAAAAAGCAAAAATGAGTATGTAAAACAATGCCGAATCGTAACTAATGCAAACAATGAAATAGAAATTTGGATAAATTGTTATTGCAAAAACAAATATGATAAATCAGGTTTTAAATACAACTTAATTCAAATGAATGATGGTGGAAAATGTAATATTTCAATAAAAATAAACTTAACAAAAAAAGAATATTCAGAATTAAATATTGCCGGATTAGCATAATAAATATAAAAACATCTGCCAACAGCGGTTTGCAGAAATGGCGAAATATGTGGTAAATTCACGATTATCTTCCGCAAGAAATTTTATCTTCGCCGAAAGTAATCGGTCACGAAGTTCGCCACTTCTGCAAGCCACGAAACGTTAGCAGCAAGCGTCGAGCAAAACGAAAATTAGAAAATAATAAATGAAATATTTAGAGTTACTTTTTATCTATTTTTCAAAAATTTATATTCATTTCTATCAAGAAAAAAATGATTATTGGACAATATTTCCTTGTCTTATTATTGCAACATTGGCAACTATAAATCTTGAATTATTATCATTTTACTTTATTAATCTGAATAAGTATTATTATGCTGGATTAGCAATATTCTTAATCATAACAATGATTTATATCTTTCGAAATATAACATACGATTATGTTGTCAGATATAAAATATCACGAATAGCGAAATTTACTATCACTGGTTTAATTTTATTAAATATTATTTTAAACATTATTTTTCTAAACATCTCCAGGAATGGTAAATTTATGTTTTAACAGAATAATGCCAGCTGCTAACAGCGGTGTTGCGAGATTGCGAAATATGTGGTTAATTCACGTTTATCTTTCGCGAGAAATTTTATCTTAGCAGAAAATACTCGGTTCCGAAGTTCGCAACCTCGCAAAGCCGCGAAACGTTGGCAGTAATATTGACAAAAAAACGATAAAAATGGCAGAATTATATCATATACTACAAGATATCATCATAAAATCAAACGAATTTAAGGGTGATTTACAAAAATTAAAATTTCTTAAGCTATTTAAAAAATGTCATCGCATTACTTACACATTAAAAGAAGATTTAAATATAGGAATTGGATTTTCTAAAATTGGAGGTAATCCTGATTTACCAAAAGAAATAAATTGGCCAACTTACGAAACAAAATCTATGACCTTCTTTTGCCAGATTAACTTATCTGACTTGGATGATAGCGCTCTACCCAAAGAGGGCATTTTATATTTTTTTGTTTATGCTGACCCCGAATTAAGTTATAGCGGGTCAAGAGAATCTTTCAAAATAATCTATCACACAGAAATGAATGAATTGTTTAGAAATGAATTCCCTGAAGACTTAAACCAAAAAAGTAAATTTCATCCTTCTAAGATGTTTTTTAGAGATTCGATAAGCTATCCTGATGATGAAAGTAGTTTGATTGAAGATTTTTTTAATAATTGGGAAGACAAAAATAAATTCTATGGAAAATTAGACCACCTAATGGAACATATATATGAAAGTCCGCAATTTGAAGATAAGGTATTAGGATATGATTGCTCTTTACAATCAAGCGCAGAACATTTTTGGCCTATTAATTATTTGAATATTAAAACTTGGGATGAAGTTGACCAAAGAAAGGAAGAAATAGAAAAAATAAAAAGTGATTTTGTACTTTTATTGGAAATTGATTTGTTTTCAAATCCTTCAAAATTAGCATCTTACGGAGGCTCTCCGGTAGTATATTTTGGCATCAAAAGAGAGGATTTAAAGAATAAAAAATTCGACGATATAGTAGTCCAATTCCAAGACACATAAAAATACTACTGCCAACAGCGGTTTGCAAAAATGGCGAAATATGTGGTAAATTCACGTTTATCTTGCGCAAGAAATTTTATCTTAGCCGAAAATAATCGGTCACGAAGTTCGCCACTTCTGCAAGCCGCGACACGTTATGCGTCAGCAGGTTGGATCGCACAGAAAAAGAAGAAATTAAAGCTTGAAAACTGAAATTCAAAACTTTAAAAGCGAATTTTTTATCGATTTTTTTGGCTTTTTGAACTTGAAAATGAAACTTGATCAAGTTTGCGGAAAGCAGAAACCTGAAAATTAGAAGTTGATTAAGTTTGTAGAATGTGGAAACTTGAATATTGGAATTTGATTAAGTTTGTGGAAAACAAAAACTTGACAAAATTGGCTGAATACTAAAATGGAAATTAGAAACTTGAAAAGTAAAATTTTAGCGATTTTTTTTTAGATTTTTAAGATCAAAATAGATGTTTAAAACTGAATAAAATAATTAAATTTGGAAAAGCCAACTGGAATAAATTGGAATAGACAAACATAGAACATATACTGCCGAACGCATAACAGCCGTTTGGCGAGATTGCGAATTTTGTGGTTAATTCATATTTTTCTTTCGCAAGATATTCTATCTTAGCCGAAAGAACTCGGTTACGAAGTCGCAACCTCGCCAAGCGCCAAGACGTTAGGCGATATACTAACAAATAATACGAAATTAACTATGAAAAATGTATAATAAAGCAATTTTTAAATATTTCTTGGATATTAATATGTTCAACTTACCTTTCTGCTTAATTTTTGGAATGATATCTGGAATTATGTGGAGCATTATAGTTTTTTCTACTTTTGGTATTTTATGTGGTTATATTGGATATCAAACCTTTAAAAAAAATCAATATTATGCATATTATAATCTTGGCTTTACAAAAGTAAATCTTTTGAAAAAAGTTTGGTTATTTAACAGCATAATATCCGTTCTACTACTTTTAGTTTATATAAAATTCAGATAAATGGATGAATTAAATATAACAAAACTAAACAAGTCTTTTGATAGAAAAGTTATTTTAAAAGATATAAATCTTAACTGTAAAGTTGGAGAAATTATTGGAATATTTGGTCGCAATGGTACGGGAAAATCAACTTTATTAAAATTAATCTTTGGAACAATTAAAGCCGATTCAATATTAATTAAAATAAATACTGAGATCATTAGTCAAAATAATGTTATTTTTTCAAAAAAAATTGGTTATCTACCGCAAGAAACTTTTTTACCAAAAGAATGGACAGTGAGAGAAATAATTCCTTTCTTTTTTCCAAATGGAGATGACCAGGACAAAATTTTTTACTCAAAACAAGTATCAAATTTTGAAAAAATGAAAGTTGGACAATTATCTTTGGGTCAATTACGTTATTTTGAATTACTAATTATTGGAAATTTAAAGCATCAATTTATAATGCTCGACGAACCTTTCTCAATGATTGAACCTATTTATAAAGATGTAATCAAAAAATTGTTATTGGAAATTAAAAAAACAAAAGGTATAATTTTAACTGACCATTATTACTACGATGTGCTTGAAATTACAGATAGAAATTTTATTATAAAAGACACAGAAAAAATTGAAATTATGGATAAAAATGATTTAATAAAATATGAATACTTAAGGTCTGATGAATAAAAGTACATCGCCTAACAGCGGTTTTGCGAGATTGCGAAATAAGTGCAAAATTCAAGTTTATCTTTCACAAGAAATTTTATCTTAGCAGAAAAATGTCGGTTCCGAAGTTCGCAACCTCGCAAAGCCGCGAAACGTTAGTAGCCATTATGAAAAAAATCCTAGAATTTAACAAGCAAATATGAATAAACAAATTTTATTTTATCTTTTGATTTTTTTGTGTTTTAGTTGCAAAGAAGAACAAAAAGCAGAAGTTATACAGAAAACTAAAGTTATTAAATTACCACCGAAAAAAATTACTGACGAAAATAACGTAATTGGATTTGCTTGCTACTATTCGGGACGGAAATCAAAAGCAGTAAATAAATTTTCTGAAATTCTATCTAAAAAAGATTACTCAATTATTAAAGGAAGTCTTAAAGCAACAAATATTGCTGACAAGTATTTGGCAACAGCTATTTGTGAAAAGTTATCACAAAAGAAGTTGATTAATCTGACTAAAGAAGAATTAAATCAAATTAAGAAGAATAAAAATAGTAGCGAAAAAGTAAGTACTTGTGCTGGCTGTACGAATGACGAAACAATGACGCTTAAAGAACTGCTTTTGGAAAAGAATTACATAACGGAAGAAACCGAAGAATGGCTAAACGAAATGCTAAAATAACGGCTACTAACAGCCGTTACAAGAAATTTGGGTATTTGGCTTAATTTAAATTTGGTTTTGTATTTGGAAAATTTGTGCTTAATGGAAAAATCTCGCATCTTTAATCCCAAACTTCTTGTAGCGCCAAGACGTTACCAAACATTTAAAAACCTACTTTATGAAAAACAGAATTGTATTTTTTATCTTTTTAATCTTATTAGTCAATTATAGTTGTAATAGTAATGATTCAAATACTGAACAAAAAACTTTTTTATGTTGTGGAGAAAATCCATTGCAATCTAAGAACATAAATAATCTTGACCAAACTGCTGGAAAAATAAATGTTATTTCAGTATTTACTCCAAATGAAGATGGTATTAACGATTGTTTTCTGGTGGAGAATTTATATAAATATTCATTTAACTCTTTAACAATATATGATTTAAATGATAAAATTCTTTTCACAACAGAAAATTATGGTAAAAACTCCAACTCTTTTTGCGGAGATAATATTAAAAGCGGAACCGTGAAATATAAACTTGTAGTGAAAAATGAACAAACATTCGTTGAGTATGGATATGTGTGTATAGTTAAAACAGAAGAAGAAGGTAAAGTATTTAGCGCAGAAACTGAATGCACATTCCCTTTTGACGACCCAATTATATTTCAAAAATAATATGAACTGAATAAACGTTTGGTAACAGCTACTACAACGGATTTGGGCAATAGGCTTAATGGAAAGTTGGTCTTGTATTTGGGATGATTTGGCAAATCCGAATAATGGGCTTAATTTAGTCCCAAACCCGCTGTAGTAGCGGGACGTTATGCGTCAGCAGGTTGGAGCGCACAGAAATATAGACGAATTAAAATTCATTAGATAATCATCAATAATTTGTAATACTTTAAAAAAAATATGAGACAATTTGTTGAAGATGATAATCAATTTAAAGACGGAATATTAGCATTTGATAAAAGAAATAAAGTCAAGCTTTATAAAACACATAATACTTCAGAAGACAAAAGAATTTATAGCTATCTAATTTTAGATTTCAAATTACCAAAAGATATACACTTTAAAGATTTTACAATTGAACAATCAATTGAAGTAGATATTATTAAAAATATTAAATCAGACCAATCAGCAAAAAAAGCGTATGTTTCGCCTGTTAAAATGCCAGAAAGAATTAATTACATCAATTCACACTATTTTACTTTAGGGCTTAGTGCAGTTTGTAGTTTTGCATTTGAAAGACCTGTCGTTTCGACAAAAAATGATTATTATAATCGATTTGAAGTTGCTAATGAACACGAATTAAGAGAAATCGGAGTTGAATTTCCAAGAACAATTCGAGGACCAGGTGCAAAAGGCTTTAGAATTCACAATGAAATAATTGACGTTTGGGAACAAAGATTAATAGAAGTAGTTAACCTACTTGACAAACTTACTTTATCAGAGAGTAAAGAATATGAAGTAAGTTATGAAAACTTAATGCAAAGTTTTCGATTAATACAGTTGGCACATATAAATAAAAAAGAAGATTTTGACTTAGGATTTTCGTTTATCATTGCAGGCATTGAAGCAATATCACAAATAGCAATAGATAAAATTGACTTTTCAAATAAACCAGACCATTATAACGAATGGAAAAACCTTTCTAAAAAAAATGAAGTCGCAAAAAGTCTTTTTGAAGAGTATTTGAAAGTTCAAGCTTATGTAAATGCAGAAATTAATAATAGAGATCTAACTAAACGTTTTGTGAGATTTCTGATTACTTACACTAAGAATTCAGATTGGGAAGAAGTTTTTTACAATGAATTAATAACCGAAGGTTTAAAGTACAGAATCTTATTCCCAAACGAAATAAGTGTTGTGCCAGAATTGAAGCCAAATAAATTAACTGAGGAAGAATTTTCAATTATTATTAAAAACACATACACTCTCCGCTCTGAATTTTTCCATATGGGACAATCTTTACCACACAAAAGAACCAATAATTCATCTTGCGATCGTTTTTTCCACATTATAGACAATATTAAAAGAAGAGAAGAATTGTTTAAGAAAATGGAAAAAGAAAATCGGATAGAAAGTCCATTTGAGGAATGGACTAAAACCCAAGATACATTAATAACCTTTGAATTAATGTCAAATATGGCAAGAAACTCTATAATAAACTACATAAAAAAAGTTCTAAAATAGCGGATTTAGTCGATAGATTCAAAACAGAAACTTGACAAAAATGGATTATTATTGAAATGCAAAGCAGAAACTTGAAAAGCTAAATTTATTACGTTTTCTTTTTAGATTTTTAAAGTTCACATAAATGTTTAAAAATAAATAATTAAGTTCGGAAAAGCTACTTGTAATAATTTGGAATGGACAAACATAATACATAAACTGCCGAACGCATAACAGCCGTTTGGCGAGATTGGGGTTTTAGTGGAATTAACGTTTTTTATCATATCTTCGTTTCGGCAGAAAATACTCTGCTATAAAGTCCCCAACCTCGCCAAGCGCCAAGACGTTGGCAGTCAGCTTAAAAAAACGGACTGAATAATTAAAACTATTTAAAATGAAATTATCTAACATTACTTTTATAGAAGAAATTAACAGTGATTACAAAGTGCTTGATTTAATTAGCGGAAGCG
>NZ_JALNUB010000016.1:0-20052 GCF_023162025.1 Flavobacterium pygoscelis | reverse complement strand
CAATCTAAATAACAGACCAAGAAAGGTTTTGGGTTTCAAAACACCTAATCAAATGAGAAGCGAAGAAATCAACAAAATGAATCACACAAAGGCTTAAGTTTGGAAATAACTTTTGGCTTCTTAAAAACCAAAAAAGTTATTCTAAAATTAAGCACATAATCTAAGAAAAATACTAAATTTGATTAATTAAAAAAAAACTAACATTGTTGCGCTAGACCCTTGAATCCGCCAACCGTAAACAAAAGAAACAAGTGAAAAAAGCGATTTTATTTTTATTGACAGCATTATCTTTGAATCTTAATGCTCAGAATATTTTCCCTGTTAAATTAGATAATTGCAAAACAGACAGATTTTGCCTTGATTGTGGAGATGTAAAAGCTGGATATAACGAGCAAGAATATTTGAAATTACAAAACAAACTACAAGAATCTTTAAACCTAAAAGGCATAAAAGGTGCTGTTAAATTTCAAGTCCTTGTTGATTCAAAAGGAAAAGCTTGCGTTTTAAGTCATACTGACCAGTCAAATAATCCGATTACTTTAAAAATTATCGAAGAACTCAATAAATTTAAAAAATGGACGCCTGCAACTACATCGGGAAAGAAGGAAGAAAAATCATCAATCAATATTGTTTTTACTATAAATGACAACAAAATTGAAGGAAAGATTGAGAGAGTTGATATGAAAGCATTTAACAAATCATTTGACAAACCAAACAGTCCAGAAATATTCAATAAAACATATAATTATAAAAATGAAAATCTAAAGAATTACAAAATAACAGTTTGGAATTCTAATAATTCAAATCTTCCAAACAATATGAATGACCATATTGTGATTGATAAAGATGGTTTAATTTGGCTGACCATAGATGAAGGTTTAGTAACTTTTGATGGAAAAAGTTTTAAAAATGCTGAACAAAATATAACTGACAAAGGAAAGTTCTTTTCATATTATGCAATTGCGTCTGATAACAACAATTTAAAATGGGTGTATGGCACAAATAATATCTATAGTTTTGACAATACAAAATGGACAAAATATGACCCAAAAGAAATTGGAATTGATGGTGCATATGAAATTATAAATAATCCGAAAACAGGCGAGGTGTTTTTCTGTTCTGATGAAGGATTGACAATTTTTCAAAATGGGAAATGGTCAAATATAAATAAAGATAAAGTAAAAGAGTTTCCTTCTAACAGAGTTGCATTTGCAAAAAGAGATTCTAAAAACAGAATTTGGATTGGGACTTATAGCGGAACAGTAATGATTGACGAAAATGGGAAAGCTACAAATTTTGAAAATAATTCAACTGTGCTAAAAGGAAAATGTATTACTTCAATGGACGAAGATGAAAATGGAAATCTTTATTTCACATTATACGAATTCGAAAGAAAAGAAAAAGGAAAAGTAAACAATGATGAAGGTATTGCAATTAGATATGCTGATGGAACTTTCAAACAATTCACAACAGAAAATTCTGGAATGCCATTCAATCATACAAACTGCGTTGTTTATGACAAAAATGAAAAAGTGCTTTGGATTTCCACGGACAGAGCTGGTTTAGTGAGATATGACCTTAAAGATGGTTGGGAGAATTATCATAATGAAAATTCTGAAATTCCCACTTCTTACATTTCGACAATGACTCTTGACGAAAAGGGTAATTTATATTTAGCGACAAGACAAGGATTAGTGAAAATTGAACGGAATTAAAATACTGCTGGTAACATCAGTTTGGCAAAATGGCGGGTTTAGTGCAAAGTTCAAGAGTTGTTCTTCTGTTCAACTTTTGTGCAAAATTGAAGTTTTATGCTTCGATTTCCGCCACTTCGTACAGCTGAAAACCGTTACCTGCAAGCTTAAAAAAACGCAACTGAAACAAAATTAAATAGTTACTGTCTTTACATTAAAATATTAAACAATGAAAAACACATTCTTTCTTCTCTTATTTTCAACATTTATTATTTCGTGCAGTCAAAAAACACTAACCACTATGACAACCGATAATAATATAAATGATAGTTTGACTAAAAAATTAAAATTAGCTTATGATAAAGGAGCAATTATGGGTTTTTCAGTTTCTGTAGTAAATCAAAAGGGATTGATTTATGATAAAGGTTTTGGATTTACAGATATTGAGCAAAAAAAAGAATACACTTCAAGTACAACCCAAAATATAGCGTCAATATCCAAAACATTAATTGGAATATCTTTGTTAAAAGCTCAGGAATTGGGAAAATTAAATCTAAATGACCCAATCAATAAATATTTGCCTTTCAAAATTGTTAATCCAACTTATCCTGAAACGCCAATCTTAATTAAACATTTAGCTTATCATACTTCTTCAATTATTGACCTTGATGAAGTTTATGCAAAATCTTATGTTTTAACTAAAAATAAACACGCCGAAAATGAAGGTATTTATGACTATTTCAATAAATCTGAAACCAACATTTCATTATTAAGTTTTATTCAAAATAGTCTTACACAAGATGGAAAATTGTACAGAAAAGACTCGTTTTCAAATACTAAACCAGGAGAAATACGGGAATATTCAAATATTGCGGCTGCTCTGTGTGCTTTAGTAATAGAATCTGCAACTGGACAAGATTATCGTTCTTTTACCAAAAATTACATTTTGAAACCATTACAAATGAATAGTTCTGGTTGGACAGCAATAGAAATTGATTCAACAAAACGTTCTCGATTATTTGCGAACAAAAAGAAAATGATAGCTGAATATTCACTTATAACTTATGCTGATGGCGGATTCTTAACATCGAGTAGCGATTTAGGTTTATTTTTATCGGAACTTATAAAAGGCTATAACGGAAAAGGGAAATTACTAAATAATGAGAGTTATCAAAAATTATTTGAAAAACAGAGTTTTTCAAATAATGAAAAAACTGAAACCTACGGAATTTTCAATGAATATCGCGATGATTTTTTAAATGTGAAAAACAATATGATTGGTCATAATGGTTCGGACCCAGGTGTTTTTACAGCGATGTATTTTAATCCAAAAACTGAAATTGGAAAAATAGTTATAGTAAATACCGATACAGATTTTACAGAAAATGTATGGCCAGAAATAGAAGATATATGGAAATATTTATCAAATTACGAAAACAGTACAAATAAATAAAGCCAGCAAGGTAATAGCGGTTTGCATAAATGGCGAAATATGTGGTAAACTCACGGTTATCTTCCGTAAGAAATTTTATCTTAGACGAAAATAATCGGTTACGAAGTTCGCCACTTCTGCAAGCCTCGAAACGTTATGCACAATTAAACCGAATGACAAATCCTGAAATAGGTTGACTAAAAATTAAGCACTTTTAGCAAACTATGGAACCCACAAAAAATGGACACTGTCCAAAAATTGAGTACAAAAAAATTGGTTTCGACCTAAAACTTTCCATCATTGGCCAAATTTCAAACGGTCAAATTTCAGTAAATCACGCTTCTAAATTACATGGAATTTCTCGCTCTTCAATAACCTATTGGATGAGAAAATTGCGTTCCTTTGAACAAAATTCTAAAACAATGAGCAAAAACGATGAAATCAAAAAACTCAAAGAACGTATCGAAGAACTAGAGTTCGTTAAAGACTTTCAACAAATGATAATTGCTGATTTTGAAGTCAGTACTAATCTTGATTTCGCAAAAAAGTCATTACCCGAAGCATTACTAAAAGAAGTGGAGAAAAAGAAAAAAGACCTTTTAAAATCAAATGGTTCTCACAATGCTTCGGAATAAGCAAACAGGCTTATTACAAACGAATTAACAAGCAAAAAACGCAAGAGTCACAGGCTCATATAATCAAAGAACTCATCACTCCTATTCGTCAAAAAATGGCACGATATGGAGCAAAAAAATTATACCTAGACTTGCAAGATGACTTTCTAAAAAATGATATAAAAATAGGGAGAGATAAATTCTTTTACTTTTTAAAATATCACAATTTATTAATCAAAAAAACAAAGCTATATCATATAACAACCGATTCAAAACATGGGTTTTATAAGTCAAAAGACTTACTTATTAATCTTGAAATAAAGCATGCAGAACAAGTATTTGTTAGTGATATAACATACATCAAACTGGCTTCGAAACATGCCTATTTAGCCCTGGTTACTGACGTGTATTCCAAGAAAATTATGGGATACAAAATTGATACAAATATGAGAGTTCAACTCGTCAAAGACGCACTAAATATGGCAGTTAAAAATAGACTTTATAACAACGAAAATCTAATACATCATTCCTATAGAGGGATACAATATTGCTGTCCGGACTTTGCTGAATTTGCCAAATCTAAGAATATTATTTTAAGTACAACTCAAAACTCAAGCCCTTATGAAAACGCCGTAGCAGAAAGATTTAACGGAATTTTAAAACATGAATTTGGACTAAACAAGACTATTCCTAATTTAAAAACAGCTGAAAAAATGGTTAAACAAGCTATCGAAATTTACAATAATGAGCGTAGACATTGCTCCCTTGAAATGAAAACTCCACAATATGCACATCAAAATCAAACACACAAATACAAGTCTTATAAAAACAAAAAAAATATTACTTTAGCTATGTAGGAATGTTGAGAAGTTTGGAAAAAAATCCCTTCAAAGATTTTTTCTAAACTTATCAATATTACGTCAATAATAAACTATTTTTGAAATTATACAGTAACCAAAAATAGTCAACCTATTTCAGGACAAGACACTAAGAAAAATACTAAATTTGATTAATTAAAAAAAACTAACATTGTTGCGCTAGACCCTTGAATCCGCCGACCGCCAAAAATTAAAAACTTGAACAAATGGACAACATAAGAGAAAAAATTATCCAAAATTACATAGACGGTTACAACGAATTTGACATTGAAAAAATGGTTCGTGATTTAGATGATGAAATCGTTTTCCAAAATATTCAAGATAAAGAAATGAATATGACACTAAACGGAATAAACGCTTTCAAACAACAAGCCGAACAAGCAAAATCTTATTTTGAAAACAGACAACAAAGAATAACTTCCACGAAACACATTGATGACAAGACGGAAATTGAAATTGAGTATTCTGCTGTTTTAGGAATGGACTTTCCAAATGGGCTGAAAAAAGGACAACAACTTGAAATAAAAGGGAAATCCATTTTTGTATTTAAGGACAACAAAATTTCTGAACTTACAGATATATCCTAGTAAAAACGAACTTATGAACAATCAAAAACTAAAACAACGAACCGCTAACAGCAGTTTGGCAAAATGGCGGGTTTAGTGCTAAATTCAGCCGCAGTTCTTCGATTGAACTTTTGTGCAAAACTGAATATTTGTGCTTCGATTTCCGCCACTTCGCCAAGCTGCAAAACGTTGGCTTTAATTATCCAAAAATTGGGAGAATTCAATAACTTAATGTAATAGTTTTAACTTTTTTAAATTTGTTGAATAAATTTCTATTTTTTACTTATGTAAAAACGATTTTAAGTAGCTTATTGCACACTGTAACTAGAGTTGCATTTTGTTCTTTGCTTTAGCTCCTAACAGGTTATATAATGAACCAGAATTGTGATTTGGTTTTTAGGCATCTAGGGCTAACATACGTAAAACATTCCGCAGTTGTTTGTCTCTTGTTTATATATCTTAACAAGTCCTCTTACACTACTTCCATTTAATATTGATTGGAACTTATCTAACTCCATAAAATCTAAGTTTGACATTAGATCAAATTTATATTAAATATGAATTTGCAAGAAATTGTAGGGATAATTGTGATTTGGATTGTGGCACTACACTTGAAAGATGAATTTTATAAGTGTATTATAAACAAGCATTTTGATGAACGTTGGGTGGATCCGCACTTAAATAAATTTAGTGGTCTAGATTCATAATCTATCTGCTTATTATTTAAATTATATTGCCATTTGTATGTGCATATTGCTTTTTATATGACAAATCCACTATATTTACTCAAAATTAAGTTGTAGTGAGCTCTTTAGATATGCTTACGTTAGGCAAGCAATTGAAAAACCAAATTAATGGACAAATCAACACTTAACACCTATTTCCATTCCTTGTTTCCAATCCAGAAAGAAGTCGTGGAAAAAATTACGGAAACATTTTCTAATTTTGTATTAGTTAAGAATACTACGCTGTTGGATAAAGATACCATTAGTACAAAAACATATTTTTTGGAGAAAGGATACATGCGCTCCTATCTTCTTGATGAAGATAATAATGAAGTTACAACAAACATCTATTCAGGTCCTTGTTTTGTAAATGACTTTTTATCCTTCTTCAAAAAACAACCTACAAAAGAAATCTATCAAACCCTGACTGACTGTGAAATATGGGAAACTTCCTTAGAAAATGTAGAAACAAATTTTCATAATATCGCCGAATTCAGGGAGTTTAGCCGTCTTTTATTTGTAATCAATTATTATAAACTTAACGACAGAGTAATTGAAATGGCAAGTCAAAAAGCAGAAACTAGGTATTTAAATCTTTTAAAACAGCAGCCATTTACTTTTCAACATGTTCCTCTTAAAATTATAGCTTCATATTTAGGAATTACAGACAGTACATTAAGTAGAATTAGAAAAGAAATCAGTAAACTATAATTTCTTGACATTTATCAAGTGCTTATCTATTCGTGAATTTTGATCTTTGTAAAAAAAATATGAATAAGAAACAGATTGTTATCATAGGTCTTGGGGGTGTTGGCGGTTATTTTGGCTTTAAGATAAATCAAGCAAACGAAAAAATTAAGCAACATTCAATTTCTTTTGTAGCAAGATGTCAGACTTACGATATTGTAAAAGCAAATGGACTAACGTTACTTTCTCCTGAACATTCAATAAGTATAACAAAACCCGATGCGATGCATCAAACAGTTTTCAATATTTCTAAGCCCGATTTGGTATTTATTTGTGTTAAAGAATATGATTTAACGAATATTTGTGAGCAACTATCCGAAGTAATTACAAAAAACACCATTCTTATACCAATGATGAATGGTGCTGATATTTATGATCGAATTCGTGAAATCATACCCTATAATATTATCCTTCCCTCCTGTCTTTATGTTGCGTCACATATAAAAGAAAAGGGTATTATTGAACATAAGGGAAAGTCAGGGAAATTAATTTTAGGCAAGGACCCAGAACATATTTCTGAAGATATAGGTTGGGTTATAAAGTTAATAGAAAATAGTAAAATAGATTTTGAATTTAAAGACAATTCATTACTTGATATTTGGACGAAATTTATTTTTATAGCAAGTTTTGGCTTAATAACTGCAAAATACAATTCATCAATAGGAGCCGTTTGCAGTATTCAATTACAAAAAGAAGCAGCAACGAAAATAATGGATGAAATAAAATCAATTGCAGATCGGAAAGGAATTTATCTGCTAGACAACATTATTCAAAAGACATTTGAAAAAGCTGCTACGTTTCCTCCAAAAACACCTACCTCTTTACAACTTGATTTAAATTCCGGAAAAGGTAATAATGAATTAGAGTTGTTCGCTGGAACTATTATCAAATATGGAAAAGAATTGAATGTGAAGACGCCTTTTACTGAAAGTATCTATCAAGAAATAAAAGCCATACACGACATTTAAGGCGCAATGATTTTAAAGCATGTGTTTGCCCGAAAACTAAAATTCAAGGAAACAACCAAAAAGCACAAAATGCCAAAATATCTTATATAAAGTCCTCAAAACCGACCAGCGCCATGAAGTTATCCGTCAACATAAGAAAACCGAAATGAACAAATATAAATCTACAAATGACTCACGATAGTATTAAACTCTTTTTAGAATCATTCAAGATATTGACAGATGTTGAAATTAACAGCTTTATTCAAATGCTAACTCATAAGCTCTTCAAAAAATCGGAGTACTTTAGTAAGGAAGGCGAAACTTGTAAACAAGTAGCATTTGTTTTATCGGGAAGTTTACGTAGTTATTATAATTCGGACAAAGATGAAGAAATTACTTACTGTATTACGTTTCCCAACAGCTTAGTGACTGCCTACTCCTCATTCTTAACGGCACAGCCAACACAAGAAAATATACAAGCAATTGCTGAAACTGAAGTATTAATCATTCAGAAGATGGATTTTGAGGTCTTAATTCAACAAAATCCTAATTGGGTTTATTTCTTAAAAACAATAGCCGAACAACAATACATTGAATTAGAAAAAAGAATATTTAATTTACAAAAAAGTGACGCAGTAAAACGATATGCAAACCTGATGAAAAATCAACCAGAGTACATTCAAAAAATTCCTTTACAATATTTAGCCTCTTACTTGGGAATTTCACAACGACATTTAAGCAGAATACGAAAAGAATTTACTTTTTAGACATTTGTCCTATTAATAAAGTTTAACAGGATTTAGCTTTGCACATCTAACATTTAAAACTAGAGAGATGAGCAAAAAAATTTTAATAATTGGTGGAACTGGTTTGATTGGTAAAACTATTTATGAAATGCTGTCAAGTAGAAGTCCTTCTTTGAAAATTTTCATCGCAACAAGGAATAAAGATGGAAATCCAGACCATATTTACATCGATGTAAATGACAAAAGCACATTTGTATCATTAAACATACATTCGATCAGTCTAATCATTATTTGTACAAAAGACTATCATAATAATATTTTAGATTATGCAATAAAGTCTAAAATCGATTATATTGATATTACAAAACCTACAAGCGAGTTAATTAAATCTTTAGATTTTACCCGTAAAAGATCCTTTGAAAGTAAAATTGTATTTGGTTCTGGATGGATGGGTGGCATTGCCCCATTGTTAATAAATGCAAAAAAAGTGGTTATTAAAGATATTACAAGTGTTGCGATATTTATTTACTACTCTACTAAAGATAAAGCCGGAAAAAGTTCTGCTGATTTTATGGCAGAGAATGTAAGTAAGACGTTCAATTTCTATCAAAATAATATAAAAATTATTACCAAGCATTTTTTAAATTCAAAGTATCATAAATTTGATTTTGACGGCAAAAATAGAAAAGTATATGATTTTGATATTCCAGATTTATATATTTTTAACCAGATAGAAAAAATTCCAACCGTAACAGCCAAACTAACTTTTGATTCTAAATTCATTACTTCGGCTCTAGGCATTATGCAAAAAATAAATTTATTTAAAATTTTAAATTTTAAAGAAAAAAAATTAATATTTGGAGGCAGCGGAAGTGGCGACATTTCTTCTTTTGAAATATCTTTTTCTAAAAGCAACTTAAATACTGAAAAAGTGACGATTAAATGCCGAGAAGGGCAAGCAGCGTTGACCGCCTTTTCTACGGTACTTCACATTGAAAAAATGCTAAAAAATGATATTAAGAGCGGTGTTTATTTTAGTCATCAACTACACGATCCTACAGAGTTTATATCTTCATTAACTTCAAATAACGCGATTAATATAAATATTTAATTATGAAAAAAATAGTTATTATAAATGGTCATCCTAATAAAGAAAGTCTGAATTCGGCATTCGCAATATCATATAAGAAAGGTGCTGAAAAGGCTGGTGCAGAAGTAAAAGAAATTGTTGTTGCTAGTCTAAATTTTAACCCCAATTTACAATTTGGTTACCAAAAAAGAACTGAATTAGAACCCGATTTGATTGATGCTTGGGATAAAATAAAATGGGCAGACCATTTGGTTTGGATTCACCCTGTTTGGTGGGGCGGACTTCCTGCTATTATGAAAGGATTTATTGATAGAGTTTTTTTGCCAGGCTTTGCATTTCAGTACAGAGAAAACTCGATCCTATGGGACAAATTATTAAAAGGTAAAACGGCTCACATTATTACAACACTTGACCAACCTAGTTGGTATTATTGGTTAGCCTATGGCAGACCAAGTGTCAACCAATTAAAAAAATCTACATTAGAATTTTGTGGAATTAAACCCGTAAAAGTTTCGTACTATGGTATCGTTAAAAACTCAACAGACGCAAAAAGATTAAGATGGGTTTTAGAAGTTGAAAAAATGGGCAGACAGCAAAAATAAAGTAGAATACTTAAAAGCGGTAGGTCAAAAGTTATGGTTTGTTATTCAGCATACACATTTGGATAAATCATTATTTGTAGTAAAAATCCATATCTTAGTCAAATAAGACATTTAGCAGTTGGATTAAGAGTTGGAAATAAGGGGATCATAGAAGGTAACAGGACTGACCTTTTATAAGAGGTTATTAAGATGAATCCAAAGTATATGATGATGTGTATTTAATACATTAGGAAAGAAAAAAGATTCAATTAATAAAAATGAGTAAAGAAGAAATAAGGATAATTTAATAATAATTCTGTTAACATCGATGTGGTAATATGGTGAGCTTATTTCTAAATCCAAGTTAAGTACTTTGATTGAATTGTAACCCGATATAAAATATTGTGGTATTTTCCAATTAAACTTACACGATGGAATCAAATTAGCTAATGTACTAGATCTAAAAGACAATCATTATTTGTGTTTAAAGATAAAAATAACAGAACTAATGGACATTAGTCAACAATTGAATTTAGCTGACAAAAACCAAATGCTGGAATGAGTTTGGCAGTATGAAAAGTTTAGTAAAAAAATCTGAACTTGGTTCTTTTAACATAATTTAATATTTGTTAAGCATTTTAACTGCTTAATTGGAAATAAAGCTAGTACAAAAACATTTCTTGACAATCTAAAACAAAATTGTAGAACTCATAAATCTATCGCAACACATGAAAATAGATAATTTAAAACCATTTGACGGACAACATTGTGAAACCACAACCACCGGAACATTATTATTACAGCTTCATATTGAACTTTCTGAACCAATGCTTTTTGGACTTGGAGAAGGTCTAGGATACATATTTTGGAACATGAAATCTATGGATTACCCTTTTATTGGTGGACGAGTAAAACCTGACGTACTAACCGAAAATATAGCAAGAAACCTAAACCTTGAATTGACTGTAAATGAGACCTCATCGGTGCAAAAAGCTTGGGACAATGTAAAATCACTTATCGACAACGGACAAGCTGTAGGATTAAAGTTAGACTGCTTTCATCTTGAATATTTTTCAAGACCATTTCATTTTGCAGGACATTATACTGCTCTTTATGGCTATGACAGCGAAAACGCATTTTTAGTAGACACAAATCAACAAGGCGGACTAGTAAAAACTACTTTGAAAAGTTTGGAGCTAGCAAGAGCGGAAAAAGGACCTATGTCATCAAAAAATTTGTACTATACTTTGCACAAAACTGACAATGATTTTGACTTACGAACGGCAATTTTAAAAGCAATTAGAAATAATGCAGCTGAACATATAAATCCGCCAATCACAAACATAGGCTATAAAGGAATTTTGAAAACAAGTTCAGAAATTATCAAATGGTTCAAATTAAGCAAAGACATTGAAAATGATTTTAAAATGACTGCTATGTTGATGGAAAAAGCAGGAACGGGCGGGGCTTTATTTAGAAATTTATATCGTGATTTTTTGAAGGAAAGTTACGAACTGCTTAAACTAGACAAATTGAAACAAGGGCATATAGAATTTGTAGAAATAGCAAAACTATGGAAAAATGTTTCAGACCTTTTCATAAAAGTTAGTGAAACACGAGACATTAAATATATAGAAGAAGCATCGGAAATTTTAAAAATATTATCCATAAAAGAAAAAAATACAATGGAATTATTGGCCACAATATAGCCGTATTACAAATATCATTCTGGCGAAATTGCAGATTTATTTTAATAACGGTTTTCAGCATATCGTCGTGCCGTCAAAATACAGTATGCAATATAATAACCAACTTTTCAAATTATCAAAATCTTGTAGCTGGATTGTGCAATCTAATAGGCAAATTAACAGTTACCTTTTTCAACATCTTTCATTGCCTCTAGTAAAATTTTTTTTACTTGTCTTAATTCTCTAATTTTATTGTCAATCTCATCAATTTTTTTTTGCGCAATTTCAATTTTTTTACTGATAGACAATCGATTGTTAAACCAGTCTTCCATTGATTTTTTTATTTCAGACAGAGTAAAACCTGCTTTCTTTGATGCAATAATCCAAAACACTTTTTCAATGACAGTATTATCATACTGTTTATAATTATTAGACGTAACAGTTTCATCTGTTTTACCCATAATTAAACCGTAATTTTCATAGTATCGTAAGGTGTGTATTGACACTCCTGTCCGCTTTGACAACTCGTTAATTAACATGGCGTTATTTTCATTATTAAAATTATTTATACTATAGACTATACTCTATACTTGCTAGTTGCGAAATTACGTTGTAATTTTGCAACTAGCAAGTATATAAAGATAAAAATGATGCAAATAGCAATAATTGGAGCAACAGGCTCAACAGGAAAAGAATTAGTTCGTTTAGCACTTGAAGCAAATTACAATGTAACAATTGTTGTCAGAAATCCTGAACGCATATTATTTGATGAAAATGTAAACGTTTTAAAAGGAAACGTGAAAGATTTAGAAAGCCTTCAATTAGCTTTTAAGAACATAGATTTTGTAATAAGCTGTTTTGGTCCTAAAAATAATAGACAGGTTAATAATTTGTTGTCTATTGGAGCAAGTAACATTGTGAAAGCCTGTGAAAGTAATGCAGTAAAACGATTTGTTTTCATGAGTGGTTTTGTCCAAGCAGATTATGGTGAATTATCATTTACGACAAAATTACTTATGCCTTTCTTCCGACTCATATACAAGGATTCATACAACGATAAGGTAAAAGCAGAAGAAGCAATTCAAAAAAGCAACCTAAATTGGGTAATAGTTAGAGCTTCCGGTTTAAAAAAAGCCCCACCAGAACGAAAATATGTGGCAGGAGTTAAAACCAAAATTCATTTTGTAATGCTGCCTTACGCGGACTGTGCAAAATGTCTACTTGACGCAATAGTAGAAAAAAAATGGACAAGGCAAATTATTAATGTCGGTAAAATTTAAAAAAAACAAATAGATATTCCAAAGAACTGCTTAGAACAAGCATTTGCCTGGATTGATGCCTAATTTGAGTTATTTATATATATAATGTTTAGGTTTCCGCAATAAATGCTCGTGGTAAGATTCTCGAGTATAATGACTCGAAAATGCATTAGTGACTAATAAAAAACTAAAATTATGTCTTTTAGTTTTTTATTTACTATTTTTGTAGTAACCATTACAAAACTAATGAAAGGAAGACCGAACATATTTAGAGACCAGGAAATTATTCTTAAAGCCCAAGATATATTTTGGAAAAAAGGATACAACGCTACAACTTTATCTGATATTAGTAAAGCCACAGGTGCGGGCGCTGGTACCCTCTACCACACATTTAAAGGCGGAAAAAAAGAACTTTTTAAGAGGTCGCTTTTACAACGAAAAGCAGATTTAAATAATTTTAAAACTGCAATTGAGAATAGTGAAGATCCCATTGAATTGATTAAAGAATTTTTTATTAACGTAGCAACAGAATCAAAAGATGATCATTTCAGAGGCTGTATTGTCGCTAACACCATAGTTGAAATGACTTTTGTAGATGAAGAATTAGAAAACGAAGCTATCGATATATTAAAAGAAACGGAAAGACTATACACTAATACTATTCTTGAAGAACAAAAGAAAGGTACTCTAAAATCTGAAATAGAGGCTAGTGTTTTGGGGAGATATTTAATTACTGTTTGGTGCGGAATCAATTCACTAAGGAGAGTTTATCCAAATAAAGAAATATTAAGAATACAAATAGAGCTTCAATTAAAGCTAATCAATTGATTATGTATGAATATCTATTTATTAAACGCTACAAAAAGTAAACATGGATTTGAAATTAAAAGGTAAAAAAGCATTTATTAGTGGTTCAACGCAGGGAATTGGATTCGCAATTGCTCAGCAATTATTAGTAGAAGGAGCCGCCGTTATAATAAATGGAAGAGAAAAGTTAAAGACAGAACTAGCAAAGGACAAATTACAAAATCAATTTCCAAACGCTGATATTTCAGCTATAGCGGCTGATTTCACAAAGAAAGATGAAATTGAAAAATTGCTTCAAAAATTAACAGAAATAGATATTTTGATAAACAACGTAGGCATTTTTGAAATTGAAGAGTTTCAGAATATAACCGACAAGCATTGGTACAAATATTTTGAGATAAATGTAATGAGTTCTGTTCGACTGTCTCGACAAGTTTTGCCAAAAATGCAAAATAAAAATTGGGGACGTATTATTTTTATTAGTAGTGAATCTGGAGTAAATGTACCTGATAATATGATTCATTATGGAATGACAAAAGCAGCTATATCTGCAATTGCAAATGGACTTTCAAAATTGACAAAAGGCACTGAAATTACAGTTAATACAATTGTGGCAGGACCAACATATTCCGATGGTGTTTCACAAGTAGTTGAAGAAATTGCAGGAGCCCAAAATATTGAAATTGAAACGATGAAAAATGCGATTATTCAACGTTCTAATCCTCATATTTTATTAGAAAGATTTATAAATCCGCATGAAATTGCAAATTTAGTAACGTATTTATCAAGTCCTGTATCTATTGCAACAAACGGAGCTTCATTAAGAGCGGATTCTGGGGTTTTAAAAATAATTTAAATACATGCGCTTAAAACAATTTATTTAGTTACGAAATAAAGATATTTTAACAGCATTGTTTTTTTACTAAAATAAAATACTTTGTTATATCTTAGTTCTTATAAAAAATAGAGGAATTCAAACTCATTATGAAAATGATCTATTGTAACTTTTCAGTTATTTTAGATGAAGTGACTAATACAAATTGCTATACATATGAAAATACCTAACAAGAACATTAAATTTCCACTAGCTAATTATGGAAAACTATGTTTTCTTAAAAATATAATAACAAATCCTAACATTGATGTTGGAGATTTTACATACTATGATGACTTTGAAAATGTAGGTAATTTTGAGAAAAATGTGAAATATCACTTTGATTTTATAGGAGATAAATTAATAATTGGAAAATTTTGTATGATTGCTTCTGACGTCAAATTTATTATGAATGGAGCCAATCATTTGACAAAATCAATTAGTTCTTTCCCTTTTGCCATATTTGGTGATGATTGGAAAGATGCGATGATTGGAAAAGAATATCCAAATAAAGGAAATACTGAAATTGGAAACGATGTGTGGATAGGATTTAATGCTACAATAATGCCAGGGATAAAAATAGGTGATGGTGCTATAATTGCAAGTAATTCTGTCGTAAGTAGTAATGTTGAACCATATTCAATTGTTGGTGGCAATCCTGCAAAAGAGATTAAAAAAAGATTTACAAATGAACAAATTGAAAAACTTTTGAAAATTAGTTGGTGGAACTGGCCAATTGAAAAAATTACAAGAAATGTTCAGAATTTGACAAATGATAATATTAATGTTTTAAAGATGTAGTAAATCTAATATTAGGTGGTCATTAATGCGCGAGAGAAATTTAAATTTAACAAATTAGTAATTTTTGCCCTAATCTGATTTTGTTGGAAATTAGTTTATAATATAGTTCCAGCTAGAAAAAATAGAAAAAGAGATTAAAATTATGACCTAAATGCTCATGTTGTAGTGAAAGATTACTACAGCTAATACTATTATAAGTAGAAATTTGCAGTTGTTAATACTTTGAATTTTAAGCTAATTAATGGTTTATACACTAACTTATTAGCTATGCAATTCGGGAATTTCAATATTCAATTCGGGAATCAAACACTAGATAATTTGCACCGAATACAATCAGCGTATAGATTTGTTTTTGATTTAATCAAGAATACTAAATCTAAATAACCTACAATGAAATTATTTTCTGAGTCCCTGCAGTCGGAATTAGACCGAAAACTAGAACTGATACCTTTAGAAGGAGCTTATACAGTTCGTTATTATGAAGAGGCTATCAAAATCCTGATTATGGGTTTAGAAAAACTAAAAACCTACTTAATAAAATACAAATTCAAAGATAAAAATGAAGAGATTGAATTTTTTCGGTATGTCAAACCTATGTTTGCGGGAAAGCTCATTTATTATACCGAAATATATAATATTGAAACGAATAAACCCTACGGTCCCAAAAAAACACTTCGTAAATATTATAATTCTGAGTTGCTAAAACTAAAAACATTTTTCGACGAAAATCAGGAATTTTACCGCTATTACCGCACAAATAATCGATGCCTTGAAATTGGCTTCTTTATTCAATACAAATACTAAATATGCTTATAAAATAATTGCAAAATATCGTAACAAAGGAATTATTGAATATATCACTGATCTTAAAATTGATCATATCATAGAATTACTTAAAAATGAAACTAAATACCGTATTTACAAAAACAAATCTTTAGCAGACGAGGATGGCTTTGGCTCTACGCAAAACTTCACAAGAGCATTTAAAACCCAGACAGGAATATCCCCAAGCTGTTTTTGTATGGAATTAAACAAATCTTTAACAGCAGATATTTTAAATAATTGTAAGGAGAATTTAAATAATTCTATTGCCTCATCAGTAAGGACCGTAGTTTCTGCTTTTCGAATTAAATTGAGGCTCTGCTTAATTTTTAAATTTTTATATTGCTGATTCGTTTTTGCGGAAATAATTATTAAATTGGCTAATTTGAATAAATCTCCTTCAATTACTAAATTTTTTTTTAATGTAAACTTTAATTATATGCAATTATGATTGTAGCATCACACAATAAAGGTTGGAAAATTATTACTCAGCGTTCTCATGGCCTTCTAGCTGCTATGATTGCTTATCAATATGACATTAAATTACCCAATGAGATTATTGTTCCAACACTTATCGCAATAGCGGAACACGATGATGGTGTTGCAGAAACTTTAGAAAATAAAAATCTAACCGATGCTGGAGCACCTAGAAATTTTTTAGTAAGCGATAATTCAAGTAAGACTGAACTAAAGCAATATTTAAACGTTATGGAGCTAGCTACTTCTAAATGCCAGTTAAACGCTCTATTAACCTCTATGCATTTAAATTTTATCTTTGGTGGTATTAATGAGGAAAATGATTCTAAGCTAAATTTATTTCTAAAGGAACAAGAAACTAATCGTAAACAAATACTAAAGCACCTTAATATTGATAAAAAATATTCGGAACGTTTATATAGATTAGTTGAATGGTGCGATGCATTTTCTTTGCTAATTTGTTTGGATAAGATTCAACCTGAAGGTAGAAAAATGGAAGTATCTGAAAGTCCCGATGGAGATATAAATCAGGTTTTTTATAAAGATGAAAAGATCATATCATTAGAGCCTTGGGTCTTCAAAGAGAACTCCTTTACCGTTTTTTATGAATACAAAATTTTAGAACAGTTAAAATTTGCTTCGGTAGAAGAATTTAATAAAATTTGTAGCGAAGCTACAGTGCAAAGAGAAGAATTTATTTTTACGAAATAACTGTTAAAATTAAAAATTTACAAAGTGGTTAGTTACTGCGAAATATGCAGAATAAGAACTTAGGTAAAAGATATACATAGATTGAGTTTAATTCCACTTCATTTATGTTGCCTAATATTCTTAAGCTTCATCAATCTTATAAAAAGTAGTTAACTTCAAGATCTCGTATTATAAAAAAAATAAGTGTCCTAAGAAATTTTTTAAAACCACCTCAAATTACTAAATTAGTTATAAACTGCCTAACGGCGATTAATAAAAGGATATGAGTAGAGGATTTGTCAGGGAAAGCGACCAAGAGGAATTACCAATAGTTCCACCACGTGCTGATTTACCATTAGGCTTAGTTAACTACGTAACAAACATTGGATATGAAGAGTTATTGCTTGAACGCGATAACATGATATACGAGCGCGATAATCTTTTTATTCCAGATGAAAATGAAAAGCGTATAACTATTAATTTTATTAACGCTAAATTAAATCTGCTTTCAAATCGAATTTCAACAGCTAAAATAGTTATTCCTTCAAAGCAGCCAAAAAGTAAGGTTTGTTTTGGAGCTGAAGTCTTCTTTAGCGTAGACTTAGATCCTCAAATTAATAACTATAAAATTGTAGGAGTAGATGAGGCAAATATTGCAAAAGGGAAAATAGCATTTAACTCTCCTGTAGCAAAAATTATGATAGATAAAAAGGTAGGTGACATTGCAATACTGAAATTGGAAAATACAGAAAAAACTTTTAAAATTATATCAATTAGATATTAAAAATACGTGTAGCCACTTTTACGTGCACTTGGCGAAAATTAATATGCAAACACATTAAAGTCTTTATTATTAAAGTTAAAATTGCCAACTTTTTTAATTCCCATTTTTATGTGCGCTCTTAAAGAAGCTTCATTGTTACTTTCAATGAATAGAATTCCTTCCCGATTTGGTTCTTGAAGTAAAAGTTCTTTAAACATAAGTTGAGCAACGCCTTTTCCACGTTGTGTTTTACTAACGCAGACAGGGCCATAAATGTATGAGTCAATATTACCTTGATAAGACTTAAACATTTCATCAACAATTGGAACACTCCTTTTTTCATGAACAGCTTGTGATGTTGCTAAAAGAAAACCAACTATTTCTTGATTTATATAAGCTACAATTTGAGGCATATCTTTCATCATTTCCTCAATTTGATTTATATTCAATTCGCTTGATAAAGTTCCTCCTTTGGAATTTTGATTTTCAGATTGAAGTTTAACAATCCCTTCTAAGTCAATTGAATTTGCTATTTTTATAATAATATTATCTGCTTTAAACATAAATTACAAAGTTATTAGCAATATTGTTTTTTAGTATTTTAAATAATTATATGATTCATTTTTAGCCTGTTGCGGGCAGGTTACACATAACGTTTGGTCACTTGGCGATGTGGCGGATTAAGGAAGCCTAATCTTGCGGTTAATGACTAATTTTCCAATTACAAAACCCTCTTCAAATTAACCAAATCCCGCAACATTGCCAAACGACGGTTATGTGCTGTTTATTTTTACTTTACATTTATCTCATTATACAAATTATCAAGTACTTTTTCTAATATATCTCCTGTTCCATCAAAGCTAGCATTTGTCAATATGGATATTCCTATATTTTGTTTAGGATAAATCACAAACCAATTCTGCATTCCGTAGATTCCTCCGTGATGTCTTATAATTAATTCATCACCATTTTCTATGATGTACCAATGATAGCCTTCCCAAAAATCCGAACCTTCTTTAAACAATTTTTTATGAGATTCGTTGACAATAGGATTTGATTGATCTAGCTGCAATTTCATATATTTTACTAAATCCGGAGTCGTAGAGTGCAATCCTGAAATTCCGCCCCATAAAGTTCTATTGAAGTTAGGCATTAACTCGTTTTTATCATTATAACCTTTTACCAATCTTATTCTGTCATTTTCATTGAGTGTAAACTTGGTTAGGTTCATTTTATTTGGTTTCAAAATAAATTCAGTTACCAATTCTTCAAATGGTTTTTTATACACTTTTTCAAGTATATATGCTGTCACCTCTGGAGCTGTGTTTGAATAAAAATATACTTCTCCAGGTTTCGTTTCAATTTTTATTTGTTTTAATCCTTCAAAAAACGCCTTTTTATTTTCACTTTTTATTGGTATATTAGGAAATCCACTTGTGTGTGTAATGAGGTGTTTTATTTTTATAGGTTCACCTTTAAATTCTAAATTGGGATAAGGTTCATCAAGGTAGTTCCTAATATCATCATCTAAATTTATTTTTTTATCAAGTACGGCTTTCGCGGCTATATAACCTGTAAAAGTTTTAGTTACAGAAGCTATTTCATAAAGAGTAGAATCGTTTGGTTTGTTTCCTTTTCCGATAGTTAATTCTCCAAAATGTTTTATTGTTGATTCCCCATCTTTATACACTGCAACGGAAACAGAATGAAATCTTTTGTCATTTAATAACTGAAACGCATTTTTTGTAATCGCATTTTCAACATTTTGTTTATTGATTTGCTGAGCACTTTTACATCCAAGTAAGACAAAAAATAAAATAGTGATTAAATATTTCATTGTTATAATTTATA
>NZ_JALNUB010000015.1:0-33300 GCF_023162025.1 Flavobacterium pygoscelis | reverse complement strand
GGGTTAGGGTGGGGATAAATTTAGAAAATATGGAAAATAATAAAGAAATGAGAACGTGGTTAAATGATTTTAATTTAACACATCCTCTAGTAATAGCAGGTCCTTGTAGTGCGGAAACAGAAGAGCAAGTGTTGAAAATTGCACATGAACTGAAGAACTCAGATGTCAGTATTTTTAGAGCGGGAATCTGGAAACCAAGAACGCGTCCAGGAGGATTTGAAGGTGTTGGAGAAATTGGATTGAAATGGTTAGTAAAAGCTAAGAAAGAAACGGGTTTGCTGATGGGAACTGAGGTGGCTACTGCTGCTCACTGTAAATTAGCTTTAGAATATGATATCGATGTTTTATGGGTTGGTGCTCGTACGACTGCCAATCCGTTTGCTGTTCAGGAAATTGCTGATACATTAGCGGGAACGGATAAAATTGTTTTGATCAAAAATCCCGTAAATCCTGATATGGCTTTGTGGTTGGGTGGTGTAGAACGTTTGCATGCTGCTGGAATCAAAAAATTAGGAGTAATTCACAGAGGTTTTTCTACGTACGAAAAAACAAAATACAGAAACATTCCAGAATGGCAAATTGCTATTGACTTGCAAAATAAATTTCCAGATTTACCTTTAATCATTGATCCATCACATATTACTGGCAACAGAGAAATGATTCTTGAAGTAACACAGGAAGCGCTAAATTTAAATTATGATGGTATGATTATCGAAACACATACGGATCCAGATAATGCTTGGAGTGATGCTGCGCAGCAAGTAACACCTGATGCTTTGAAACAAATTTTCAAGGATTTGAGAGTAAGAAAACAAGATGATGCATCAGATGAATACACTCAGAAAATGAAAAAACTGAGAGCGAATATTGATGTTTTAGATACTAATTTACTAGACTTATTAGGAAAGCGTATGAAAGTAGCTGACGAAATAGGACAGGTGAAAAAAGACGCTAATGTTGCGGTACTTCAAAATACACGTTGGAATGAAATCCTTGGGAAAATGATCCTTGAAGGAGAAAAAAGAGGTTTGACAGAAGAGTTTGTACTTAGAATGTTCAAAGCAATTCACCAGGAAAGTATTGGTCACCAAGAAAAAATAGTAAACGTTTAAAAAATAACAGTTTTAGGTTAACGATTTTTACTTTTGTGAGCCGATAAAATGGAACTTAAAGAAAAATCCCAGGATTATACATTTTGGGATTTTTTATTTAGATATTGTTTAGAATCATAAGTCTAAAATCCTTACTCCTCAATCTTAAATTATTTACCTTTGCAAATCGATAGATTTTAAATTAGAAATCAGCAATCGTTAATCTTCAATCAAAAAGCCTACATGACAGGACTAGTATATAAATCTACAGGAAGTTGGTACACCGTAAAATCTGATCAAGGAGATTTTATAGAATGCCGTATGAAAGGGAAATTCAGAATCAAAGGAATTAAAAGTACCAATCCTATTGCCGTGGGCGATATCGTAGATTATGAATTAGAAGAATCCTCAGATACTATTACAGGAACAATTCACCATATTCATGAACGTAAAAATTATATCGTTCGTAAGTCAGTGAATTTATCTCATCAAATGCATATTATTGCCTCTAATATTGATCGTGTTTTTTTATTAATCACCATTAATAATCCACCAACTACTTTTAATTTTATTGATCGTTTTTTGGTAACGGCGGAAGCTTATGGAATTGAAACGATCTTAGTTTTTAATAAAATAGATACTTTTGATGAAGCTACGCTTGATGAACAATTGTACATGCAACACGTTTATCAGGAGATTGGATATAAATGCCTGCGCGTTTCATCGACAGAAATGAAAGGAATTGATGAGCTGAAGGAAATGATGATCGGTAAAGTAAGTATGTTTTCAGGACACTCTGGCGTAGGAAAATCGACTTTGGTAAATGCAATGGAACCTACTTTACATCTAAAAACAAAAACGATTTCGGAAGCAAGTAAACAAGGACAACATACGACGACTTTTGCAGAAATGTATGATTTGTCTTTTGATGCTAAAATTATCGACACTCCTGGAATCAAAGGTTTCGGAATCGTTGATATGGAAAAAGAAGAAATTAGTGGCTATTTCCCGGAGTTTTTCAAATTAAAAGAGCAGTGCAAATTCAATAATTGCTTGCATAAAGAAGAACCGCATTGTGCCATTAAAGCAGCTTTAGAAAGAGATGAAATTGCATGGTCCCGATACAATAGTTACCTAAAGATTTTAGAAGGGGACGATGAAAATTATAGAACCGATATTCACAATGAAGATCGAATAATTAGCGATAAAACAAGAGAGTAAATCCTGCCGTAAATCTTAAATATCAAAAATTGAAAACAGTAATCCAAAGAGTATCTTCTGCCTCAGTTACCATTGATTCAAAAGTAGTCGCTGATATTCAGAAAGGTTTGTTGGTGTTAGTTGGTATCGAAGATGCCGATAATCAAGAAGACATTGATTGGCTTGCTGCTAAAATAGCCAATATTAGAATTTTTGGTGATGAGAATGGAGTAATGAATCTTTCCGTAAAAGAGAGTAATGGTGATGTAATTGTAGTGAGCCAATTTACGTTACACGCCAATACCAAAAAAGGAAACCGTCCTTCTTATATCAAGGCTTCAAAACCTGATGTTGCAATCCCATTGTACGAAAGCTTTGTAAAATGCATGGAAAAACAATTGGGTAAGAAAGTGCAAACCGGAGTTTTTGGTGCAGACATGAAAGTTTCATTACTAAATGATGGACCGGTTACAATACTAATTGACAGTAAGAATAAAGAATAAGTCAAGTGTTATTGTTGAATTCTTTATTATAAATTCTTTACGCTTTTTTAAATTCCAGCCTAGATGACTTTAGAACAGTATATTCAAAATTTAAATTCAGTTTTACATAAAGAGTTAACGACAGAAAAAGTTACCCTGCTTATTCCTGATTTAAACTCTGAAATCATAGCTGAATTTGCTCAAAAATTAGGTTTGGAGTTTCTTCCTAAAAAAGAAAATGGCAATGTCTGTTTTGCCAACAACAATGACGAATTAAGAGACGATTTCAAACAAGTTTTTAGCACAATAGATTTTCTAGATTATATTTATGCTGTTTCTTTTTCAGCTATTTATAAAGAAAAATTTCAGAAATCTTTTAGCGCAGATTTTCTAAAAATCCCTTTTCCAAAAGTTAGTAATGATTTTTGGAAATTGGTAAAATTGGGAAAGGAGTTGAGGGAGATAAATTTGCTGTTAAGTCCATTTGTAGAAGATAATATTGCTCAATTTCGTTTAGCGGGTGATAATTTAGTAGATAATATAAGATTTGAAATTGCAAATACCACCCCGGCTTACAGCCACCCCTCCAAAGGACGGGAATTTAGTATCTCGAATTCCCCTCCTTCGGAGCGGTGCCCAGAGTGTGGGGTGGTTTTTTATGCTGGGACGGGCGAACTAATAAATAAAATAACTCCACCACATTTTACTATTAAAAACATAAAAATTTATCACAACACAATAACAACTTTACCTTATAATCCAAAATTAAAAGAAAGAGCAAAAGCACTTCGATCTGCAGAAAATTCATCAGAGGTTTTGTTTTGGATGCAAGTACATAAAAATCATTTTTATAAGATAGATTTTGACCGACAAAGAATTATTGGGAATTACATCGTTGATTTTTACGCTAAAAAGCTAGGATTAGTTGTCGAAATAGATGGAGTAAGTCATGAAGGAAAGGAAAAGTATGATGCAGAAAGAGAACGTTATTTAAAATCTTTAGGTCTAAAAATATTCCGAATTCCTGTTGTCGATGTTTTACAGAATATGAGTAAAGCGATGAATGATTTAGAAAAGTTTATTATTGAAAATTATGGAGAGATTGATTGTGATGAAATAGAAAGACCACCCCGTCCGCCTGCGGCGGACACCCCTCCAGAGGAGGGGAATTGTATCGAAGGAAATTGTAGTAATGAAAATCTAGCTAAAGTATTTATCAACGACACACAATATTTTGGAAATATTCCTGAAGCAGTTTGGAATCTATACATCGGAAATTCTCAACCAGCACAAAAGTGGCTAATAGACAGAAAACGCAAGTTGTTAGAAACAAACGACATCAAGCAGTATCAAACATTAATAACTACTTTGATAGAAGTAAACAGGATGATAAAAGAAATTAATAAAATTGAAATACAGTAAATATGGACTTAAAAAACTCCCAACTAGAAGTAGATAATTGGATAAAAGAACATGGCGTTCGTTATTTTAATGAATTGACAAATATGGCGCAACTTACTGAGGAAGTGGGTGAAGTAGCTAGAATAATTGCCCGTCGTTACGGCGAACAATCTGAGAAAGAAAGTGATAAAAATAAAGATCTTGGCGAGGAATTAGCCGATGTGGTTTTTGTGGTCTTGTGTTTGGCGAATCAAACCGGGATTGATCTACAAGCCGCTTTTGATAAAAAGTTAGATTTAAAGTCGATTAGAGATAAAAATCGTCACAAAAACAACGACAAACTGAAGTAATTTGTAGTTTTCAAATTATGAATTATAAAGGAGGAGTGTTAAATTGCAAACTTGAATTATGCTAACCATAATTCGAAATTCAAAACTCATAATTACAACATGAATTTACTCTTACAAACTACCCATTCTAATTTAAAAGCTCAGATTCCCGTTACTGGCTCGAAAAGCGAAACCAACCGATTATTATTATTACAAGCGTTATTCCCTAATATCACTTTGGCGAATACTTCTAATTCCGATGATAGTGAAGTGATGCAAAAAGCATTAAACGCTGATTTGTCATCTCGAGAAACAAGGGATCTAAATATTCATCATGCAGGAACTGCAATGCGTTTTTTAACTGCTTATTTTGCTACACAAGAAGGACGTGAAGTCGTCTTGACGGGTTCACAAAGAATGACAGAACGCCCCATTAAAGTTTTGGTTGATGCGCTAAAACAATTGGGTGCCCAAATTACCTATGAAAAACAAGAAGGTTTTCCTCCTATTCGCATTAAAGGACAAAAAATCACAAGTAATAAAGTTAGTATTCCTGCTAATGTCAGCAGCCAATATATTTCGGCACTTTTATTAATTGCGCCAAAATTAGACAATGGGATTGAATTGACTCTCGTTGGTGAAATCACCTCAGTTCCATATATCAAAATGACATTAGCTTTGCTGAATGATCTTGATATCCAAACTAGTTTTGAAGGGAATATAATCAAAGTCTTTCCAAAACAAGAAGTAGAAACTAAAGAAATGGTGGTAGAGTCCGATTGGAGTTCGGCTTCGTATTTTTTTAGTTTGGTTGCTTTATCAGAAACGGCTTCTATTACATTAACGAGCTATAAAGAAAATAGTTTACAAGGCGATTCAGCTTTGGTCGAAATTTACAAGAAAATGGGCGTTATTTCGAATTTCGAAAACAATACGTTGTCTTTGAGTAAAGTGCCAAACTTTAAACCTGAAATTTTAAATTTAGATCTTAATAACACTCCAGATATTGCACAAACCATTGTGGTAACTTGTTTAGGATTAGGAATAGGTTGTCATCTAACAGGACTTCATACATTAAAAATAAAAGAAACAGATCGCCTAGAAGCATTAAGAGTAGAGCTTACTAAACTAGGGGCAACTATTTCTGTAACGAATGATAGTTTAACATTACAACCATCATATACAATTAATCACAATGTAAAAATCGCCACTTATAACGACCACAGAATGGCAATGTCATTTGCTCCTTTAGCTTTAAAAGTGCCTATTATAATTGAAAACGCTGATGTAGTTTCAAAATCGTATCCTGATTTCTGGGAAGATATGAAAAGTTTAGGCTTTTTTATTTCTTAAATTAGTCAATAATTGTCAATGTTTGCGGGTTAAATAGCTGATATTTTGTGACTTTGCGACTTAGTTTTTAAATTAAACAGCAAAACACTTGACAACGCCTATCTCACAGTCGTATATTTGCAGTCCTATATAAGTTTATAATTTGGGGCAATATTTTTGCCGAGGGATTTAATCTTTTAAACAAAAAACAAAAATGAAATTATCACATTTTCAATTCGACTTGCCAAAAGAATTACTTGCAGAGTATCCTGCGGAAAACAGAGACGAAGCACGTCTAATGGTTATTGATCGTAAAAAGCAAACTATAGAACACAAAATGTTCAAAGATGTTATCGATTATTTTGATGAAGGCGATGTTTTAATTCTGAATAATACGAAGGTTTTTCCAGCTCGTTTGTATGGAAATAAAGAAAAAACGGGAGCAAGAATCGAAGTTTTTTTACTTAGAGAATTAAATTCTGAGCAAAGACTTTGGGACGTTTTAGTTGATCCAGCACGTAAAATAAGAATCGGAAACAAATTATATTTTGGGGATGACGATTCGCTAGTTGCCGAGGTTATCGACAATACTACTTCTCGTGGAAGAACATTGCGTTTTCTTTACGACGGTTCTTACGAAGAATTCAGAAATAAATTGACAGAATTGGGAGAAACTCCAATACCAAAATACATTTCAAGAGACGTAACGCCAGAAGATGCAGAACGTTACCAAACGATTTATGCAAAAGAAGAAGGAGCTGTTGCAGCACCAACTGCAGGTTTGCACTTCTCTAAACATTTATTGAAAAAACTTGAAATTAAAGGAATTAAATTTGCTGAAGTTACACTTCACGTAGGTTTAGGAACTTTTAATCCAGTTGAGGTTGAAGATTTATCAAAACACAAAATGGATTCTGAGGAACTAAAAATTACTCAAGAAGCGTGTGACATTGTAAATGAAGCTAAGTCAAAAAAGAAACGTATTTGTACCGTAGGAACTACTTCTATGCGTGCTGTTGAAAGTTCAGTTTCGTCTCAAAACACGTTGAATCCTTTTGACGGTTGGACTAATAAATTCGTTTTCCCTCCGCATGATTTTACGATTCCAACTTGTATGATTACTAATTTTCATACGCCAAAATCAACATTATTGATGATGGTTTCTGCATTTTGCGGACATGATTTAATGAAGAAAGCTTACGCAGAAGCAATCGAAGAAGGATACAAATTCTATTCTTACGGAGATGCTATGTTAATTATATAGTCTAAAAATATTTTAGATTTCAAAAAAAAAACTCGTCAATATTGGCGAGTTTTTTTTTGGTGTGCCCCAAGGGTCGTGCTGTACGCTATATCTTTATTTTCTTTATCAAGAAAACAAAGGATGCCACTTCCATCACTCACACAATTTATATTAAAAAGGATAAATAGTACTTCAATGAGAATTATTTAATTCACTTGATACACTAAACGAACAGTAATATTAGCAGTTTTATTTTTAGACTGCGTGTTAAAGGAACCTCCATATGAAAAGTCCTCTGAAGAGTTTTGACCCGTTATCTGAAAAACACCCATATCTGATTTTTTTAGATTTCCTAGACTGGCATCGGCATTTTCAGCAATACTTTTTGCTCTTACGCTAGCATCTTTAGTAGCTTCAGCAATCATTTTTATTTTTAATTCCGCCAGTTTAGTATAGTAATACTCTGGTGCATTAGAATAAAATTCGACTCCAGAATTAATTAACTCACTTGACTGTCTTGATAACTCTTCTACTTTATTAACTTCTTTAGACTGAATGCTTACACTTTGTGTCAAGGTAAAACCGGTAAAAATTTGTTGGCGAGTTGTACCATTTTCATTGTACGTAGTTTCGATATCCTTGTTAAAACTCACTGCCGAAAATACCATTTCATTAGCTGCAATCCCTTTTCCGGATAAGTAAGTTTTTATTTTTTCTCTGTCAGAATCTAATGCAGCATAGGCTTCTTTCAAAGTCATGCTTTTTTTAGAAAAAGAACCACTCCAAACAATTAAGTCCGAGACAAAATCTTTCTTTCCTGATCCTGTTACACTAATTGTATCATTACTTTTGTTTCGATTCTGAAAAGCATTCGAAAATAAATAGGAGGAAATCACCACAGCTAGAGCTATAATAATTACGTTTAAACTGTTTTTAAGCATTAGATCTATGATTTATAGTTAATCAAATATAATCAATTATTAGGCCACTGTTAGTAGGATTTGAATTACTATTTAAGAATTTGTTTTTTATTCCTGTTAAAATTAACTTTCGTTTATTTTCTTTTTTGTTATTTTTACATTTCAAAATATAAAAGATGACTTTCAAAAATACGCTTGAATTTGCCAAAGAATTAGATGCAAAAGATGATTTAAACAAATACCAACAGGAGTTTATTTATCCTAAAGTTAATGAAGAAAAAGTAATTTATTTTACAGGAAATTCTCTGGGTTTGCAACCCAAGCGTACAAAAAAATATGTTGATGAAGTAATGAACGATTGGGCAAATCTTGCCGTTGAAGGACACTTTTATGCTGAAAAACCTTGGTGGGATTATCATGAACGTTTTGCCAATCCTTTGAGCAAAATAGTAGGCGCTTTGCCTTCTGAAGTTACGGTAATGAATACGTTAACTGTAAATCTTCATTTAATGATGGTTTCTTTTTACAGACCTACAAAAACCAGATTTAAAATTATTTGCGAAGAAAAGGCATTTCCATCAGATCAATATATGTTTCAAAGCCAAGTTCATTTTCATGGCTATAAAATGGATGACACCATTGTTGAAATTAAACGTCGTGATGGCGAACATAATATTCGTTTAGAAGATATTTTGGCTAAAATTGAAGAAGTAGGAGACGAGTTAGCTTTGGTTTTAATAGGCGGAGTAAATTATTACACGGGACAAGTTTTTGACATGAAAACGATTACAGCTGCAGGTCATAAAGTAGGAGCTTATGTTGGCTGGGATTTAGCACACGCTGCAGGAAATGTGAAATTAGAACTCCACGATTGGAATGTAGATTTTGCAGCTTGGTGCAGTTATAAATACATGAATTCGGGACCTGGAAATGCTTCAGGATGCTTTGTTCACGAAAAACACCATCATAATGACCAATTACCACGATTTGCAGGTTGGTGGGGACATAATAAAGAACGCCGTTTTAAAATGGAACCTGTTTTTAATCCGGTTCATGGCGCCGATGGTTGGCAAATAAGCAATCTTCCAATTCTTTCGCTAGCGCCTTATTTAGCATCGGTAGAAATGTTTGATGAAATAGGAATGGATGCTTTAATTCAGAAAAGAGATTTAATTACCTCTTATTTAGAATTTATCCTAAAAGAAATTGCTAAAGAACTTGATGGAAATTTTGAAATAATTACGCCCTCAAATCCATTAGAAAGAGCATCCCAATTGTCAGTTTTACTTCATGGTGAAGGACGAAGCTTATTTGATTATCTAATGAAAAACGGAGTGATTACGGATTGGCGCGAACCTAACGTTATCCGTTTAGCACCAGTACCTTTATATAGCTCTTTTGTTGATATGTATTCTTTTGGTCAAATATTAAAAAGAGGTATTCAAGAAGTGAGGTAAATAAATTCCATTTTTTTAATTAAACCAACAACGGGTTTAGGAATAAATTATTTCTAAACCCGTTGTTCAATTTTATATTAAAATTTGTTTTAGTACCGCTGCAATATTAATCCATAAAAAATTGAAAAAGGATTTTTCTTGCACACGCTCAACAGTTGCTTTAGTTTGTATTTCTTCTCCTTTAGAATCATTTTTAAGAATTAAATTGGCCAATGCGCTTTTAATTTTATTTTTCTGCTCTGGTTTCCCTTTTTTGTATAATGTCACTTTTAAATCATGGTATTGTAGAGAAGCATTTTCATAGGAATTAATATCATTTCCTTTTATAGTAAATTTTAATTTGTCAAATATTCCTTGAGTTGTTGCATTAATGTAAGGTTTAGTAAACTGATATAAATCGTTGGTGTTTAAATTTGAAACTTCACCATGCATTATAAAACGATCTTGTTTGTCTAGAACATTAAATGTCCAGTTCACTTTAAAAGGTGAGTTTTTCATGAATTTGCAATCAATGTCAATATTGACATTTTTTAACTTTTTTTGACCATAACCACTTTGAATATGTGTTGCGGTTAGATTAAAATTATTAAATTTCAATACTCCTGGACCTTTCTGAAAGTTCAATTCTTCTTCATAGACTAAAACAGAATTTCGTATGGCTAATGTATCTAATTTTAGAGGGAATTTTAAATCCCGTAGCAGTTTACTGTATAAAGGTTTTTTACTCAAATCATCAGCTGGTAATTTATTTCGGTAAATGTTTGCTGCTAATTGATCAATTTTAACCGAATTAGCGTTGAAAAAAAGTTTATCATCCTTAAATCCCCAATCCATAGCATTTACTGCAATACTTTCGGATCGCAATGTAAAAAGATCTTTCTCTTTGTCTAATTTCTTAACAAATTCGCTACGGCTGTATTCTGGAATTAATTCGAATTTTTTTAAAGTTATATTTTCTGTAGTTGCTTTAAAATTGTTAGCTCTAAGATGGTAAACATTACTTACTCTATAATAGATGCTGTCAGTGGTTAATTCATAGGTTTTATACTGAAAAGGAATTTTTTGTTTTAATATATCATCTGTGATAACAATCCCATCAATTTGTAAATTCAGATTTTTGAGACTTAAAATGGGTTTTTTAGTTTTTGTATATATAAAAGTTACGCTACCCTTATTCAGTTCCATTTTTGAAACAACTATAATTTCTTCAAATGGTTTAACAACTTCTGAGCCTATATTTTTAGAATCATTAATGGCGTTCTCAGTGTTTTTATACAGGAATGCTTCTGGAGAATTTATTTTTATACTATTTGCTTTGATGCGTTTGCTGAAAACAAGATCCCAAATTTTAAAATCGATGATTTCTATAGACTCTATTTTAGCATAAATTCCAATTTTTTTTAAACTGTCTTGTGATCTACTTTTAGGACTAATAGTTAAATGAGATGCTTTGATGTTTTTTGATAAAAGATCAACTTTTAAGTCGCTATAAGTAAAGGCGTATGGAGTTGGATTGTTTTCAGAAATAATTTTAGGAAGTTGTCTGTCAATCCAAAAATTTAATCCAAAATTTAGAAGTACAATTATAGTAATTAGACTAACTATAACGAGCACGATTTTTTTTAAGGTAGTCATGAATTTTTAATTTCTTAGCTTTTATAAGTAATATAAAACTACTATTTTTCATTTTATATTCTAAATTAACAACTATTTTTAATGCCAATAGAACTTAAGCTAAAATTATATAAGGATTTACTATAATTATATAAGCATTCCCTGTAATTATATAACCTTTATTAAATGTATAATATGTTTCTTTGCGGTATATATTATTAAAATTAAAATTATGAAAGCATTATACTTATTTTTAGCGTCTTTATTGATCGTTTCTTGTCAAAATCAAGGAAAAAATGATGTTCAAGTGGCTAAAGAAGCAACCGTTGATTCTATGAAAGTTGTTTTAGAAAAACAAAGAGTGATTGATTCTATGCAAGTAGAGATGGCAAAAGTGGAAGAAGCTAAGGTTGAAACTAAAAAAGAAGTAATTGTAGTAAATCATCAGGCGCCTGCACAAACAACTACTACAACAAGTTCTACTACAACTAAAAAGAAAGGTTGGAGTAATACTGCAAAAGGAGCTGTGATTGGAGCTGGTGTAGGAGCTGCAACAGGAGCAATTATAAGTAAGAGAAAAGGAGAAGGAGCTATAATAGGTGGTATTGCAGGAGCAGGAGTTGGTGCTGGTACAGGAGCAATTATAGATGGAAAGAAAAAGAACTAGAGTTTTTATTAAATACAAAGAGGAGTGTTTGGGTTCATAAAGAATTCAAACACTCTTTTTTTGTTTATTCAATGATTTAGTAAGAATCCATATTTTCAATTATTTCATTTGCTTTTATTTTAATTTTATACAGTTCTTCAGGACTTATTTTATTCAACATATTTAGCATCATCCCCATTCGTTGATTTCCTTTGAAATATTCTTTTTTCTCGTCTAGAAAATTCCAATACAATGTATTAAAAGGGCATGCTTTTTCTCCAAATTTATCTTTTACATTATAATAGCATTTGGCGCAGTTATTACTCATTTTATTGATATAACTACCTGACGAAACGTAGGGTTTAGTTGCTATAATGCCGCCATCAGCATATTGAGACATACCACGTGTATTAGGTAATTCGACCCATTCGATGGCGTCAATATAAACGCCCAGATACCAAGCGTCTACTTGGTCAGGATGTATTTGCGTGAGTAAGGTAAAATTACCAATAACCATTAAACGTTGTATGTGGTGTGCATAAGCGTCGTCTAAACTTTGATTAATCGCGTGACTCATACAATTCATCTTTGTTTTTCCTGTCCAGAAAAAATCAGGTAATTTATTGGTATTATTCAAGACATTCATTCGAGCGTAGTTTGGCATTTCTTTCCAATAAATACCTCTAATATATTCTCGCCAACCCAATATTTGACGCACAAAGCCTTCAATTTGTGAAATTGTAATATTAGATTCGTTCTTGTGATAATATGAAATTACGATTTCAATAACTTCTTTGGGAGAAATCATTTTTGAATTCATCGCAAAGGACAAGCGAGAATGAAAAAGAAATTTTTCATCGGTGTGCATCGCATCTTCATAATCGCCAAAATGTTTTAATAAATTTTTACAGAAGTAATCTACTACTTCTAAACTTTGTTCGCGTGAAGTGGGCCAACTGAAACTGTTTAATTCAATATTACCAATAGTCGAAATTTCTGCTTCTCTGATTTGCTGAACTATTTCTGAGACCTCTTTTTGGAATTTTTTTTCTGAAGGAACTGCAACTTCACCTTTGTATTTCTTACGATTACTAGCATCAAAATTCCACTGATTGCCTAAAGGTGTTGATCCATCCATAAGAATATGATGCTTTTTGCGCATATAACGATAAAAGTTCTCCATCAAGAGTAGCTTTTTACCCTCAAAAAACTCTGAAAGTTCAGTCCTATTGGTAAAGAAGTGTTCCGTGTCAAAAGCCTCTGATGGTATGGTTAAATTAGAGCAAATCTTTTTTAGCTCTTCGTCTAATCGAAATTCATCCGGCAATTGATATTCAAATTTTTGAATTCTATATTTTTCAATACATTTAGAAATGATTTTTTCTAAATTTTGTGGGTTTTCAATATCAGAAATTTCAAAGTAAATGGATTTATGTCCTTTACTTTTTATATGTGTGTAAAAATTTCTCATCGACAAAAAGAATGCTACAACTTTTTGGATGTGATGTTTTACATAATCGGTTTCTTGACGCATTTCTGCCAAAACATACAGTGTGTTTTCATCTGTTTTTTGAAACCAGGAATGCTCTGAATTTAACTGATCGCCAAGAATTAATCGCAGTTTTCTCATGTTAGTTTTTTGGAAAAGGCGTGCTAGGAATTTCTTTTCGTGCGTATTGAAAACGCTCTATTAATTTGGGTAAACAATACCCATCAAGACCATTTAGCGCCACAACATTTCCTTTGTCAATTTGTAACCAGCCGTCTTTATGTTCTAATTCTTCCTCAAAAAATAGATTTTCAATAGATGCAATTACATGAATTGTATCATTTTCCTTGATATAATATTCATTAATGTATTTGCAATATAGCTGAACAGGACTCCCTTTGACAAATGGAATATTTATATTTTTTTTATACTCTTCTTCTAAATTGGTTTTGTCAAACTCCGAAACACCGCATTCATAATTGGCAGAAGTATGATGCGCGTCTTTTATCATATCCAATGTAATGTGATTTACTGTAAAAAAACCAGTTTCCTTGATGTTTTTGTAGGTGTCTCTTGGGACAGTTGTAGGTCGCATAATAAAACCAATCATTGCAGGATTACTTCCTAGATGGGTTACACTGCTAAATATGGCAACATTTGAATCTCCATCCAGAGATTTTGTAGCTATTAGGTTAGCTGATTTATATCCTGTGCAAGAATTGATCAGATTTAATCTTTCTATTTTCTCCATTTGAGAAATATCATCTCTAGAAATATGTTTCATAAGTCGTATAATTTAAAACAAAGATACTTTTTGTTTAATTAATTTTAAAATAAATTAAACAAAATTTAAAATAGATCGTTAAATTATTTAAATTTGTTTCTTTCAAACTGCGTAAAAAAATAGTTTTAAATCCTATATATTTGTTTTTCAATATATCTAAAGATGAAAATATTTAAAAAGATTCTTCTCGTTTTACTTTCATTGGTTATCCTAACTGTGGTTGCCGCATTTATTTATGGTTTTTATTTAAAACCCCAATATGAAGGAAAGCAACAATTAAAAAATATTAACAAAGAAACAACGGTTTATTTTGATGAATTTGGTGTGCCGCATATTTATGCTGCTAATTCAAAGGATGCAATGGTTGCTTTGGGTTACGTGCATGCGCAAGATCGATTGTGGCAAATGGAAGTAATGCGTAGAATTGCTTCAGGTCGTTTATCTGCTATTTTTGGATCTGTAACCTTAAAAAATGATCAATTCTTTGCGGGTCTAGGAATTGAAGAGGCTTCTGCGAAAGCAATAGAAGCCTTAGATAAAAATAGTCCAGAATATCAATTGACTATGTCCTATTTAGACGGTATAAATCAATATTTAGAGGAGGGAAAAACTCCAGTTGAATTTAGTATATTAGGTATTAAAAAAGAAAAATTCACCATAAAAGATGTCTATAATATTTTTGGATATATGTCTTTTAGTTTTGCAATTGCCCAAAAATCAGACCCTCTTATGACGGACATAAGAAATAAGTTTGGCATGGATTATCTAAAGGATTTTGGTCTGGATGGTTCATTTAACACTACAAAAATAAAAAATGTAAAAGACAGACCCCAAGAATATGCTGCAATATCAAAAACAATTGCCGCTCTTTTAGATAAATCACCCGTTTCTCCTTTTATAGGAAGTAACAGTTGGGTAATTGCACCTAAGAAAACAAAAAATGGGAAAGTTATTTTTGCAAATGATCCTCATATTGGTTTTTCTCAGCCAGGAACTTGGTATGAGGCACATATTGTAACTCCAGAATTTGAGTTATATGGTTCGTATTTGGCAGGAACACCTTTTCCGTTATTGGGACATAATAGAGAATATGCTTATGGATTAACAATGTTTGAAAATGATGATGTTGATCTCTATCAGGAAGAGAACAATCCCAACGACGGCAATTTATATAAAACTCCAAATGGATATAGTGCCTATGAGGTACGAAAAAAAACAATCAAAGTAAAAGATGCTAAAGATGTTGCTTTAAATGTAAAAATAACGCGTCATGGTCCTGTTGTAAATGATTTAATTGAAGTATTGCAAACAGACAAACCTGTGGCAATGTCTTGGATTTACACCCAACAACCTATTAAGATTTTAGAAGCAGTGTATCAATTATCACATGCTAACGGCATAGCAGATTTTCAAAAAGGAGTTTCATTAATTGCTGCTCCAGGCCTAAATGTTATGTATGGAGATGCAAAAGGAAATGTAGCCTGGTGGGCAACAGGAAAATTATACAAGCACAATGAAGGAGTAAATACTAATTTTGTTTTGGATGGAGCTAGTGGTAAAGAGGACATTAAGGAATATTTAGATTTTTCTAAAAATCCATCTGCTGAAAACCCAAGGTGGAATTATGTTTATTCAGCTAACAATCAACCCGAAGCTATTGAAGGTTATAATTATCCTGGTTATTATCTACCAGAAGACCGTGCTAAAAGAATTACGCAATTACTAGATCCTAAATCAGACTGGGATATGGCAGCTGTAGGAACTATGATTTTTGACAACACATCAGCCGTTGCTCCTGATGTAGTTGCCAATTTAATTTCAAATATAGAGGAGAAATCACTTTCGGAAACAGAGAAGCAAGCGTTAGTTGTTTTAAAAGATTGGAAAGGTTCTAATAATCTAAATGATGTAGCACCGACCATTTATAATAAATGGATTTTTAATTATTTAAAAAATACGTTTGAAGATGAATTAGGTTCTGAAAATTTTCAGCAATTTTTAGGAACGCATGTTGTAAAGCAAATTATAGCCAAACAAATTACGAATGAAAAATCGCTTTGGTGGGATGATATAAGAACCAAAAATAGTAAGGAAACAAGAAGTCAAATCATATCAAAATCATATAAAGAATCTATAGTAGCTCTTGAAAAACAACTAGGAAATAAGGTTGCAGATTGGACTTGGAATAAAGTTCATACCGTAGAGCATGAGCATCCATTAGGAAAAGTTGCTGCTCTTAGAGGATTTTTTAATGTTGGACCTTACGAAGTGTCAGGTTCTACAGAGGTTATTAATAATTTATTCTTTGATTTTACGGCTAATGGAAATTATAAAGTAAAAGGCGGCCCTTCTACTAGGAGAATTGTTGACTTTTCTGACATAGAAAATAGTTGGAGCATTTTGCCTACAGGTCAATCAGGAAATCCATTAAGCGCACATTATAGCGATCAAGCAGAACTTTATAATGCGGGTAAATTCAGACGAATGATGCTAAATAAAGAGGAGATAGTTAGAACTTCAACAAAATTGGTATTTATGCCAGTTAAAAAGAAATAGTTCAAAGCTCTTCCAGTTTTAAATTAGTAATTTCGTAGAACTTTTTAAATATAATTAATGCAAAATTCAAAAAAAATAGCTGTTGTAGGTTCTGGATTAGTAGGATCTTTATTAGCTATTTATCTACGTAGAGCAGGTCATGAAGTTCATGTTTATGATCGCAGTCCAGATATTAGAAAAATACAATTTTCAGGTCGCTCTATTAATTTAGCGATGTCTAATCGGGGCTGGAAAGCGCTTGATGCAGTTAATATTGGTGATGTAATACGAGAAATAGCAATTCCAATGGATAAACGGGCTATCCATTTAGTAGACAAACTAAATTTTCAGAATTACGGTCAAGAAGGAGAATCAATTTACTCTATATCTAGAGGAGTTTTGAATAGAAAAATGATTGATTTGGCGGAAGCCGAAGGAGCAGAATTCTTTTTTGAGCAAAAAATTTGGGATGTTTCTCTTGATGATGCAACACTTCACAGTGGCGAGACAGAACGTGGTGCTTGGGAGGATAAAAAATACGATATTGTTTTTGGTGCAGATGGTGCGTTCTCTAGAATTCGTCACCGCATGCAGCGTCAAAGTATGTTTGATTATTCGCAAGAATTTTTACCTATTGGTTATAAAGAATTAAACATTCCTGCAAACCATGATGGAACACATAAATTAGATAAAAATTCTTTCCATATCTGGCCACGAGGCGAGTATATGTTAATTGCATTGCCAAATCTTGATGGTAGTTTTACGTGCACTTTATTTATGCCTTTTAAAGGGGAAAACTCCTTTGAGTCATTAAAAGACAAAGCATCTGTTGAAGCCTTTTTTGAGAAAAATTTGCCAGATACAATTGATGTAATCCCGAAACTTACCGAAGATTTTTTCAATAATCCTACAAGCACGCTGGTTACCATGAAATGTTTTCCTTGGACATATAAAGACAAAGTGGCCTTAATAGGTGATTCAAGCCATGCTATTGTTCCTTTTTATGGACAAGGAATGAATGCTGGTTTTGAAGACATTACTGTGCTTCATGAGATGATCGAAAAATATGACGATGATTGGGTAACTATTTTTTCAGAATATGAAAAATCACGCAAACCAAATGCAGATGCTATTGCGGAACTTTCTTATCGTAATTTTTTAGAAATGAGTTCTAAAACTGCAGATGAAAATTTCCTTTTACAGAAGAAAATTGAAAAATGGTTCTCAGACAAACATCCTGAAAAATGGATTCCATTATACAGTAGAGTCACTTTTAGTGATCGTCCTTATGCTGAAGCATTAGCGATAGGTGATTATCAAAACGAAATAATGGAACAAGTATTGAAAATGGATAATATTGATAAAATCTGGGATTCAATAGCAGTTGAAAATAAGATTTTAGAATTATTAAAGTAAATAAAAAGGGCTCTGAAAATTCAGAACCCTTTTTTTATATCTGTAAGTAACACAATACTAGTTGTATTACAATTGTAATGGTTCAAAACTAAATTTAGTCTTCATTGAAAACCTACTTTATGTTCTGATAAATCAAAAAGTAATCAATCAATTTAATTTATAGACTAAAAGAAATACCAAGGCTTGCAACAAGCTGAGTGTAAAAATCATAATAAATTCTTGCAGATGATTCTTCTATAAAGAATCTCTTTTTAACTATGGGACAATATCCGCTAAAATAGAGTCCAAAATTTTCTGAAAAATAATATTTAAATCCTGCTTGTCCACCAATACCATTAATTCCGACTACTCCACCGACTGACATGTCTATCTTCTCTCCATCCATTTTGAAAAAAGGGGTAAGGTGAAGATTAAGTGATGCAGCCATATTCATTTTTTCAAATGAATCAGCATTTTTACTATTATTAATATTTATACCCCAAGCATCATAAATGGGCTCTAAAGGTTCTGTCTTTATTACATAACCAATATTGATTGCTACTGATAAGTAATTTGAAATGCCTATCTCACTACCAATTTCAGCGCCTATTCCTTTATTTTGAATTGTGGCTCCAATAGAATATTTAGCATCAAAAGTTTCATCCCAGGCTTGAGAAAATAGGTTTCCTGCGTATAATAAACATAATAAAAGTATTGTTTTTTTCATTTTAATTTAGCTGTAATTCTGTTAATGGTCAATATTTTACTTCTCTTTTCAATAGAGTATTAATAAATTCTTTAAATTTTTAGTAATAAAAAAAATACTTTGTTTTTAATGTTATAAATTTAAAAGAGAAATTTAGTCATCAAAAATACATATTTAAGGGAGAATGGTTGTCAGTTTAATTAAAAAAAACGATATTTTTTCTTACATTAATTTACTTGGTTATGAAATGAGAATTTTAATTTAATTGCGCTTTTGAAAGTTTTTTTCTTACCATTTATGAACATATCATTTAATAATAAATAAAGAATATTTACATATAAATAATAAATAACTGATTAGAAAGGCTTAAAACATTTTAAACGGAAAGGAAATTTAGTTTCTAAATTCTCGAAACAGATAAGTTTTTTATTTTTAAAAGGAAGTATAAATATTGGTTATAAATAAAAAAGACCCTGATTTTTCAGAGCCTTTTTAGTTTATTTATTTTTTGAAGCAGATTTTAATATGACTCGTAATGTACTGTCGTTATTAAAGTAACTAAACATCCAATTGATAAAAATAGATAGTTTGTTTTTTACACTTAAAATTAACATTAAGTGAATAAACATCCAAGTGAACCAAGCTAATCTACCTTGAAAACTAAATTTAGGCAAATCGACTACAGCTTTTCTTTTTCCAACAGTTGCCATTGAACCTTTATCGTGATATTCATATTCGATTCTAGGTTTGTTTTTTATACTTCGTTTAAAGTTTTCGGCCAATACTTTAGCTTGTTCAATCGCTACACTAGCAACTTGTGGATGCCCATTTGGGTATTTAGGAGTAGACATAAAAGCAATATCACCTAAAGCGTAAACGCCGTTTAGATTTTCTACTTCATTAAATCGATTAACAAGAAATCGATTGCCTCTCGTGATACATTCCGAAGGAATTCCTTCAAGAGTATTTCCAACTATTCCTGCTGCCCAAACTACGTTATTAGATTCGATGATTTCTCCACTTTGCAAAGTGACTATTTTACCATCATATTTACTTACAATTGAACTTGTTTTTACAATTACACCCAATTCCTCTAAATATTTTCGTGACATTTTTTGTGAGTCACCACTCATTGGGTTTAAAACATTAGGTGATCCCTCAAGCAAATAAATAGTCAATTTAGAGAAATCCTTATCTGGATAATCTTTAGGAAGAATATTTCTTTTCATTTCTGCTAATGCACCAGCAAGTTCTACACCTGTTGGTCCACCTCCTACAATTACAAAATTCATTAAAGCTTGTAATTGGTCTCCATCTACCATTAAAGCGTCTTCAAATGTCTGTAAGATATGATTTCGCAATTGGATAGCCTCAGGAACAGATTTCATTGGGTAAGCAAATTTCTCTATTTCAGCGTTTCCGAAATAGTTGGTTGAACAACCAAATGAAATGATAAGATGATCGTAATCAAAATCAGCTATTGACGTTTTTAATATTTTATTTTGTGTATCTACACCTAAAACACTCGCGATTCTAATTCTCACGTTTTTAGAGTGTTGAAATACTTTTCTTAATGGAAAAGAGATGCTTGCAGGTTCAAGCCTTGCAGTTGCTACTTGATACATTAATGGCTGGAATTGATGATAATTGTTCTTGTCAATTAATAATACATCAAAGTCGCTATTTTGTAAATCCTGAGCCAAACGCAAGCCAGCAAAACCAGCTCCAACAATTATAATTTTTTTTTGAATTTTCATGCCTTTTTAGTTATAGGTATAAAGATATAATTTTTAAAAGATTCATTCTTCTCTATTAACTTTTTCTATAGAAAATGCTGGAGTACAAATGGCAATATATTCGCATATTTCATCAAAAGGATTAGAATACTGAACTCGTGTGTTCTTATCTATTTTGATAGATTGTCCAGCTTCTAAAATAATAATCTCATCCCTAATTATAAATTGCTTTTTGCCTTTTATGATATAAGTATATTCTTCAAATTCAGGAGTTTGAAAAGGTTCTTTCCAATGTGGTGGTGCAACCATGTGCGCAATTGAAATTTCGGAATTATTAGTTGCTACTAGCCCATGATGCTCTTCAATTAATTTTCCATCAGTAGTAGGAAATACGAAAGGTGATTTTTGGATAAAGTATTTTTTCATAACTAGATTTTATAAAAAAATCCCTTTTTTAAATGAGGTTTTAAAAAGGGATTAGTAATTTTTATTTTTTAAACATTTTATTTAGTACTCCAAATACTCCTCTTATAAAAGTGGCGCTTGTAAGTACTTTTATAACTGATTTGCCTACAACAGTTGCTGTACTAGGTCCTTCAGGTTGTTTTTTTTCTGCTTTTTGATTTTCTGTTGCAAATTCTTCTTCAGCATGAGCGATTTTTTTATTTAGAATTTCATAAGCGCTTTCACGATCAATGAGCTCGCTATATTTTTTAACTAATTTTGAATTAATATTGATTTCCTGTATTTCACTTTCTGTTAGGATGTCCATTCTACTCATGGGCGCACGCATCATTGTAGCAGCAAGAGGTGTAGGGATTCCTTTTTCATTCAATGCGGTAACAAGAGCTTCTCCTATTCCAAGGCTAGTTAGTATTTCGTCAGTTTTATAATAAGCAGAACTAGGGTAATTATCTGCAGTCTGCTTTATTGCTTTTCGGTCATTAGCCGTAAAGGCTCTTAAAGCATGTTGAATTTTCAATCCTAGTTGTGCCAAAACTCCACTTGGAATATCCATTGGGTTTTGGGTAATAAAATAAATTCCGATCCCTTTAGAACGAATTAGTTTTACAATAGTCTCAATTTGTTCTAATAAAACCTTGCTGGCTTCATTAAAAATCAAATGCGCTTCATCAATAAAAATGACTAATTCTGGTTGATCAGCATCTCCTTTTTCTGGCATTTGTTGATAAATTTCAGCTAAAAGACTTAGCATAAATGTAGAAAACAACTTCGGTTTATCTTGTATGTCAGTCAATCTTAAAATACTGACGTAGCCTTTCCCATTTTTATCAATACGCATTAAATCTTCTACATCAAATGACATTTCACCAAAAAAAAGATCAGCTCCTTGTTGTTCAAGTTCAATTATTTTTCTTAATATCGTTCCTGTCGTTGATGTAGAAATCTTGCCGTAATGTTGTTCGATCTCACTTTTTCCTTCTTCGGTAATATAGTTAATTACTTTTTTAATGTCCTTTAAATCTAATAGAGGCATTTTGTTATCATCACAATATTTAAATATAACAGAGATTACACCAGATTGAGTATCATTTAAGTTTAAAATTCTTGAAAACAATACGGGTCCAAACTCAGAAATAGTAGCGCGCAAACGCACTCCATTTTGCTCAGATAAAGTTAGCAATTCAACAGGGAAGCTTGCTGTGCTATACGGGATATTAATCTTATTGTGGCGTTCTGTAATAAATGATTTCTCTTCGCCTTCTTTTGCTATTCCGCTAAAATCCCCCTTAATGTCCATCATTAAAACTGGGATTCCATAACTAGACAACTGTTCTGATAATACCTGAATTGTTTTGGTTTTACCAGTTCCTGTAGCTCCCGCGATTAAACCATGACGATTTAAAGTTTTTAATGGAATTTTAATAGGTGCATCTGCGAGTGCTTCTCCATCAAGTATGGCTCCGCCTAATATGATACTTTCTCCTTTGAAGTTGTATCCTTCTGAAATATGTTTTACAAAATCCTCTTTTCTACCCATAATAGTTTAAATTAATATCATCCGCAAGATATTATATTTTTCTAGAAGTAACAATTTTAGTGTATAATGCAGTTTTCCTGCTTTTATATTGTTAATATCGTAAAATATTACTTTATAGCTTGACTAGTGATATCTTGAAATATTACTTTAAATATTCATAAAAACGTAAATTATTTCTCATGAAACATTTAATTTAATTGCATATACTGATATAAATGCAATAAATAGTTGTGTAGATATGTTTTTAAAATAAATTTAATGACAATAAAATAAAAAAAAGTTTTTTTATTTGAACTAAAAATATAAATTTGCTCCACTACAAGTTTAATATAACTAAGATAATTTATTTAAAACTATTAAAATTAAAAAAAATGGCAAACGTTAAAAAAGAAAAAAGCGCAAACGGTGGAGGAATGATTTCTGGAATCATTATTGTAGCATGTGTTTTTGTTGGATGGTTGATTTGGAATTTCATAATGGGTAATGGTGCTAATTTTGAAGGTGGTGTTAATACTGGTCATCCATTACCAGGTAATATGTTGGCAATGGTTTATAAAGGAGGTCCAATTGTACCTGTTTTATTAGGTTTGTTATTAGTTGTTATCGTTTTCTCATTTGAGCGTTATGCAGTAATTTCTAAAGCTGCAGGAAAAGGAAACCTTGATACTTTTATGAAAACTGTACAAAATGATATTAAAAGTGGTAATATTGAATCAGCTATCGCTGCTTGTGATAAACAAAAAGGTTCTGTTGCAAATCCAATAAAATCAGCTTTATTGAAATATCAAGAAGTTAAAAATGAAGGATTAGATAGTGAAGCTGCTGCTGAAACTATTCACAAAGAAATAGAAGAGGTTACTTCATTAGAAATGCCAATGTTAGAAAAACACATGACTGTGCTTTCAACTATGGTATCTTTAGGTACTCTTGCAGGTTTATTAGGAACAGTAACAGGGATGATTAAAGCATTTAGTGCGTTATCTGCTGCTGGTACTCCAGATCAAGCTGCTCTTGCAAATGGTATTTCTGAGGCATTGATTAATACTGCTACTGGTATTTCTACTTCTGCTTTAGCGATTATCTCTTATAACTTTTTTACTTCTAAAATTGATGATTTAACTTACTCTATTGATGAGGCAGGTAATACAATCGTTAATACTTACAGACATTACAGAAGTACAAAAAAATAATTAATAATTTAATTTACAAAAAAGTAGTAGTTAGATAACTAACACTACTTTTTTGTAAATATTAAAAAATATATTAATGGCTATAAAAATGAAAAAGAAAGCAGGGTCTACTGATATGACTGCTATGTGTGATGTGGCTTTTCTTTTGTTGTCGTTCTTTGTAATGACAGCAACAGCAAAGATACCTGAAGCATTGCCAGTTGATACTCCTGCGTCAACAGTTCAGTCAAAGTTGCCAGAAGATAATTTAGCTACCATTACCGTTGGAAAAGGAAAGATTTTCTACGATCTTAAAGGAAGAGAAGTTAGAAAAATGGCTCTTGATTTGATGGGACAAAAATACGGTGTTGAATTTACTCCTGAAGAATCTCAAAAGTTTGCTTTGATGGAAGATATTGGGGTTCCAATTACAAGTCTTAAGCAACTAATCGGTATGAAAACTGCTGATAGAAGTAAACCAGGTTTACAGCCAGGTATACCTAAAGATTCTCTAGATAATCAATTAAAAGAATGGGTTTATAATTCTCGTATTGCAAATATCAAAGTAAATAATAAAGAATTACAAATTGCTATTAAAGGAGATGCTAAAGAGCAATATCCTGCAATAAAAAGCGTAATGGATATTTTACAAGATCAAAAAATCAATAGCTTCAATCTAGTTACTGGTTTAAGAGCAAAAAACTAAAAACTAAAAAAAATACACTAAAATGGCTGAATTAAATACTGGCGACGGTGGAGGCAAAAAAGGTGGAAAAGTAAGAAGTAAAAAGTCAAACTCTAAAGTAGATTTAACTGCAATGGTTGATTTAGCTTTCTTGTTGATTACCTTCTTTATGCTTACTACCACGTTGTCTAAACCACAATCGATGCCTTTGGGTTTGCCTGACAAAGAAGACGACAAAACTAAAGAAAAGCCAATCAAAGTTGATGAGAATCGTACGTTAACAGTTTTGTTAGGTGAAAATAATAAATTGGTATATTACATGGGTCTTCTAGCAACTCCAATTGCTGGTCCAACAGATGTATCTTATGGTAAAGATGGTATTCGTGAAATATTATTGAAAAGAAAAGAGTCAGTAGTACAATATACCGGGAACAAAGACAAAGGTTTAATTGTAATTATTAAACCAAGTAAAAAATCAAATTATCGTAATTTAGTAGATATATTAGATGAGATGGCAATTGTTGGAGTACCTTCAAACGCAATTGTTAATGATTTTTCACCAGAGGAATTAAAATTGTTAGAAGGTAATAAATAAGATTTGCTTATTACTCTATAACCTAATAATCAAGAAAAATGAAATTAGATATATTCACAAACCAATGGCTTGATATTGTTTTCGAAGGTCGTAATAAAGCTTATGGCGCTTACGAACTAAGGAAATCAAATAACAAGACTGCCGTTAGAGCGCTTATCTTTGGTGCAATTGTTTTTATCATATTGGTTAGCTTACCGCTTATTTTAAGTTGGTTGCCTAATTCAGCTGATAAAGATGTTACTCTAGATACTAAAATTGTTAGTATTAAGTTGCCGCCTAAGAAAGAGATAATAAAAGAAAATGTTCCTCCGCCACCGCCACCGCCACCTAAGGTTGACCAAGTAAAATTTGTTAAGCCAATAGTAGCAAAAGCAGACGAAGTAACAGAAGAACCACCTAAGACGGTTGAATTAAAAGAAAAAAAATTAGGAGCTGAAACTATTAAAGGAGATCCTGATGCTATCTTAACAGTAGAACCAGTTGGTACTGGAACTGCAGCCGTTGTTGAGGAAGTAGATAATTCAATCTATAATACCGCTGGTATTGAGGTTAAACCTGATTTCCCAGGTGGTATTGATAAGTTTTACAAATTTGTTGGTAATAACTATCAAACTCCAGAAGAAGAAGGTTTGAAAGGAAAAGTATATGTAACTTTTGTAGTTGAGAAAGATGGTTCATTAACAGATATCAAAGTAATTAGAGATATTGGTTATGGTACAGGAAAAGAGGCTATCCGTGTTTTAAAAAAATGTCCAAAATGGACTCCTGGAGAGCAAAACGGTAAAAAAGTAAGAGTACTTTATTCATTACCTATTACTATACAATCTGCACAATAATGTTAGATAACATATTTAATAATATTAAGAAGAAATCGCTTAAAGAGCGATTTCTTCTTGTTTTAGGAATTTTGTTTTTTTTGGTTTATTTTGTTTTAGGTCTATTTGTTATATTTATGAATAATTTTCCTTTAGCAATGAATCTTACTGCTAGGATTGCATTTGGAATTATACTTATTGCATATGCTTCCTTTAGATTTTTTCGTATAATTAATGATAATAAAGACTAGTTAATGAGAAATATTAGTAAGCTTTTATGTTTTGTATTTTTTTTAGTTGTGTTTGGATGCAATCAAAAAGAAAGTTCGAAGAACCAAGAAACAATTTTAAAAGGTTCTGCAATAATTTATGTTGATGAAACGTTAACTCCTATTATTGAAGATCAAGTAGCAGTTTTTGAAAGTAATTATGATGCAAAAATTAAACTTGTATCAAAATCGGAGTCAGAAACTGTTAATTCATTGTTTAAACAAAAAGGGAGTATTGCTATTTTATCTAGAGATTTGACCAGTGAAGAGCTTAAGGTTTTTAAACAGCGAAATATCAATCCAAAAGTAACCCCTTTTGCAACCGATGCTATTGCTTTTATTTCTAACAAGAATACGAAAGATTCTATTGTAGAATTAAAAGATGTAATAAGTTTTATGCAAGGTAAGGCTACACCATCTATTAAGGGTCTGGTTTTTGACAATTTGAATTCTAGTACAGTCAGATATATCAATGAAATCGCTGGTATTAAATCTGTTCCTGAGAAAGGAGTTTTTTCTTTCAAGACAAACGATGAAGTGATAAAGTATGTTTCAGAAAATGATGGTATTATTGGAGTAATTGGCGTAAATTGGCTTTCACAACCTAAGCCATCAATGAAAAAATATATTGATAATGTAAATACTTTGAGGGTTAAAGATCTTAAAGGAAGTCAATCTTATTTACCAACCCAAAACGATATAGCAGAAAAAAAGTATCCTTTGGCACGTGATTTGTATATTATAAATTGTCAAGGATATTCTGGATTAGGAATGGGATTTGCCTCATTTGTTGGTGGAGACATTGGACAAAGAATAATTTTAAAATCAGGGTTGCTACCCATAAGAATTCCTACGAGGAACTTTATAATAACTAAAAGCCAAAATGATGAAAATTAAATTAACTACAATGAGCATAAATAAATTTGCAACGTTTAGTGTTGCCATATTAGCTTCAACTTATTCAGTTCAAGCACAAGATATCAATCAAGCCAAGAAAGCTGTTGATGCAGAGCAATTTGAAAGTGCTAAATCTATATTAAAATCTATTATAAAAGATAAACCTTCTAATGGTAATGCTTACTTTACTTTAGGTACTATTTATCTAAATCAGAACGTTCAAGATTCTGCTAAAATATTTTTTGAAAAGGGATTAAGCGCATCTGATAACGGTAAACTTAATAATATTGGTTTAGGTCAAATAGATTTAGACAAAAATGATGTTTCTGCCGCTCAAGCTAAATTTGCTTTAGCAACTAAAGACGTTAAAAAGAAAGATATTCAGGAATATATTTATATAGCAAGAGCTTATATGAATGCAGATAAGCCTGATTATAAAAATGCTTTAACTATTTTAAATAAAGCAGTTGCTGTTAATGCGCAAGATGCACAATTACAATTGGCATTAGGTGATGCATATTATGGTGATGGGAAACAAAATGAAGCCTATGTAGCTTATAGAAGTGCTTTTCAAGCTGATAATTCTTTATTGAGAGCTAAAATGCAATTGGGTGTTTTATTAAAAGGAGCTAAATCTTATGATGAAGCACTTAAAGCATACAATGAAGTAATTGCTATCAATCCTAATTACGGACCAGTTTATAGAGAGTTAGCAGAAACTTATTATAAAATCGCTCGTAATAAACCTTCTCAAGCATCAGCGAATTATAAAACGGCTATAGGATATTATGATAAATACATGTCATTAACGGATTATTCTATTCACTCTAGAATGCGTCGTGCAGATTTCTTAATATTAGTTGAAGATTATGTTGCTCTTGAAGCTGAAGCTAACAAGATGAGTGAATTGGATAAAGTTAATCCTAGAATTTATCGTTATTTAGGATATGCTGCCTATAAAAATGGAAACGTAGATGTAGCAATCAAATCATTAGAAAATTTTATTAATGCTCCAGGTAATAAACCAATTGCATTAGATTATTTATATTTAGGGTTGACTAAGATAAAAAAGGGAACAAGTGCTGATGGTGCAACTATAGATCCAGTAGCATTTCAAGCTGGTTTAGTAGATGTGAAAAAAGCTATTGAAATGGAACCTTTGGCTGTTCAGGACTTAACTGAAGTTGGTAAAAAAATGTTTACACAAAAGCTTTACAATGAAGCTGCAGCTATTTTTGAATTTGGTGCTAATACTAAAGAATCTGCAAGTTTCCTTGATGACAACGTTTATTATGGTTTAGCTAACTATTATGCTAATATTAATAAAGGTAAAGATGTAAAAGTTGATACTGTTGCTTTACAAAAAGCCGACGCTGCTTTTGAAAAAGTATTAGTAGCTTCTCCAACTTACCTAGAAGCTTATCTTTATAGAGCAAGAACAAATAGATTGCTTGATAAAGATGATGTCATGGTGAAGAATTATGAAGATTATGTTGCTAAAACTACTGAATTAGGTCCAGATGAGTTAGCTAAGCCAGCTGTTAAAACTAAAATTATTGAATGCTATAACAATATGGCAGCTAGTTTTGCTAATACTGATAAACCAAAAGCGATTGAGTATTTTAAGAAAACACTAGCAATAGATCCTACGAATAGTTATGCTACAGAGTCTATAAAAATATTAAAATAGTAAACGGTTAATCTGTTTAATTTTAAACCGATGGTAATTTAGCCATCGGTTTTTTTATGTTTATTTTTTTAAAAATTAGATGTGTGTTTTTTTATAAGGCTTCTATTATAATTTTTAAAAACATTTTTGGTGCTGTTAAATTTTAGTACATTACTACTTGTTTTCAAATTGACTCCTTCTCAAATTAACTATCTTTGCATTTTAAATTAAGTAAATGTTATCAAAAGAAGTACAATTAGAAGTAAATAAAGGAATGATGTTGCCCTTGATGGAGGAGTTTTACACAATTCAAGGGGAAGGATTTCATACAGGGACTGCAGCATATTTTATTAGGATAGGTGGTTGTGATGTTGGTTGTCACTGGTGTGATGTTAAAGAAAGTTGGAATGCAGAATTGCATCCGCCTACAAGTATTGATCTAATAGTTTCTAATGCTAGTAAGTATTCTGAAACTGTTGTAGTAACTGGAGGTGAACCATTAATGTGGGATATGACTTTGCTAACGCAAAAACTTAAAGAGCAAGATTTAAAAGTTCATATAGAAACATCTGGTGCTTATCCTTTGTCTGGCACTTGGGACTGGATTTGTCTTTCGCCCAAAAAAAATAAATTACCTACAGAAACGGTATATGATAATGCAAATGAATTAAAAGTGATTATTCATAACAAACATGATTTTATTTTTGCAGAAGAACAAGCTGAAAAGGTTAATTCAAACGCTATTTTATTTCTGCAACCTGAGTGGAGCAAAAATGATGAAATGACACCGTTAATTGTTGACTATGTAATGAAAAATCCTAAATGGCGTGTATCATTACAAACACATAAATATTTAAATATTCCATAAAAAAGTTTATATTTGGTGTGAAAAAACACACAATATGAAAAAAATATTTATAACATCCGTATTAGTTTTAGTAGTAAATATAGTTTCGGCTCAAGATTCATTTAAGGCTGAAGCGTTAAAAGTGATACAAATGTCTGGTGCAGCCGGTCCAATGCAGATGGCAAAGGAACAAATAATGCAAAATATTCCAGAATTAAAAAAAGAGGAATTTTCAAAAGAATTTGATGCTAGCTTGCCCTCATTGTATGAAAAACTTGCTAAAATTTACATGGAGACCTATACACAAGAGGAGGTTAAAGAAATGTTGAAATTTTATCAGTCACCTTTAGGAAAGAAAATTTCTAGTTCATCTGGTGTAATATATAAAAAATCAACAGCTGCTGGTCAAGAATGGGGTGGAGATTTACAAACCATAATGATGAAATACATGCAATAATTTATAATTAAAATAAAAAAGCCCAAATCTTAGATTTGGGCTTTTTTATTTTAAATTACATACATTTTTTAAGTTATACAAAAATTCAAGCTGTATATTTTAAGTTTGGTATTTAAAGATATTAAAATATTTTATTTTTTTTATTAAATGAATAATCTCGCTAAGTAATCATAATGTTCTCCCTCTAATTTCATTTCGCATTGCAATCCATTAGCAAATGCAGCATTCTGTAACGTATTATAATCTAAATATAGCCAAGGGAATGTGTCTTCTTTTTCGCCTTTATAAGTTACACTAAATTCCAATTCTCCGTAATAACCATTTGCGGGAATCGCAAAAGCTCCTTCTTCATCCTCATCAAACATGTAAATGATATCAGAACTGTCAATCAGGATTTGTCCATTTGGTTTTAATAATTTTTTTAGGCCAAGCAAATATTGAGATGTATTTTTTAAGCTTCCAAATATACCAGTGCCATTCATTAATAATAATATAGTGTCAAATTTATTTTCAGGATTGGAAGAGTCTATTTCGAGAACGTTTTGAATCAGTGCGTTTTTTACACCTCTAAGTTGACAAGCTTTTATCGCATTTGGAGAAATATCAATCGAGTGAACATTGAGTTTTTTTTCATTTTGTAAATACAAACTGTGACTTCCTGCACCACATCCTACATCTAATGTTTTTCCATGAGTAAGTTGCATCGCTTTTTGTTCTAAAAACGGCATTTCTTTATAAGAACGAAATAAATATGCAACAGACATTTCATCTTCTTCAGAGATGGTAGTTTCAGTAATTAAATCCTCGGGAGAATTATTAGTTTGATAATCAAGTATGGCTTTGCCAAAAAGGTCTTTCATTATTTTTAATTCAAAATTCATTAATCTATTATCCTGATTTAAAAAGTGTTATTTTTGTAGAAAATTTAAACTTTTATATTGAAACCTACTTTAAACGAACTTCCTAAAGAAGCCAAAGATAAGCATATCGAAAACAAAAAGTATTTTGATAAGCTCAAAAAAAAGACACCAAAAAATTTAGATTATGTAATGCAAGATTTACATGATACTGAATTCAAAAAAACAGACTGTTTAAAATGTGCTAACTGCTGTAAAACAACTGGGCCATTATTTACCTCTGCAGATATCGAACGCGTTGCTAAGTATTTAAAACAAAAACCACAACAGTTTATTGAGCAATATTTAAGAATTGATGAAGATCAAGATTATGTTTTACAAAGTGTACCATGTACTTTTTTAGATCAAGACAATACTTGCTTTATTTATGACGTACGACCGAAAGCCTGTCGTGAATTTCCACATACAGATAGAAAGAAATTTCAGCAAATCACAGATCTTACTTTGAAAAATGTTGCTATCTGTCCAGCCGCTTTTAATATAGTCGAAAACATGAAAAAAAAATTACCTTTATAAAGAATCTTTTTTTAAGTTTTATTCTTATAGGGTTTTTTTGGCAGCAAATAGCCAAATCCGGGGTTTAGCTGTATTTTTGATTAAACCCATAAATGAAAATTAGCAATTATAATTAGAAATAGTATCAATTTGAATTTAGAATATTTTATAGCCAAAAGACTTATTACTGCCAAAGATTATAAAAGCAGTATATCAGCGCCAATTATAAAAATTGCAATTTCAGCAATTGCAATTGGCATGATCATGATGATAATTTCAGTAGCAACTGGAATCGGATTGCAACAAAAAATTCGGGAGAAAATCTCTGCTTTCAATGGGCATATTATTATTTCAAATTATGATAATAATCTATCCGAAGTTACACTTGTTCCTATTTCTAAAAAACAGGATTTTTATCCCAAATTTAATTCAGTTAGTGGGATAAATCACATACAAGCTATTGCTACCAAAGCGGGAATTATTAGAACTGAGAATGCTTTCGAAGGAATTGTTCTCAAAGGAGTAGGAAAAGATTACAAGTGGAATAATATAAAAGAATACTTAGTTTCCGGTAGAATTCCTGATTTTTCTAAAAACCTCAATGAAGAAGTAGTGATATCACAGTTTCTTGCTAATAGATTAAATCTAAAAGTTGGTGATTCATTTAATACCTTTTTTATAAAAGAAGAGCAAAACAAACTTCCAATCAGTAGAAGGTTCAAAATTACAGGTATTTTTAATTCTGGGTTTCAAGAATTTGATGCTACTTATATAATTGGAGATATTAGACATCTTCAACGTATAAATAAATGGAACGCTGATGAAGTTGGAGCATTCGAAGTTTTTTTAGATAATTTTAATGACATAAAAGTAAAAGGGGAGCAAGTTTATGAACAAACAGGCTCTACATTAGATACAAAAACTATTATCGAAAAATACAGTTATATATTTGAATGGCTTCAATTATTCGACTTTAATATTATCGTTATTTTAGTAGTTATGATTTTAGTGGCCACCATTAATATGGTAGTTGCACTATTAGTATTAATACTCGAGCGAACCCAAATGATAGGGATATTAAAAGCACTGGGAGCAGATAATTGGTCTGTTAGAAAAATATTTTTGTACAATGCTTTTTATCTTATAATAAGAGGGCTTTTTTGGGGAAATTTGATTGGAATTTCACTTTTATTGATTCAACAGCATTTTGGAATAATTAAATTAAATCCTGAAAACTATTATGTTGATCAAGCGCCAGTATATCTTAATTGGGGATATATCATAGCACTAAACTTTTTAACTATTGGTATATGCTTCTTGGTGTTACTAATCCCTTCTTACATAATAACTAAAATTTCACCTGTAAAAGCCATTCGTTTTGATTGATTTTCCTTTTGGCGTTTCCCATTCTAAAAAAGAGGCTATATCCGAGTTCGGTTATAACCTCTTTTTTAGAATGGGTCGGGCTATTCGCTTCAAGTCCTCGTCAAGTTCCGTTGCACTTCACTTGACTGTGGGCTTTACACTGCTATCCCTAACGCAATTTTGTTTTTCTCAGACGTTTAGAAAAGGTTAGACTTAATAAACAATTTACTATTCTAGATCTGAGTCTGCTCAATAAGATTACTACACCTATATATAGGTAAGAAAAAAACACCTACTTATATATAGGTGTAAAAAACAGCGGTTTTATAAATCCTAGTATCGCGTTATCTATATATAATACAAGAATAGCAATCCTTAAGTGTTTTTAGATTTCAAAGAGAATTGCATTACGCGATATTATATTGACATTTGATTGTGGCTAAATAAGAAACTCCTACCTATATATAGGTGTAAAAAACAGTGTTAATGTAAATTCTAGTATCGTTGTACCTATATATAAGGTAAGAATAGCAATAATTAAAGAAGATAGGAGTGTTTAAAATGACTTCGCTTTATATAATAGGTAGCTTTAAGGAGGATTATTGCCAAAGGTAGAAGAGCAAATAGTATATACAAAGCCAATAAAAGAGGATAAAACCCTTTTTTAGATTGTATTTAGAAGAGTGGAGTAGATGTTTAGAAAAAAAATATCACATTCAAAAATCAGATTTTCAGCTCTTTAAATGAAACAGTAGTAA
>NZ_JALNUB010000013.1:0-45899 GCF_023162025.1 Flavobacterium pygoscelis | reverse complement strand
AACGTCTTGGCGCTTGGCGAGGTTGGGGAGTAAAGATGCGAGATTTTTCTATTAAACACAAATTTTCCAAGTACAAAACCATATTTAAATTAAGCCTAAAACCCCAATCTCGCCAAACGGCTGTTGTGTGCTGGTTTTTTATCGCCACAACTTTTTAGCATCTTTTTTTGTCAATACTTTTATTATTTTTTTTGAATATTCAACTGTTACAAGTGGAAAATTAATTTGATTTTCGCCCGTCAAAATTAATTGTTTATTTAAAATCCGACTAATCTCATTCATAAAACTCAAAACCTTTTCAAAATTATTTTCAGAGTTTATTTCTTTAGGTTCAATGTCGAATTCAATTTCATTAACTGTAAAAAAATGAGTGTTTATAATAATATCGTCAATAATAATTCCCACAGTTTTTAATTCCATTTCTCCTGTTACGTCTGTCAATAATTGAATTAAATAATCCTTTTCAATTCTACTTACAATTTTAATTTCATGATATGGTCCGTATTTTAAAATATGATTTTCATTTAAATAATCTATTAGAATTTTCCAATCTTCAATATTTACGTTTTGTACATAAATATCTCTTAGTGTCCCATCAGGTTCAAAAATCCATTTTATTTCTTCCCAATTATTTTTCATTGTTAATTTGAATTTTCTTTTAACCGTAAATTTTCTGGTAAACTAGCACACAACGTCTCGCGGCTTGCAGAAGTGGCGAACTTCGTAACCGATTATTTTCGGCTAAGATAAAATTTCTTGCGAAAGATAAACGCGAATTTACCACATATTTCGCCATTTTTGCAAACCGCTGTTAGCAGCCGTTTTTTAATTTTTCTTTCTAATGGTTGACCAATTTAAGTATTCATTAAAATGTTCGGCTATATCTCCAAACGAATAATTTCGATTTTCTAAAATTAAATAGCAGCTCTGAATTAGAGAATAATATAAATCTGCAAGTGGAGTTCTTTCCGAAATTGACATTAATAAATGATTATTTTTATTAACATAAAGCTTATTATTAGTATCTATTTCATCAAAATCTGTTGGCTCAAAATGAATAAGATTTCCCATTTCTTCATTATCTAACGTTCGTAAGATAGATATATCGAAATGATTGTTTGATGGATCACAGTAATCAAAATATGCTTCTTCAATTATGTTAATCTTTGGAACAATTCTATATGCAAGAAGTAAAAACATTGGTTTTTTCCAATATAACTTTTCATCCTTCCAGATATCGTCCACGAGTGTCCCGATGTTTTTAAAATTCTGAGAAGTTTTAGATACATCATTTTTTCTGCAATTTGTTTTAATTTCAATGACATATAAAACGGAATGAGCCATTGCCAAAACTGTTCCATCTGTATTATAACCAATTAAAGGATACCTCGCATCGAGAATCATAATATCAATTTGTGGAGATTTTATTGAATTTTGAGACATAAAATGACCTGAAACAGCTTTTAAAGTATTTGGTAGATAATTATTTAGAAATGTAATCATTGGTATTTCACCATTTCTACCTATTGTTTGCGAATTATTAGACGAAGCTTTAGCTTTATCAACACTTAATAAAATAGCTTTTTCTTCTTGTTTAAAAATAGTTTCGGTCATAGGTTTCAGTTGGTAAAATGGCTGTCTAACGTCTTGGCGCTTGGCGAGGTTGGGGACTTTATAGCAGAGTATTTTCTGCCGAAACGAAGATATGATAAAAAAACGCTAATTCCACTAAAACCCCAATCTCGCCAAACGGCTGTTGGTGGCTGTCTTTCTTTCTTACGTTTAATTTTATTTCTTTATTTTTTCTGAAATATCAACAATTCCATCTTTCAATGTTTTTAGAGTTTCGTTAAATGTACTCATATTCATTTCTTTATTAATTTTTTTTTCAATTGGTGAAAGAAAAACACTGTTAACAGAATCCATTATTAATTTATCCTTATTTTCTGCTGTATTTAATTTGTTAGCATATTCTGATATGGTTAACGCTACTGCGGATTTAAATGCATATTCTTCTTGAAAATTTCTTTCTTTTCGATATTGATTTATAGCGAAATAAGTTAATATCAATGCAGGAATTGTTTTTAAAGTATTAAGTCCAAGTAAAATATATTTCTGAATCATATCTGTTTCAGTTGCAAAATTTCGGAATAAAAAAGCAATCCAAGTGACTGTTATAACTGCCATTGCTGGAACAGCCCATTTCCAAAAATTTACAGGTTTCTCTAATTCATTTTTTCTTTGCTTAAAAGTTTCAAATAATGAAGCACCAACTTCTCGTCCAATTAAATCATCTAAATATTTATTTCGTTCTTCAAAATATGCTTTTTTATCTTCTACAAACTTTAGATATTCTTTAAAAATAACTTGTTTACTTTCAAGTTCAGTTAAATCTTCCTTATATTGTTTTTTAACTGAATCATAATCAGTTAGTAATTTATTATATTCTATTTTTTGCTCTTCAAGCAGAGTTTTTGTTTCGTCAAGTTTTGTACTTTGTTGTGTTAAAATACTATTTATTTTTTCATTTGTTGATGTACTTTGATTTAGTAAAGTTGAAATTTGTGTTGAATTATTGTCGGAAGCATTTAAGTTTCTTTCAATTTGTTGAACTTCAATTGTTTTTTGTTGAATAAAGTCAATTAAGTTTTTCTTTTCAATTTGTACTTTTCCTAATTCGCTATTAATTACTTTTTCTAAATTAGTAACTTTAATTTGAACATCACGTGCTTTAACTTCATTTGTTGGATAAATCTTTCTTTGTCCTTTGTCCCAAAATCCATTCGCAACTTGGTAATAAACTAATCTATTTAAAATTGATTCACAATTCGTGTAATATTGAACATTTTGAACATAAGTAAAAAAATTTTGTAAATCAGTCTCTAAATTTCCACTTCCAAATTCATTTTGATAATTATATTGAGTTGGTAAAAATATTCCAATCCCATTTTGTAATTCTTCAGAAAGCTGTTTAAAAACACGATTTGTTAAACTATCGAAAACTTCGATGTTATATAAACCAACTTTAGTTACGTTAAAGTTTAAAACAATATTTGTGATATCTAATTCTTCAATTTGATTACAAAATTGTAAAATAACATCTTTTTGTTCTTGTGTCATATTTTAATAAAGTTTTGTATTTCCACGATTTTTTTTAAGATTGCCACCAACGTCTTGCCGCTTGGCGAGGTTGGGGATTAAAGATGCGAGATTTTTCCATTAAACACAAATTTTCCAAGTACAAAACCATCTTCAAATTAAGCCTAAAACCCCAATCTCGCCAAACGGCTGTTAGCAGATGGCGCTTATTTCTTCGGTATTTGAGTTATTAATTATTCTTCATCATCTTCTTTCTGATAGCCTTCATAATAATAAGATTGTTCAATTCCTTTGAAGATTACTTCTCTATTGTTTATTTCTTCAGTTAAGTTACTATTTAATAAAGTTCTTAATTCTAAATCATTAATTGGACTTCTTTCCATAGCTTGTAGATAAAGTGATTTGTCTACATATTGCCAATTTACTAATTTTTTTAGTTTAGATTTCAAAAGCATATCCAACCAAATTCGCATAGTTCTACCGTTACCTTCCATAAATGGGTGAGCGATATTCATTTCTACATATTTGGCAATAATTTCATCAAAATTATTTTCAGGCATTTGTTCAATTTTGACTAAAATTTCGCTTAAATACAAAGCATTTGCAAATCTAAATCCACCTTTTGATATATTTTTGTCACGAACTTTACCCGCAAAGTCATATAATTCGTTAAATAAATAACTATGTATTTGCTTTAAACCTTTGGTTGAACCTATTTCAATTTTATTTATATCATCTGATTCAAATAATCGATACGCATTTTCTAAACTCTTTTTATCAATGTTTTTCATATAATTCAGCTATAAATTTCTTTGTCAAAAATACTTTAAATGTTTGTGAATTACTTTAAAAACGTATTACTTTTTTATAGTTTTTTTTGTTTTTTAGCTGTTTTAAATTCCGGTGCGGTGCGCTATCTGCTAACGTTTCGCGGCTTTGCTAGGTTGCGAACTTCGTAACCGAGTTCTTTCGGCTAAGATAAAATATCTTGCGAAAGATAAACATGATTTAACCACATATTTCGCAATCTTGCAAAACCGCTGTTGTGCGTTCGTTTTTATTTTTTTACAGTTTTTTACAAACTATTTTGTAATTATTAAATTCAACCTCAATGTTTTTCCGAATTACATTTAGGTTTTCTTCTTTTATATTTTTTTCGATAATTTCTATTCCAATTATATGGTCGCTTAAACACCAACTTTTCACTTGTAATATTTCCCTTGGATTGTCAGAAACTAAATAAATTGTTTCACTAAATTCAGTTCCATAATTCATAAGTCCAACTTCACTCAAAGCCTTTTGAATTTTTATTTTTAAGTTTCTTTCAAAAGGTAATTTTACGTTTTCTACTTCGGTTTTTTCAATTTTTTGAATTGTGAACTTTGTATTTTTTGTAGCATTTTTTACGCTTTCTTCGAATTCTTTTGTCCAAGTATAATTTCTGTCATAAGTCATAAACTTATAAAACCCAAATAAGGAAATTAAAATTGTAAAAAAGATTATTAAAATTTTCTTCATTAACGTTTTTTTTCTGCGTTCCACCAAAATGACGCACAACGTTTCGCGGCTTGCAGAAGTGGCGAACTTCGTAACCGCATATTTTCCACTAAAATAAAATTTCTTGCGGAAAATGAACGTGAATTAACCACATATTTCGCCATTTCTGCAAACCGCTGTTACCAGCAGTATTTATATTTCTGTATTGATTAATTTCATCCACTCTTTTCCAAATATTCTTAATTCGTAAATCCAAAGAAACTCAAGTTTATTATTTATAAACCAATAATTTTGCGAATAGTCAATCCATAAACCATTTTTAAAATTTTCATCATAAACACAAAACGAATCTCCGTCAAAATTTATTACTTCTACAAACTTATCAATTATAAAATTGGTTTCTATTTTCAAAATTGCTATTTCGGAAAATCTATATAATTTCAAATAATTTTCTTTAGATAATTCTAACTTAAGCGCTAACAAAGTTTTTTTCAGATTCTTAATATCATTTTCAGCGAAACTTAAATTTAAATAGTTGAAATTAAAATCTGCTCCATTTAGTTCAATCAAGGTTTGCTCAATTTGTTCAATTGCTAAAATATAATTTTCTGAAATTACTTTTTCTGAAATAGAAGTCATTGCAGTTATATATTCAGGTAATCTTTGTTTTCGATCTTCCTGTTTCCTTAATGTTTTTATCTTTTCCTTTCTTTGTTCTGCGTTCATTTTTGGTAATATTGCTGGTAACGTCTTGGCGCTTGGCGAGGTTGGGGAGTAAAGATGCGAGATTTTTCCATTAAACACAAATTTTCCAAGTACAAAACCATCTTCAAATTAAGCCTAAAACCCCAATCTCGCCAAACGGCTGTTAGTGGCTGGCAAAATTTTCACTCTTTATTTTCAAATCATTTTTTACACTTTCATTCCATTCACTTTTTAAAATACTAAATATTGTGGCATCAATAGTATTTCCGTCAGCGTCTTTACTAAAATTTCTTAAAATTCCTTCTGCTTTGCAACCAATACTTTTCATTGCATTAATACTTCTTTCGTTTTTGCTGTTTGCTCCAAAACCAACTCTTGTAAATTGAAGTTTATCAAATGCGAATTCAAGCAATAGATATTTACAATTTTTATTTACTCCTGTTCCTTGGAATTTATTGCCATACCAAGTATAACCAATGTCAAGTCGCTTAAATTCATTAGAAATAGCATAAAATCTTGTCATACCTGCATATTCATTCTTTTTTTTATCAAAAACAATAAATGGATATTCTTTATTTTCATCAAGATTCTTAATTGCAGTATCAAAATATTTTTCAAAATTTTCCTTGCCATTACCACCATTAATGTTAAACTTCCAAATTTCAGGTTCATTAATAGAATACTCCATTAGTTTTTCTTTATCAGAAAGTTTTAATGGTCTTAATGAAACATAATCATTTTCTAAAATATAATCTGTTGTAAAATCTAAATTCATTTGTCAGTTTTTTATTCGTTTTTTTTTGGATTGCTTGCCACTAACGTCTTGGCGCTTGCCGTGGTTGCGGACTTTCGAAGCCGAGTATTTTCTACCGCAACGAATATATGAATAAAAACGTTAATTCCACTAAACCCGCAATCACGGCAAACGGCTGTTATGCGTTCGGCAGTATATGTTGTATATTTGTCCATTCCAATTTATTTCAATTGGCTTTTCCGAATTTAATTATTTTATTCAGTTTTAAACATCTATTTTGACCTTAAAAATCAAAAAAAAATCGCAAAAATTTTACTTTTCAAGTTTCTAATTTCCATTTCAATATTCAGCCAATTTTATTAAGTTTCTGTTTTCCAAAATCTTAATCAGATTCCAATATTCAAGTTTCCACATTCTATAAACTTAATCAAATTCAATTTTCAGGTTTCTGCTTTCCGCAAAGTTGATCAAGTTTCATTTTTCTTTTTTAAAAGCTAAAAAAAACGATAAAAATTACGCTTTCAAAGTTTTGCATTTCCGTTTTCAAGCTTTAATTTCTTCTTTTTCTGTGCGATCCAACCTGCTGACGCATAACGTTTGGTGGCTTGGCGATGTTGCCGAAATGCAAACGTAAATTGAAAAACTAAATTACATTAAACCGCAGATTTTCTGCAAAAACGAAAACGGCAATATTGCCAAACCACGGTTATCTGTAGTGCTTTTTGCATGCAGATACGAATAAATAACTTATTATGGATATTACATTAAGTGCAAGAAAAGTAAATGTTGACTCAAATGGTTATAAAAGCGTTTCAATTGAAATTGAAGATATAGACAAAGAGCAATTACTTGAAAAATTAAAAATTGAAGATTTTTTAGATTATTTTGGAATAGATAAAGTTTTAGAAGAAATTGGAGTTGAAGAATGTAAAGAGCATTTTGATTTATCTGAAATTATAGACGAAGATTAGGCACTCCTACCGCATTACAGATAACGTCTTGGCGCTTGCCGTGGTTGCGGACTTTCGAAGCCGAGTATATTCTACCGCAACGAATTATAATCGGAAAAACCAAAAGTACACAAAAACACAACGAAAAGTATCAAAATAAACCAAAACCCCCATATACATCCACACAAGCGTTTAAATACATTTTAAACACTATTTAACCAACATTTAAATTAAATGTAGCTTTACCGCCTTTAAGTAACTCCTGAGTGGCTTCTATATTATTTTCATAGATGTGAACGTTGCCAAGAAACAAAGTTATAGACTTCAATGGTAACTGTATTTGCTTGCTAATCAAATACAAGTGATATATGTCGCTTGGTAAGCCTAAGGATGCATCAGAACTACGTTGGTAGGCGCTTACAATAATCTTTCCTTTCTCTATTTGAAACTGAATCAAACTAAGGCACGGCTGTTGGTTGCTTTCAGTGTTGTTAGAGCCTAAGAATAACACATAATTCTTTGAGGCACGCTTTTCTTTATTAATCTTCTCAATAAGCCTAGGCAACTGCTCAAAATACGTTGGATAACTATTTACTAATATAGGACCGCAATAATCCCACCACGATACACCAATACCACGATAAGCTTCAGTATTACGTTCGCCAGCCATAAACAAACCTAACTCATCCTTCAATTTCTTTTTAGCTAGGCCGTGGCTCTCGAAAAGCTCGAGTAGGTCAATTGGCTTTAACTCTAATGCTTGATTTAGCAAATAGGTAATATTTCCTTTCTTGTTTTCTTGAAGTTTCCCGTTTTCGAGAATCTTGCTTAATGTTTTGTGATACTTGTTCATTCGATTTTTGATTGATGATTTATTAATTACTTTTTATTATATCTTTGCCGTTCTCAGGGATTACATCATAACGCACCAAAGCCAACCAGAAGACTTATGTCCTCCGATCGGCTTTGGTGTCGTAATTTTAAATGAATCCCTGAGAAAGATTTTTTAATGTCGGAGGACTATTTTTTACTTCCCGTCCTCTAGGGAATCACACTTATAACTTCATACTTTTTGCACAATCACCTCAAACCCATGCAATAACTAATTTCCATTGAAATATGTTTTTTTTGTGGGGTGGGTTGGTTTAGTTTTGGCATCTAAATTTTAAGTTAATTCTATGTTTTTATGTACAATTTAATTAAGTTCTATATATTTAATTCCTATTAAGTTAGAATATATTAAATTGACTTTTATGAAAAGGTCTGAAGTCAGTTTTTCTGAAAAAGTGTGTTTTAGAACACCCAAAAAGTAAAAATTCAAAACACCATTAATCCATCGTAAATCACAATCAAATTTTTCTAAAGCTAAAACTCTTTCTTCGTAAGTATCGTTAAGCGTGTTTGGTGCACCTTGTTTTAATTGCTTCAATCCTGTTGGCGCTTCTACATACATGTTTTCTCCTGTACCGCCTTCCAGTTGATACTGAAAACCAAAAATCATTATTCCTGAAGCATCGACTAGCTCTAAAATATTATATCTATCTGTGTATGGAAAAACACCCAAACTAGTTCGTTCTAAATTCCACCTAATAGAAAAGTTTTTATTATATCTTATGTTTTTAACATACGTTGCTGACTGAAAAACATTATATGAAGTCAGCTTAACTGATCCGTTAAAAGAAACGTCGGGACTGTTAGTGATGTTAGTCCAATCTACACTTGAAGGAATATAAACAACTCCTAAATAAACATTCACAATATTAGGATAAGCAACTTGTGTTCCGTTACTAATTACCAAAGCGAAATCACCTTCATCTGTAAAAGTAGTTACACTTAATTCTAAGTGACCTTGATTTTTAAAAGTAACGAAGTTAACAATATGACCGCCATCAATACTTACTATAGTAGCAGGCGTGAAAAAAGAGCCATACACATTAAGTAAGGAAGTTTCGCTAGGTCTAATAGAAGGGCTAACACTTGAAACATTAGGTGCTGGATAAACACTCAAACTATTATCTATTTTCATAGCATACTTACTCGTACTAATAAACTTAATTGTGATGCTGTTTAGCTCTCCTTTTTTGAATGTTCCTACTTTATTCAACTCCCATGCAACAGGAAACGTAGGCGTAAAATTACCGTCAATGGTAATGTTTAGCGTTTTTGTTCTTCTACCTGATGCGGGTCTATTTACTTCGGTAAACGTAGTATCTGCCGTAAGTGTTATGTCGTAAGAATCATTAAGCCAGTCAATAACATAATTTGTCGTAACCGCTGGAGCAATGACAATCTTTTCTATAGCAGTATTAGCCAAACCAGAATTACCACTCCACAAACACTTGGTGTTATTAGGTGATAGATTAGGAAATAAAGCCGATGTGTTGTTATCGTTCTTTTCTCCATTTACTTTAGCTACGCAATTTACAATTTGCAACGCTTCATTATCAACGAAAACAGAAGGCATAAAGTCCATGAAAACAGCCCCAATAGGAACGTTAAAATTCAATTGAATAATACATCTATCGGTGATTGACAATCCAGCACCTTGTCTAAACAATTTACCTGTGCTAGCAAAATTTAGTAAATTACTCTCTTCAAAGAAAATACCTTTTACCAGTCCTTTTAATTCAAAACCAGTCTTACATCCATAAAAGCCCACATCCTTGCAGAACCATTGACGAAAACCGTCAATTGTACCGCAATCCTCAGCATCTATAAAATTAACGCCTACAAGCCTAAACTCATGTGATCCGTTCGTGTCTCTTAAATCAAAAACTTTAGATCCTGCTCCCTTAGCACTAAGAGCGATGTTCTTAATATTGATGTTCTGAGCGTTTGTCGCCTTAAATATTGTGCTGTTAGGCAATGCAGTTTCAATAGTTATAAAGTCGGCACCTAATCCTTCAATCAACGGAGAATTATCCATCCAAATACTCTCTGTGTCTGTAAAGGTCAGGTTTCTCCGAATTTCATATTTCTTAGTTACATCTAATATTTGATTGACGATCTGAGCTTTATTTCTAACTTTTATGATCTCTAAATCTGTAGCTCCTATATCATCAGTAAAGGCCGAAAGTTTACTATAAACTTCGCCATCTGCTTTTTCATCCAAAAGAGCTTGCAATCCTTCAATCTCTGCTACAGGAATTTTTTCGTCCTTCCAGAAAATGGAATCAAAAAAAGAGTAGAATTGGCTTTGTGTAGGTTTTAAACCAGTTTTAAACCAAGGCTTAACGGTGTTTTTATCTGCCATTATGTTTTTATATTATAGTTCAACAACTTCAAAATGAATACGAATACTTTGTGCAGAATTATAGAGTTCAGCTATTCCTACTTTAAAACTATTTTTAGCCAAAATTTTATAAACGGGCGCACCAATATCATTATCACGACCTATAATGCCCAGACTTTCGACGTACATTTTTACTAAATAATTATCTGCTAACATCGGGTTTTCAATGATCACATTGATGTAGCTATTACCAGGATCATCATAAGCGGCTATAATTGCCGAGGTGCAATCGCCAGAAACGGGTAGAGCAGTTCCTGCAGGAGCTGAGAAAACATCGCCTAGAGTAAAGTAGCCTTTGTTTCTTACTACATTACTAAAAACAGGTCTCGCCTCTAGGGCTCCAATTCTAGCAATCATTGGCGCTATAAGGGACGCATTGGCTTTATTATCTAGTGCCAAAAAGATTGTCGAAAATTGTTCAGCAATATCTTTTGTAGCAAAACCTCGCTTAAACTCCGACCAATTGATTGCATTTAAACCTGTGCCAAATTGTACATAACGGATTTTTATCGATTGATACGCGTTTGAATTTTGAAAAACTAAATTTTCAATATCTTCCTTAACGATTACCTTACTTTGAATGGGACCTCCCTTAAATTCTAAAATCTCACCATTGATATAAACAAAACCATCACTAACATTAACGCCAGTCACGATGCATCCAGAAATGATAGTGAGATCACCTACGATAGCACCAAAGGCGTTAAATATTGAAAATGCCGTTTGCAGTTTCGCCAAAATATTTGTCGTTAAAGGAAAACCGCCAACCTGATTAAAATTAATAGTATTCATATTGCAAGAAGTTTATAGCTTTTTCCAGCCAACTTATAAAAGTGAACAATAGCCGTTATTTCGTTCGTTTTATTATTTAAAATCAACTCGGGCACACTAACTAGAAAATCAACCGTAGTGTTACTGTAATTAAAGTCAGGTTCTAAATACATAGTTCCTAGGTAAACAGGCAGGTTCTCTGCCGTGGTATAAATGTAATTTTGCTCGATCCCTAAAGTGGCGTCTATCGTAATGCGTCTTAAATCAGGATCAAAATTATCGTTCAAAGCTTTTCGTAAATAGCATTTTTGACCATTATAAGACAACTTCAATAAATTAGCCTTTCGCATTTGGTCCCATTTATAATGCAAGCTCGCAATAGGCACAATCATCGATTTGATGTAACCAAACAATACTGGCTTTCTCAGAAAAGTTGGCAACAGCAATAAAATCAATCGATCCCATTCTACTTTATACCACATAGCTTACGTTATCAAAATTTGGAATCGTGAAATACCCACTTTCCGGTACCGTCTTCACATTGATAGGCTGAAGAGGTAAATAAAGTCCTGTGTTAATATCTACAATCTGAGATTCTGCATTTATGATATGCGGTATTTTTACCCCTTCAACATTTTGCAGTTTATCTACCAGATGCGCCAGAACCAATTCCCCGTTAAATGGGAGGTCCTTCATAAATTCTAAAATGGCATCCTGTACCGGATAATTACCATTTACTATGCTCATACCTTGCGGATCAATAACCGACGGGTCTCTATAAATTTGCATAGTCAATATCAAGATATCGGGCAAATTATTGATCACAATATACTTTACACCACAATCTGCTATTTCAGCAATGTAAGCGTCAAAAGAGGCTTTTTGCGGACTCGAAATAGGAGAGAGAACACCACCGCTTTCTGTAGCAACCTTAATTAACAATTGACCCGCGCTTTGCGTAACAGCACTGTATTTTACAATTTTTGAAGCTTCAATCTGATCAACGGTAAAACCTGCATTATTATATTTGTCGCTGTCTTGAATCAATGCAAATCCATACTGAAAGGCTTTTGCTTTAAAGCGATACCAACTGGCGCGGTGTGGCATTTTTTCCTCAATTATAGCATCAACTTCTTTTTTGTGTGTGTCAAAAAGTTGTTCTAAAAGAAACATGAAATAAGCGAACAGGTCAAACATTTGATTCTCAAAACTCACTTTAGAAAACTCATTAACAAACAAAGAGCCTACAGGAAAACCATATATAGCCGCTAAAGTTTCATTCGCCATAAAGGCGGTTGTCATTTCCAATTTTATATCTGCTCTATTTCTAGCCATTTTATCCTACTATAAAGGTTGATCCTATTACCATTGTGCCAATTCCTAAAGGCTCATTAAAGCCATAATCATCGTTTAAAAATTCTGAGGCTGGTCTATTTTTGCTGTTAAATAAACCAACAATTGCTTTACGCTCTACTGCAGGAAATAAAACTTCCTGACCAACAGCAAAACTTTCTGTTACTGAAACGCCATTTAACAAAGCAGTTTCAAAGGAAAGTTCTACATTACCAGTTGCCTCAATGGTTTTATCCATCAAACTTTGTCCTTGAAAAATCATTCCCTTATTCATAATTTGCCACTATTTTTAAAGGTTTATTTTCAAACAAATCCAACGTTTCTACAACCAATCCATCCTTTGCAAAATGTTCTCTAATCTTATGCCTGTACTCCAAATAATCAGAGCTTAAAGCGATATCGCCAAGACCAACTCCCAAATCTGGATTGAACTTAAATTCGCCCTGGTGCGCAATTAATATGGACGCTTTGTTTTGTTCTAAAGTATTACCTATAACCAACCCAGAAGCAATCTGACCAGAAGCATCACGCACAACCGAAACCTTTAAATCAAGGATTTCGCCGTTGTCATTGTTATCGTTATATTGAATTCCTATTGCTTTCATTAAATACTATTTAAACCTATTTTAAAAGGTTGTTAACGTTTGCTGAAAATTGTTCTACCAAAGCCACCACATCTGGAGTAATAGTACTACTTGGAGCATTGGGAGAAAGCACTCCCACTTTTAAATTATTAAGAATGTTTGCCAAGTCCGTAAATAAATCTTTCAAGCTCACGTTATCATTTTCAATTCTCACTTTATTATCCGTACTATCAAACTCGACTTTTAAACCATTTTGTGATAACTTAACTTTCGCAACCTGATCCACTTTTACGACATATAAATTCGAAAGAGTTCCATCACCACTCAGTACTAAAACATTTGATCCAACCAAAGGTTCTACTAATAAATAGTTGGCGCTTTCAGAAACAGTTGCACTCAACTTTACATCGGACAATTCCAAACCACTAATTAGCTTAATCGAACAGCTTTCACCGGCCACTTTGGTAACTTCACCAACAATAGGATAGTTAGGATTTGCACCCACAACTTCCTGAAGCTTCTTTTTTATTTCGGCTATTTTATCCATTATAATTTTATTCCTGGTGTAATGGTTCTAACACCACCGCTTTCGCTAAAATTAGTTTTCACTCCCACTACATAATAACTTCCATCTTTATATGGGTAATCTTGATCTTCAATTTTTGCCGAATAAGTAGGTTTTACAAAAGGTATTAACCAACCATCAAATGAACCTGTATAGCCATCAAAACTATTTTTTTTTAAAGCAGCGTCTGCTACTTTTCGCATGTCGTTTTCATTCATTGGACCAACTTTAAGCGTAATTTTATCGCCTCCAGTTGTTCCGGCTGTTATACTTTTTACTTTTCCTTTGCTATCCGTACTTTCAACTGTGATTTCAACCTTTTTATCAATCGCTTTTTTATATTCTAATGTGCTTTTTTCAATATTTCTTTGCATCGAATAACGTACTGTGCCCGATTTTTCAACATAAGGAGGATGTATGTGCAATGTTTTATTGGTTGTGTCAAAATAAATATTGGCTTTTGTTTCTTCTTGAATTTTTTTCAGTACATCAAAACCTGTAGCCTGATGAATGACAAACTTTTCATAACTAATATCATAATCACATGATAATTTAAAAGTCGGGTCTATTTTATCAATTAAATATTGCGCAATCTTTTTTAAAGAACTTGGTTTTAACTCTACATCTTTAACTCCTACACGAAACAAAAACAAAGCATCTTCGCAAACTATTTTAAGTGTAGAATCATTCGTTGTTATATCTTGGATAAATCCCTCAAACTCGGTTTCAAGATTGCCATCATATCCTAATTGGATTAAAACACCGGAACCGCGACTAATTTTATTTTCAAGGTTCAAAACCTGATTCATAACCGCTTCTGGCAATACAATGGTTGCCGTATCTGCCAAATTATCAACAGAGCAGACAATTTCGCATTCTGCCAAAATACCAAGCTTTATTTTTTTGCCTTTCGTTTCAAAAACGATGTTCCAATCCATTGTAAACATTATATTTCCATTAAAAGGTTATAACTATAATCAGAGCTTGCTTTAATCTCGTAAGCCTGTACATTTTCACCTTTGGTAAAAGGGAAACTAAAATCATCAATAACTATTTTATTGATTCCTAATAGTTCTAATGGCGGGCAATTGATCCAAATCTCTTTTGAATTGGTTAACACTTTTTTCAGCTTTTCAAAATCAGCTCTTGGATAACAATCTTCATAGCTTCCTCTAATTAAAGCGCCCATCAAAGCACCTGTAATGGTTATTTCATAATCATCTTGTGACCATCTCTCTTTTATGCTTCCCGTTAATTGGTTTGAATTTTCAGCGTTCCATTTAGCCACCCTTCTTTTTGCAATAACATTTTTACCAGCAATACTAATCAAAGGCTCATAAGGCAATCTGAAATACGTTTTGCCCTCATCAATAGACATCGACAACGGAAAAAACTGCTGTTCTTCACCTAACGACTTATCTGCTTCCCAATGATTAAAATATTCCTCTGAAGAAACTTGTGCTATAGCTTCATTATTTCGAAAAGGCAAAAACGGTAATGGTGGTAACACATGTTTCATCAGCTCATTTTGAACGGCTGTTAAACGCGGAATCTTCTCTATTATCTTAGAGCCTACCAGCGAAGCAAATAATATATCGTTATTGTTCATTTAATTTCCTGCTGTTGTAGCCATTGCAAGCAGTCGCAATAATGCATCCTGACTTTGTTCCGCCATTTGTTGTGAACTATCCTTAAAATCTTTGCCCGTAATATTTAATTCGCCAATCAAATCTTTCAATGTGATATAGATCGTTGTATTTTTTGTTCCTCCAGTTGCTACAGCATCATTTCCTTTGGTTTTTGGTGGTTTTCCTACTCCTAAACCGCCACCGTTTGCATTTGCACTATCTGCTGTTCCTGGAACGCTTGGCGGTGCAATTGCATCCGAAACTTTGTCTGCAGCTTTTTTCCATTTTATTGATTTACCAGCCATCACAAACTCATCTTTAGCGTCCAAACCAAGTTTTGCAATTTTTTTAGCACCATCAACAACTGCTTTTTTACGAGCTTCAGTATCTGCGTTTATTTGCGCAAGCATATTTTGATTGGCAGAACTATCTCCCAATCCCATAGCCTCTTTAAACTCGTACCATCCTTTTTTGATGTAATTAATACCAATCATGATACCGTTGACCATCGTACTGAAATAAAACTTAACGCTTTCAACATAAGCCTGAAAGAGTAGTTTTGCACCGTTAATAGTGTGTTTCCAAGCTTCGCCCCAACCTACGGTACTATTGACAACCCACGCAATCGCGGTAACAAGTGCCATAACTCCTAACACAATCCAAACGATTGGATTTACAGCCATTACCGCATTAAATGCCGCTTGCACAACCGTCCAGCCTGTTGTAGCTCCAGCCACTATTCCAGTCCATAAGGCTTGAAGTTTAGTTGCGCTTGTCAGTGTAGAAAAAACTTTACCACCTGCAGAAATCAAAGGAACTAAATCGCTAAAATCTTTTGCCGTACTTCCTAATACAGAAGCGTAACCCATTAAACCATTGGTGCCGTTGAATAATGAAATCTTAAAATCATCAATTTGCGCCTGGAGTCTTTTGTTTTTCTCTGCAGGAGCTTCCATTACAATAGCCGCTTGATCGTAAGCCGAATTTGTTCCTGTAATAGCTTTGGTTAATCTTTCTTGCTCTTCAATTCCACTAATCAATGCAATTGCAGCGTTGTTGTTTTCTTTTCCAAACAATTTTGTTACCAAAGCACTATCATTCATAATAGCTCGTAATGGCTTCATTCTATCAGCCATCGTTAGAGTTTTATCTCCAAGTATGTTGATATCAACGCCTGCTTTTGCTAATTCCTCCTGAACATCTTTAGGCAAAAATCGCCCTTGTGATAATGTTGCCAATGTATTAATAAGGGCAACTCCCCCTTCAGAACCCTTCTTACCTGCTTTGTCCAGAATCTGAATAGCGGCATTAGTTTCTGCAAAAGATACATTAGCTCCTTTTGCTGCCATACCTGCTTTCTCCAACGCTCCTTTTATCTGTGGTAATTCTGCAGATCCTTCTTGCGCGGCCTTTGCCATAACATTCATCATGACTGACATTTCCTTACTGGCTTGTATTGGGTCTTCGGTCGAAACTTGGTACTGATTCATTGCTGTTGTCAAAACCTCAGTCGCGGCTGCAGTATCACCACCCATTAATTTGGAAAGAATAGAAACATCATTTCCCATTGTTTTTAAAGCAACAGGTACTTTAGCAATCTCTGGATTCAACTGCGATAGTATCAACTTGTAAGCTTCGACACCATCAGCGGCAGAACCACCAAAAGTTTTACCGCTTTCACGCGCATAACCTTCAATCTCTTTTAGTTTTTCACCTGCAACTCCAGTTATCGCTTGCAAGTCGTACATGTTTGTACTCAAATCCATGCCCGGCTTATTCAGGGTGTTTAATCCTGTTGCTACTCGATCAACCTGGTCTAATATCGACGTGAGTTTTATAGTTGCAATATCTCGTTGCATATTGCGAAAAGCTTTCCCAAACGTTTTATCCATATTCAACGTGCTGTGTTCTATCTTATCGACAGAAGCATTCAGCTTATTCATACCCGCAGTTACCTTTTCGGCATCGGATGTGATTTTGAATATGTAATTAAAAACGTTGTTCATCGCTTATTTTGTTGTGTCTTCGGATTTTCTAATCCATTGTAATTCTTGAAATTTTGCCGCCCAATCTTCATCGCTAAGACTATCCGGATCTTCAATGCGTAAATAATAGCGAAGCTGTGCGTTGGTTTTTCTAATCCAATCATCTGGATCAACTTCCGCAGCGGCTACAACTTTACCAGCTCGGCTTCTTTTACAACTATTAATTGTGAAAGCGTTCCGCTAACGGCTAAGAAGTAATCGTCATTGTTCTTTAATTCCTCATCACCACCCAACCAGCAATTAGTCAGAATAATTTCGTTGAATTTCATTGGATCTTTTGTGCCAACTGTTGAGGCAAAACTCAAAGTCTTACGATCTACTTTGCGTAAATACCCAATTTTATCCTCCACAACAATTGCAAAGATTTCGCCATGCTTTGCTTTCCATGCGTCAATTTCTTCAAGTGAAGCCTGACCGCTTTTTAATTTTAATGTTATGTTGTTCATTTTGTTTGTTGTTTAAAAAAAAATCCCTTCCCACATAGGAAGGGATTTTTTAAATAATAATTCTCTTTGTTTTTAGACTTGATTCTGAATTCTCAGCGCTACGAATGGCAATGTGATTTCCATAAACTTATCTCCTTGTTTCAGTTCTTTCGAACTCTCTGTAAATCGAATCCCTACAATTCTATCCTTTACGATAGCATCTAAGTTTAAAGGATTTCCATAAGCAACAAGAGCATCTAAGGAAAGTGACATAATGCTTCCTTTGCCCGAAACAACCAACGCTTCATATTCCGATTGTAACATGGTTACTTCGCCATTTACTGCAGAATTTCCCGATTGAATCGAATGTGCATTTCTTCCTTTGGCATAGACCGCTTCACGTTCAATTTTCTCTGAGTATTTAATCGCTCTAAATCCTACAACGTCTCGACCACCTAAAATCATAGTAAGGTCAGCCCATTCATATTCTCTACTATTAAAAGCCATATCTTAATTAATTAGAAGTTACTGGCACAAATCCCAGAGGGACGTCAATCCATCTGTTCGTACCTTTCGTTTTTACTTGAAGTTTAGAAAACTTCAATTTTGAAGTAGAAGTAACATTATTTGTTAAGTCCATCTTACAAATCACACCTCTATCTTTGGCATCACCAGAGTCATACGAAAGTTCACCGTTTGCAGTCATTTGTTTAAAAATCAAGCTCTCGACTTCATTTTCAATAATTCCTGCATAAATAGGCGAAAGTGTGCCGTCGTTGTTCACTGTGTTATCATCCAAAAGGAATTCTAAACAAGCGGTGTAAGCCAAGCGATACGCCTTGTCAATTACTCTACGTCTTGATGCATAGTGATAATCGTCTTGAATTTCGCAAGCCAAAGGATCATCGGTAAAAAAGTAACCGGACTTTCCTGTGTGTTGTCTAAAAGTCACATACCCTTTATCGTGCAAAGCTTCAACATCGTATTGTTCTGCAGGTGTGTCTAAAATATAGGCCACCAAGTTAGACAGCGCACCGTCACGTACTTTTCCAATATTTACATGGACTGAAATTTTCGCAAAACGTCCTGCAATGATTCCAACTGCAGCACCTTTTGAAGCTGATGTTCCTGTGCGCTTTTCGGTATCACCCAAAGCGATCATTACACGATTGAAACTTGCTGTGCTCAATTCCGTTAAGGTAACTTTATCACCATCAAAGGCATAACCTTCTATAATGGTAAAGAATGGTGCATATTTATTAGCCGTATAATTTACAGCCAGTTGTTGTGCTAGATTAGTAGCGATCATTACATCAGCGTCAATGCTTCCCGCCAAAGTCACCGTATAAGCTCCAGAAGGCGAAAATGCTGTAAACAACATTCTAATCTTTCCGTTGGCACTATCTAACAACTTTTCTGCAGGTGCTTTTCCTGTCAAAACATCCAGCGTAAACCAGTCGCTTACTTTAGTTGTTTTTGCAAAGCCCATCAACCACAACTCTGTACCTTCGCCTGCTTCAGCATAAAACTCTTTCAAAGTTTTATACAGCACGTGATTGTTTACGTCTGGAATAATTCCTAATGCCGCAACATCAACCATACTTTTTATTTGGTACGGTGTGTTGAGCAAAAAGGTAATTCCAACAGCGGTTGCGCTCGCAAGCAATCCCGCTGTGCCATCTGGAAGATCAACTACTTGACCTAACTGACCGTTTTGAAATTCTATATTGATTCCTGGTAACATATTACGCTTGGTTTTTTTCAGTTAGTTGCGCTTCAATAGAAGCAAGGATTACGGGATTAGTAGCCGTTTCATCAACTACAAGTTCATTATCCGCAGCAAATGCGATTAATTGTGCTTTGTTGAATCTGCTTAAATTTATCTTTGGAAGCTCTTCTCCAGTTCCTTTCTCGGTTCCTTCGTCGTTTCCTTCGTCAGTTCCTTCGTCGATTCCTTCATCAGTTCCTTCGTCCTTTCCTTCGTCGATTCCTTCATCAGTTCCTTCGTCGGTTCCTTCGTCGGTTCCTTCATCGGTTCCTTCATCGGTTCCCTCTTCAGTCGTTACTTTACCATTTATGGTTTCGACCTCTTGAACTTCGATTTCTTCAACGTCAACACTTGGAGGCGTTACCGTTTTGTCTATTAATGTGCGAGCGTGATTAATTGCGTTTGTTTCTGTGAAGAACTCAGTTCCATCACTTGTTTTGAAATACTTACTTTTCATAATAATTAAAGTTTAGATTTTATAAATACCCAACCGGCAATGATTACAGCGATTAGGCTATAGACCCAAAACATATAAATTTGTAATACTTGCAAAAAAGTGAGTTTATTCACTTCAATTGGGGGCGACTGTGTAATTTTGTTTTCGCTCTCGAATGTATTTTTATATTGAGCAAATAACTTTTGCGCTTCCGCTTCACAATCGACTCGGAGCAAGTTGTCCGCGAGGCGAATCTTTGGGATTTTTAATTTACTCCCTGATTCGCTCTGGACAATTTTTTTTAAAATGACTTTTCCATTTTGGCATTCTAACAATGCTGCAATAGAACTAGAGTCCTTTTCGATTTTAAAAACAGTATCGTGTACCGTTTCAATTCTTGTTTTTGTAGTTTCATTCTGCAACACAATGGGTTTGCTACTTCCGCAACTAACCATTGTGAGGAGAACGAACAAACAACAAAATATGAGTTTCAATTTTTTCATACTCTTAAAAATGCTTTAATGGTTTTAATTTCTCTTTTTCGTCGGCAAACGGCATAACCTTCACGGCTACCATCTGCATTGGTGTTGCCTTCAATCGTGTAGATTTGTGTACCTACTACTTTTTCAACAAATCCTGTGTGACCTATTCCTTTGCCAAAATCCATAATAAAAATATCACCCGATTGCGGTATTTTTTGAACTAATAGTGGTCGTGAATTGTATTGATCTAATACACTGGCTGTTTTCTTTAAAGGGTTTTTAATCGCTGTTTTAATAGCCGATTCGTTTACTACCCAATAAACAAATGCCATACACCAGGCATATCCTTTTCCGAGTCCAACACTTTTTAGATAGATCTCAACTTCAGGACCTGCATTGCTTCCTTTCGGAATTTCTTTCACTCCTAATTGAGTAATCGCTTTTTTTATAATTGCTTCTGATAATAGGCTCATTACGTTTTACCGTTAAGTTGTTTGTATTTTCTTAATTCACCCGTAAGGAGTTCCATTTCATCAATCAGGTGTTCAATCCTTTCATCTCTTTCCTTGATCCTAACATCCCTTTTTTCAATAGCAATAATAGACTCCTCCAATCGCTTACTCATATCATCCAAAAGGGTTTGATAAAAAGTAGCCGACTTGATTTCGTTATCAATTTCGGTCGATTTGGTTGTGGCTTTGTCTTTATTCCATTCTAGGATTTTCATTCCTAGCGCAGTTAAAAAAGAAGCGATTGCGGGAAATAGTAAGGATTCTAACATCAATTGATTTTTAAAAAATGGCTCTCAAGAAATGAGAGCCATTCTATTTATACTAAATAATTACGCCTGAGTATCTATCCATCACAGGAACAGCAATGAAATAATGTCTAAGAGCATATTTATTTGTTTGTCCTTCTGGATCGCTTTCGGAATCTGACATATACTGTTTTGTAAGTCCCGTTTTCTTAACAATATTTTCTGGGTGGAAAATAACCGATGCTGATCTATCCGTTCCTGATGGAACAGAACCAAAAGCTTTCTTTGCACCTAAAGCAGTATACATTGGATTGTCAACATTTTCAAAAACTTGAAAACCTGCTAACATTCCTTTAATCTCGCCTGATAAATAATCTGCAAGTTTATCTGCATATTTATTAGAATTATCTTCTAATAAATCTGTAACGTGATCATCAGACAACACAATTCTTCTACCTCTTTTTTTACATTTGGCATCATTCATTGCTTTTCTTGCAGCAACTAAATCTTTCCAAAGCATTTTACGTCTACCACCTGGTGTAACCTCGTCACCAGTACATTGAATTACAAAAGTTTTTCCTGCAACTGCAACTTGTGGTGCAATAGCGTGAATTGCTTTAGCAAATTTTGATTCGGTAATGTCATCACGATGTGATTTTGTTACTGAATCTATTTGTGGATAGCTTGAACCCATCACTTGATCATCGGTCAAGGTTGTAACCTTCGTTTGATATTTGTCTAACTGAATAGTCATACTTGTATCATCATAAGCCACTAAAGCGATTGGATAAGTTGTATTATTGATTAATACACCTGGTCTAAAAGTTGTAATAGGAATATGGATAATATTTGATTCAGAGGCAGATCCAGAACCAACCTCAAGAACTTGAGTGTCGATTTCAGGAATACCATCTAACCACGGAGCTAATTGCTCATCTTGGAGTAAAGTTCGCACTCTGTTCTCCCACATTTCTGGAAATGCTGCTGGCATAATATTTTAATTTATAGATTAAACAATTTTTTGTAACCCTCTGGATTTGTTGCTTTGAAGCTTAATTTTGCTTCGTGTGACAACTTTTCAAACTCATCTACACTTGCAACCGCACCAGGAACAACCGGAACAATACCTCCCGCCAATGTCACTTTTGTGGGAATACCTTCTAAGGTGCTTTTTGCTAATTCGAAATTGGCAACAGCTAGTGCTACAAAATCCGCTTTTTTGGTAGCGGGAATCTTTCCTGCAGTAATAGCAAGCGACACCATTGTTTCAATGGCCAATTCTTGCGCTTTTTCTTTTTCATTTTCCAACGTCAACAGTTTTGCAGTCAGCGTTGCGTTATCATTTGATAATTTAAGTACCGCGGCTTCTACGGCATCAACATCCACTTCAGGGGTTGCTTTATCAAAACTTAATGCTGTAAGGACAGCAAGTGTTAATGTGATCTTTTTCATATCGTTTTCTAGGTTTAATTCGATTTCTTGTATTTCTTCAGGTTGTAGCGACAAACACAACTGTTTCACATCTTCATCCTTTAATAATTCGCCACCATCAGCGTATAGTCTGATAGAATTAGCATTGGAAGGAACTGCAACAATGGAGCATTCATATAGCTCACACTTTGTCATTATCAATTCCTCACCGATGATCTTTAAGTCTTCACGCTTGAACGTGATTCCCATGGAACAGGACTTGATAATATTGCGCTCTACCTTACCTGATATTCTCAAGGCGGCTTCGTCTTCTACATCAAAAACAGGCTCTCCAAGTAAAAGTGTTTTGTCAACCGTCATATTTTCCCAAAGCCCCAATACGGCACTTGTAGAATTATAGTGCTGATCTAGCATTACTGGATTGTTTTTGAAACGCTTCAAACTAATACCTGCAGTTAGGATTCTAAATCCGTAGCTGTTGGCTTGGTTCTCATCGTTAAAAACAAAAGGTTTTGGCATGTGTAATTTTTTTTAGTTATGTCTTATAGTGATGGCAAAGATTAGTTGTTTTTGAGTAGCAAAAAAAAAAGTGTTAAACCGCTTAACACTTGTGTTTATTGACTTAACAACTCTTTAAAGCTACTGAACAGTATTTTTTTTAACGTTGATTATTACGGCAACTTTGCGTATAAAATCACGATTATGGCGTTACTAAAAAAGCAAGAAAAAGAGTTTGCAAAATCTTTATATATAGGAGGCGGATTGACGCAAAAGGAAATTGCAGAACGGGTGTTTGTGACCGAAAAAACCATTGCGTCCTGGATTAAAAAAGACAAGTGGGATAGTTTGAAAAAATCATTGCTGACCACCAAGCAAAACCAGCTCGCTTTTTTATACGATCAACTTGATTTCTTGAATACGGATATAGCAGACCGAGATTTTAAAGTGGCTGTAAATAAGGAAGCCGACACCATTATAAAACTTACCGCAGCAATTAACCGACTAGAAACTGAAACCTCAATTGGTGATACTGTAGAAGTGGCTCGAAACTTCATTGAATTTGTACGCCCGCAAGATTTAGAACTAGCGAAAACAATTACGAATCTGTTTGATGTTTTCATCACTGCAAAAATGAAATAACAGTATGGCTACTAAAGCAGAGGATAAAAAGTATTTTGAACAATGGCAGCAATTTCGGGACAATACCCGAAAGGCTACACCTATTGACTTAACCGAAAGTGTAGTTGATAAAAACAATCGTATTGCCAAACTAGAGAAAAACCCGGAACAATGGTTTAAATACTATTTTCCAAACTTCTATACTTCAGAACCCGCACCATTCCACATTAAGGCAACTAAACGCGTTTTGGCAAATCTTGAATGGTTTGAAGTTAGGAGCTGGGCTAGAGAGCTGTCGAAGTCTGGACGTACAATGATGGAAGATTTATATATGGCAATGACAGGTAGAAAGTCAAATTTTCTTGAAATATCAAGTACTTATGACAACGCTTGTAGGTTGTTGCTACCATACAAATCGATTTTAGAAGCTAACAACCGAATTATTAACGACTATGGAGTACAAGAAAGTATTGGTAATTGGGAGGCAGGGGAATTCACAACTCGTAAAGGTGTTAGCTTTAGAGCTCTCGGGGCGGGACAAAGTCCACGTGGTACCCGTAAAGATGAAAAGCGACCTGACAAAATCAACATTGACGACATTGACACCGATGAGGAATGTCGAAACCCAGAACGTATTAAACAAAAAGTAAAATGGATAATGGAGGCGTTGATTCCTACACGCTCTATTTCAAGTGATTTGCAAATTATGATATGCGGAAATATTATTGCGAAGTATTGTTGTGTTACCGAAATGGCAAAACTAGCAGACATTCACGACATCGTTAACATTCGAGATAAAGAAGGAAAAAGCACTTGGCCAGCCAAAAATAGTGAAGCAAATATTGATCGTGTTTTAAAAACGATTTCTTGGAGCTCAGCTCAAAAAGAATATTTCAACAATCCACAAAGTTCGGGTGATGTTTTTCAAGAGTTAAAATACGACAAATGCCCGCCGTTGAAATCGTGCGACAATGTGTTGGTGTATGCCGATCCATCGACCTCCAATAAAGACCGTGGCGTCAACAAACAAGCTTCTTATAAATCAGTGGGCGTAATAGGTAAAAAAGGCACTAAATACTATCTGTACAAAGTATGGATCAAGCAAACCAACAACTCCAAGTTTGTGAGTTACCTGTATGAAGCTTATAGTTATTTAGCCGCTCACGAAGTTGATGTTAAAAGAATTTATATCGAAAACAACTCGCTGCAGGCACCACATTATGAACAGGTGATTTTGCCTGAGATTAAAAAGCAAGGTGGCGGAATACTGCATTTACCAATTACTGCAGATGCTCGAAAGAAAACAGACAAGTATTTCCGTATCGAAGGAACGCTAGAACCAAAGAACCGATTGGGTAATTTGATTTTCAACATTGCCGAAAAGAATGATCCTGACATGCGAGTTATGGAAGATCAAATGTTAGGCGTTTCGGAAAAAGCCAAAATGATGGACGGACCCGATATGTTAGAAGGTGGTGTTTGGATTTTAGAAAACAAAACCGTGCAAATGGAAGGCGGGTATTCTTTTGGAGCAGTTAACAATAGAAAATTTTAAAAATATGAGAGTAATAAGCTATCAAATAGGCGTGGATGTTTTAGGGTTTCCAATTTATATGCAACATCAAATTTATGAAGGTGTAGGTCCTTTAAATAAAATTAGCTCTAGCCCGAAACATTGGGTTAAGATCATTCAAAAAATCATCAAACAACATTAGTATGTTTTTAGCAAAAGAAGATTTAGGAAGCGCCATTTACGGTTATCAAGTAGATCAAATCACCGAAGGCAATGACGACTTAGTACTGCAAGCTATTGGCGCAGCAATTCAAGAGGTAGGTGGTTATTTGTCAGGGGCTTCTTTATATAATGTTCCTGCCATTTTTGCAACAACAGGAGCGCAAAGAAATGCTTTGATTTTAACACATACTATCACCGTGGCCAAATGGTACATTGTAGAACTGTGTAATGCAGATGTGATTTATGAACAAGCTAAAGAACGCTACGACAGAGCCGTTGCATGGCTTGTTAAGTTATCAAAAGGAACTGTAACACTCGATTCCTTACCGATTATACCAATTGCAGACTCTAGCGACGAAACAGACACTTTTGGCTATGGTTCAAGAGTTAAATTTATACACGATATATAATGGCAGTACAAAAAAAAACAGCTCCCGCAAAAGCAGGTGCATTAGACAATACAAAGTTAGTTAATCAAATACTTCAAAAATCAATGTCACGCGTGCGTCAAGATATTGGTTCTTGGAATACCGCTTTGACAATGGCGCGCAAAGCCGAAAAACCCAAACGCCATTTATTATACAATCTGTATGATGAGATTTCTATTGATGGCTTATTGAGTTCTCAACTGGGTAATCGAATATTAAAATCATTAGCTACGTCCTTTACTATTTCCGACAAAAGCGGAAAAGAAAATGAAGAGCTCACGGCATTGCTTCAAAATAAAATTTGGGTAAATGAGGTGAACAAAGCTATTATTGGTTCAATTACACACGGCCATTCTGTGATTGAATTCAACTGGATTGGTGAAGGTGAAGCACAAGACTTGCAATGCACGTTGATTGATCGCCAAAACATCGAACCTCGTGAGGGTTTATTTTACCCCGATTATAACGCTGACAAGTTTGTTGCGTATCGCGAAATGGCAGAATATGGCACTTGGATATTAGAGTTTGGTAATCCTAAAGAATTAGGACTGCTAAACAGCGCCGTACCACACGTATTGTTTAAAAGATTTGCACAAAGTTGCTGGTCTGAATTATGTGAGATTGCGGGAATACCGCCAAGAGTAATGAAAACCGACACCCAAAACGTAGCGATGTTGCGAAGAGCAGAACGCATGATGAAAGATATGGGTGCGGCCGCTTGGTTCATTATTGATGAAAGCGAAAAATTTGAATGGGCGCAAGCTTCCAATGCTAACGGTGATGTGTACCAAAAGTTAATGACATTTTGTAACAACGAAATCTCCATGTTAATTTCAGGTGCGGTTATGGGTCAAGATACTGTGAACGGTTCCAACTCCAAAGAAAAAACAATGCAAGACACCTTGCAAACTTTGGTTGATGCCGACTTGTCATTGATTGAGCAGTACTGGAACACAAAGGTTATCCCTGCATTAATAAATATTGGCGTATTGTCTGGTGACTGCGTTTTTTCTTATCCCGAAACGGAGGACATTGCACAGTTATGGACAATGGTTAAGGACTCGATGACTAGCTATGAAATGGATGTAGAGTGGATGAACAGCACTTTTGGATTGAAAATTGTAAAAGCAAAACAAGTTACCAGTCCAGAACCAACTAAACTATCATTGGGAGGGGATTTTTTCGTTTAAGCCCCAAATATTACAACCAATATTTTGGGGCTTTAAATAGTCGATTATCGTTTTTGTATGATTGTGATTGTGACGATTGTAAAACACAAAACCAAACTTTAGCTTTTGATAAAGACAAATTTAAAGGCATCTTAAACAGTGTTGAAAAAGCATTTAAACAGTTGCATAAAAAAGGCAATTACAAACCTGAGGATATAGGGAACACTAAAGCGTATAAAGATTTAATCAAAGAAACTAGCGGAATTTTAAACGGTGCTATTTCCGACAATGACATTCCTGAAGCAATGTTAAAAAGTTTAAAAGAAGACACCTTTATCTTTTCTGGATTAAAAACGAATGCGCAATTGGCGGAAGCGTCACAATTACTTTTGACAGAGAACGGCAAAATAAAATCCTTTTCGGCATTTTCTAAAGATGTGGAAAGCATCAAAGAAAACTACAACCAGAACTACCTAGAGGCAGAATATCAATTTGCGGTTTCGTCTTCGCAATCCGCAGGAAATTGGGCGAATATCAGCAACGATTACGACTTGCAATATCGCACTGCAGGTGATGATCGTGTGCGTGACTCTCATGATGCATTAAGAGATGTGACATTACCAAGTGATGATGCTTTTTGGTTGTCCTATTACCCGCCAAACGGTTGGCGTTGTCGTTGTAATGCTGTACAAGTGCGCAAAGGAAAGTATGAAGTAAGCGATAGTGCAAAATCAATTACGAAGGCAGAAACGGCAACCTCACAAATTGGTAAGGACGGAAAAAACAAACTAGCGATTTTTAGATTTAATCCAGGTGCGCAAAAAGTTGTTTTTCCTCCAACGCATCCATACACCAAAGTTGCGGGAGCGGACAAAGTTAGAAAGGAGTTGAAAAAACAGGATAGTATTAATATCGCGGATTTTATTAAAGGTGATGAGCCGACTAATAAGGAGATAAAGAATATTTTAATGAGCTATGCAAAACTATCTCCTGAAGACTTTAGAAACGGCTTAGACGATATAAAAATATTAAAATCACGGTCTTACATGATGCAGCACAGTATGTCTTATAGTGATAAAACTGGCAAATGGGTTGGCGGTTCTAAAATTACTATGAGCAGTCACGAATTTTCAAGCATAAAGTTTAATCCTTTAGAAGAGTTTAAAGGTGGTTTGGCAGCTATTAAAAGCGGAAAGAAAATGACTTTTAACCAGGAGTATTCTTTTGAGTCTTTATGGCACGAAATATTGCACGCAAAAACGCAAACAGCACCAAGAAAGTTGTCTCCTGTTGGTATTAAAAATATGGAGACAGTAAACCAATTTTGTGCGCGTCATACTTATCCAGACTTTATAAAAAAGCTTGGGGGCGAAGCAATTCACCAAACAGAAATATTAGAAAAAGGATATGGATACCAAGGTTGGATAAACGACTTTAGAGCAAAACTAAAAACGTACGGTATTGATGAAAAACAAGCAGTAAAAGATTTTATGCCTCATTTAATGAGCGACTATAGCAGTATTGGTAGTAAGGTAAACGAGTATTTTATTGCAAATGCTAAATAGCAATATCAGCACAATCATAGCCCAGTCCGTTGAGGCGAGTTTCTTTTGGAAGTTTATTCCAAAACTGATCTGCTTTTTCTTGATCGCCTCTAAACTCAAACAAAGATGCTAAGTCGTAGTAGGCATTGTCCTGAGAAACTAACTCTTTATAAAGTTCAGGAGTTAATTCTTTTGAAGTTTCAATACCAAATTTTAAGCACAACGAAAAAGAATCAAAACGAATGTCGTTTAGTTCTTGAGGTGTTGGGCTATAGTCAAATATGGTTATCATAACAACAAAATTAATATAAGTATTTTGAATAACAATACATTATATCAAATAAAATGGATATTAACGACTTAGAAAAAAAAATCACCCAAGATTTAGCCGTTGAACTTTCGGACGAATTCGACCGAAATTTTGAGCGCAAAGCCTTTTTTACAGAGAAATGGGCTTCTCCAAAAATTAATAACTCTCGCGGCTCTGTTATGAATCGCTCTGGGAATTTACGCCGTTCGATAAAATACAATGTTCGAGATGGGATGATTTTATTTAGCAGTTCGTTGCCTTATGCATCTATCCACAACGAAGGTGGTGAGATCACGGTCACGGCTCAAATGAAAAAATACTTTTGGGCGATGTATTACAAAGCGACTGGAGTCATTACCACAAAAGCCAACGGAGGCGAAAGCAACAGCAAAAAAAATGTGAAACTTACCGCTGAAGCTTCAAAATGGAAAGGACTCGCTTTGATGAAAATAGGGCAAAAAATAAAAGTTGAGAAAAGGCAAATGGTGGGCGATCATCCGCAAGTTGTAAAAATTGTAAAAGGAGTTATTGACGACAATATGGAATTGTTTAACCAGGAACTAATTAAAAAATTTAACCCATGAAAGAAATACTTTTAAGCATACAGAACAAAATACAAGCAATACCCGGAATAAACTATGTAGATGAAGATTGGGGACAACTAGACGATTATGGACCACATGCGCCCGTGAAGTGGCCGTGTTGTTTAATTGATTTTTCGGGCGCTGATTATAGCGAGATAGGAATTGATAAAAGCGCAACACCGCAGAACCGCCAACAGGCAACAGGAAGCATTACTTTGATTTTTGCCAACTTAAAAATAACCAACTCTAGCGGTAAAGCACCATTAGGTCAAAAAGAGGTTGCGTGGTTGTTGTCGGGATTAATGGAAGAGGCGCACAAAGTCATTCACGGGTTTAAACCCGATTTAAACACTGGTGCATTAATACGCAGGAGTTTTAGAAGAGTGAAGCGTGACGACGGCATACAACAATACCAAGTCATTTATAACCTAGGCGTTCACAATGTTTAAATTGCAAATCGGAGCTGATTGTTTTTAACAACTTCCAGTTCGGCAATTTGTTTGTTGACTGGAGTAGTAAGGATGGTGTGTAAAGTAGTTCTAGAAATTGGGTAAACTGGGTAAATGTATTTTCTTAAAACAACCGCATCAGGAATGTCTTCTGTTTTGTGCAAATTATACAAATCCATAATGAGCTTATAACGCTTAAGCTTATTGTTTTGAATCCCGATAGCTTGGTTAGTAATTTGCATAGTCAAAAATATGCAAATTTGTTATATGGTGCAAGTTGAGTTTTAAGCATAAAAAAACCACGCTGATTGCATGGTTTGTTTTATTATGACCAATTTGTAATACTCCATTGTTTTCCCTCACCTTTAAATTTGAAATTTACTTTGTCTGATTTATCAATTAATTCCTGAGAATTAAAATCATCTACCGTTTTTTCTAATTCTGCTTCAGGCTTAAATATCTTCTTCCAAGTTGGAAACAAATCTAAGTAAGTGCCAAAAGCTTGATAAAATCTATAGATTTTTTCGCCTTTAATTTCGAGTGCTTTATTTTCCCCTTTATAAAAAACATTAAATACTACTTTTAGCATGTTTTCTCCTGTACCAAAGTTCATAACGTAGTAATCACCTTTTGTGTTTTCTTTAGCTTCTACAAAAACTAATGGTGACTTTGAATTGTTTGCGATCTCATTAGACAATGCGGTAGCTTGTTTCTGTGTGAGTTCTTTTAATTGCCCTGGTGTAAATTGTGCTTGTGCAAAAAAGCCAATTATTAACAATATAATCGATATTATTTTTTTCATAGTTACAAATTATTTACCATATTTAAGTGATGAAAGAGATTAACTCCTTTTGTGGTTATATAAAATTTACCATCTTCGTTATGCTTTTTAACAAGATTGTATGCAATGAGATATTTTATTAAACTTTCAGATACATCATGATTAGAAAAATCAATTTCACCATCAGTTCTCGAATAATTAATTCTTAAAAACTGTTCTTTAATTTTCTTTGGTATTGTCTTGATAATATATGAATCAGATTCCTCACTTTCTTTATTGGTTTTAAGAAAATTCACTTCTTCTAAGTAATTAACATTTAGTAAATTGGATTGACTTAGTCTTTCGTTCAATTCACTTATAGTATTATTATATGAATTATTCATTTGCTTTAGACTTTCTTCTAAAGTTTTTATTTTCATCTGAAACTCCTCAATTTGTTTATTACCTGTCTCTACGCTCTTTAACTTAAATTCTTGCGAAGCATATTTTATTTTTTTTTCAGTAAGGAATTCTTTAGAAACATAGATTCTAGTGATTCGGTTTTTTTTAATTGGCACTAGGATCCAATCAATCATAATCATAATAGCTGGCACAATTAGCGTGTATATAAGAGCCATTACAATCGGAACAATTATTGCAGACCAATTACAATACTCAACATTAATTATTTCTATTCGGTCTTCTATGGAATTAGTTGATAAAAATAATTGTGCAATCGGTCTCCAATTGTATATGGCAAAGGAAAATATAAAAGCGCCAGAAATAGGTGTTTTTAATCTTTCTTTAGCTGTATCGTTGAGGTCTTTTAAAAAGTCAAAAAATGTCATAAAATATACTTAATTACATACACCACAGGTGCCACCTTCTTTTTTACAATACTTACATCCTTTGCAATTTTTACATGCGCTACAGTTTTTTGATCCTGTACATTTTTTGCCAGCGTATTCGTAGGCAACTGCAGCACCGCCCAACAAAAGGGCTAATGTGCTCAAGACGATAATTTTTTTCAAAATTATTTACTTTTAGTTTTTGATTTTCTTGGTGTACTATAGGTAGTAGATGGACTTTTTTCGGCTTTAGCTTTTGTCACATACTGACCCGTTTTAGCACTTCTATATTGTTTTTTTTGTTGTGCACTTATAGTAAATGCAAATAATAAAGTCAAAAGTAAAATAAGTTTTTTCATGATAATATATTTTTTAAGTTATTTCAAATGTAGGATTTTATTTTAATTATGCAAATAAACGGCACTATTTAAAAATTATCCGTGTAATGGTTCCGTGTTGTTCTATTGTTGATTTGTTTGGAAGGAATTTTTTGACCATTGTATCAAATGTTTTTAGCTGCCAAGGTGTAATGTTTTCGATATTAGTGTAAACCATTTCATTAAACCCCTTTTTTTTGCCTGGTATGCCAATAACTATACCTTCTCTCAATTCCTGATCGGGATTGTAATTTTGAACGGAAAGCATAATGCTAGGAACAATTCTTTTTAGAATTCTATTTACCTGTTCTATGTCCTGACTTGATAGCATAAACCTTAGCTTTGATTACAAATAAATAGTGACGTCTTTATGATCTGCACGTAATTCAATAGATTCCGAATTTTCTATAATTTCCAAAATCAAAGTATCTATTTCAGTTTTAGAAAGTGCTTTGTATTCGACAACATTTGGAGTTGAAAAATTAAAGTCAATGTATGTGTTTTTATCATTGACTTCTTGTTGTTCAAAATCTGTGTAATCGGCTTGGTTATCAATTTCAAATCCAAAGTAATCAATCGAAGCTAAATCATTCTTGATTATATTAATTACAAATTCAATTGTTAACACTTCAGGAATTTGAAGTTTTGGAACGGAAAATATAAGTGTGTGTGTTTGCATAAATCAAATGTAAGAATTAATATTTCTTATCCGTCCAATGAATAATTTTTCCTTTAAAATCTTTGTTGAAGTATTCAAAGAAATCTTCTACTGTATCGAAGCCATCGTTTTGTGCTATTTGTTTAATTTCGTCTACGTCCTGATAGACATTATCTACCAATACAATAAAATCTTTATACCATTCTCCAGTATCACATAACTTTTCAACTTCGAAGCTTTGAATACTGACAACTGGCAGAACAGGAGCAAACCGAAACATATCCTTTGTGCGAACATTGATAAAAAAATCAATCTTCATTCCTGCTTTCCATCTTTCGGTTTTGTCCTCACGAATGGTGTGGATTTTTGGCTCATACTTGTTAAGATTGAATAGATCAATTGGATATTTATCGCAATCAAACTCAAAGTCTTTGTGAATTTGATTAATTAAAAAACCTCGGTTAATTTTCTCTACAAAATAAGTAGGCTTACTGTTTATCTGTGTGCTAAATCCTAGTATCATCTTGTGTAAGTTCTAAAATTATGTTTTTAATTAATGTTGTAGGGCTGTGGTTTTGTAGCCATTTTTCAAAACCTATATTTGAGGCTTCACGGTAATGATCTTCAATTTCTTTCATAGGTTTTCGGCGTACGTAAATCCCTTTTTGCATTGGCGTTAAGCCTTGAAAGGCGACGGTGTTCTTTATTTTATGTTGCATGATACTAAAATTTAATTCCTATTCTAATAAACCCTGAAGCTCTCCAATAGGAATCCCAACCTAATGGAATTCCGTCATTGCGATAGTCATAAGTGGCGCGTGCTCCTATAAAAAGCTTTTCGGTGATTGGGAAATCTATTCCGCTTTCTAAACCAAATAGTTCGCCTCGTGATTTGTTTTCTCTAAAAATGCGTCCTAACCTAATTCCGGTATAAATACGGGTTGGATTAAAGCGTCCAATCATTGCATTGAGTCCTACGGCTCCGTGAACATCAAAATAATTTGGTGTTGTACCTGGGAAGTATTCAACGCCTGCTTTGGCATAAATTGCGCCTACATATTCTATCTCTGCAACGATATCTGCCGTTTTCTCGGTGATGCTTGCTCTAGGATCTATTGATGCCGAAAATGTAAAGTATTCTGTGTCATTAATGCGCAAGCCGTTTTGTGCCATTGCATTAAACGATAGCAACGATACTATCGTTACAGCTATAAATGTGATTATTTGTCTATTTGTTTTCATGTTTATTTTTTTTAAAATATTTTGTGTTTGTTATTATCGATTATAACTTTGGATTGGCAACATTAAAACGATTGCCAATCCGGGTAGTTATAATAGTTTAATACTCATCATTAAATCTTTTTTGATTGAGCCAGGTAACTAGGTGCGCTTTGGCTTGACCTGTTTTAGCTAAAAAATCATCGTACTTTTTAAGAGCGTTGAAACACTTAATTTTTTCGACCAGGTTTAATTTTTCGTAAGCCTTTTGCGAAGCATCTTTTTTTACTTTCAAATTGTACTTAGTCCAAAACGTTTCAAAGGAGTAATCGTTTATCACTAATTCTATAGTCACAATTTTTTTATACTGCGACCATTTTTCCATTTCGTCTATGGTACCAGGAAACTGAACATTATGTAAGAGCTTTAAAACTCGCACCCCTTTAAGGTTGAAAAAGGCGTGAATTACTCGATCCGATTCTCTGTACTGAAAAAGCCATTCGTCCGTTGTTTCTTTGAAGGTTACTTTGTAGGTCGTTAGTTGTTCCATTGGTGCTTTTGTAAAACGGTTAAACCAAAAGGAGTGTAATTGCAAATTAGGATTTGGAGGTCTTCCGCTAATTTCCTTTCTATTTTCGCTCCTGTGCTATCTTCCCAGCAAGGCAATAAGACTACGGCATCACAATTGACCAATACGGATACACACATGCGCATTGCTGTAAACCAAGGCGTGGTACTGTCTGTTACTATTTCGAGCGGGTTTATAGCAATGAAGCCTTTGGCCTCCAGTTCTAATTGTGCTATTTTAAATTTGATTCGGCATTCTTCTATTGGTTCGCCAGTTACTTTGCCAGCGATGTATATTTTTTGTTTCATGTTAGTTTTTGATTAAGTTGTGATTGAAAATGTCTAACTACATTGCGATCGTATTCATTGAGTGGGTGTTGTATAGCGACTTCTAGAAATAATTCTAAAAAATGCGCTTCGGGATAATCAAGACTGCAACTGATTGTCTTTTTTTTTGCAAAGAGTTTCGTTTGACTCATTTGGTTTTCCAGTTGTTTTTTTTGAAGCTTCAGCACGACTTTCTCCAGGATAAAACGGCTTACTTTTACTTCCCGAGTTTCTACGGACAAAACCGTTTTGATTGAGCTAAAACAATACACTAGGGAGTTCAGTTGTGAGGGGGATATTTTTAAGGTTATTTTCATTACATTAATTCGATTAAAAATTTAATATCTTGTTCCTTAATTTCGCGACCTTTTAAAACCTCGCCATTGAATTCTACATAACCATTAGTAAAGTTTCCGTCTTTATCGAATTCATAGGTAATGTGCAACTCGTTGCCATTTTTATAAAAAGCGAACCATGTATAAAAACCTCCGCAATCAAAGTCATCTCCTTTTAATTTTTGAAAACCCATTTCTAGTAAGTTCTCTGGTATAATTAATATTTTTCTCATCTTAACATTCTGTTTTAGGTTCTTCGAGTGCTTCGCCACATTGGGTGCAAACCAGTTGTGTGGTTTCGCAAGTAGCGATAATTTCTATTACTCTAATTTGTGCTATGTCGTGGGGACATATTACTTTTATACTATATGTGTCAGTTTCGGCTGTCTTCATAGAATAGTTCTTTTGCGGTGCAACGGATATCGCACCATTGTGGATTACTGCAGGTGCATTTTACACCTTTGGCTTTATCAGTTTTTTTCTTTGGTTTTTCTCTGATAATTCCAAAAAAGAAACCAATCATAAAAATGAAAGCTGCGCTAAGAATTCTTAATAGTATTATCTCCATGTTGTTTCGTTTGAAGCAGCAGATTGACCGCCGTATAGTTCAAATTGAATTTTGTTGAATATTCTGCTTAGTAGTTTTTTCATTTGTATTTTTTTCTGATCATTGATTTAAAACATTCTATAGTTTTTGAAACCTCTACTGGTTGCATTTCCTTTAAAGGCTTTTTAACGGGGCTTTCAGGACTCTTTAAAAAGGCACTTAATCTAGGAAGGTCTGCGACTTCTCCCCATTTCTCACTTGGAATCGTCCACTGTAGTGTGCGCAATTGAGAAAGTAGTGTGAGGTGTTGTTTGTTGGTTTTGTCGAAGATGGCCCAGTTAAGAACCACCCTGCCCTTTGGGCACTCCTCCAATGGAGGGGAATTGGTATTGGTGGCTTTTGGCTTGAAGTAGTCGTCTGTGGCACTTCCTGTGCCTTCGTATATGTAGGCTTTAGTTGCTGTCATTAGTTCGATTTATTTTAACTGGAAAATTGCCATATACTTCAAGTGCAGTTTGAATTCCAAAGTAAAAGCCCTCTTTCATATCATCTGGTAGGTCAACCTTATTACCCTTACCGTCTTCAATCAAAATTTTAGAGGTTTCTCTTTTATTGATAAGCAATTTTAATTGTTCTGTCTTATTTTCAAACCATTTATTTGTTTGTAAAATAATTTCTAAATATTGATCTTTTTTTGACATTGTTTTTTGTTTTAAAGTTTGCTCCCGAGGCGGGAATCGAACCCGCAGACATAAAGTCGTCCACTTTTTAACACGGGAAACCGAATTAACTAACCAATTACTTTGTTTTATAACTTGCTTTTGTATGTCTTTTAAAAGCAGGGTTGTTGATTACTAATTTTTCGTATCTCTTGAACATTCTTAGCTCTAGATCGGATAAATCCGTTTTGCAAGTCCAATTGCCGTGGGTGTCTTTATAGACAAAATGGCCGTTAAGATTGTAGCTTTCGTGATCTATTACGGGCGTTATGGTTACGTTCATTTTCTAGTTGTTTGAAATAGGTTCTTATTTTGAATCGAAGCCATTTGATGTATTCGACAATTTCTTTTCCGTTTAATACTACTAGCAGTATCGCTAGTAGTATTGTGGTTTTGTGATCGCTCATCTTAAAGGCTTGAAAAGTTTAAATACAAGTTTTGCCACTTTCCATCAGCACCTTTCATTTTGAATTCGTAACCGTACCCTTTCAGGTGGTTCGAGAACGATTCTTTGATGAGTTTTAATCCTTCTTTCCAGCGTGGATCATCAAACTTGTCTTCGTGCTTATACAAGTCCATTACTCGACCGTATTCTAGATCACCGTTGGCGTTACGTTCTAAGAAACTCATTAAGATGTCGTGCATCTTAGTGTCTCGCTTTTTGATGGCATCGCCTAAAAACTCTTAGATCAGTTCTACGGCCTTTCCGCTTCGTTCGTCCCAAACAGGCTCTGTATCTCTACGGCGGGTAATGCGCATCGTATCATCTGAATTAGTCACTGAAAAACCACCTTTGGAGTTGCTTCGAACTTTTCCATATTCCGAGAGCTTCACCGCTTGTTTGTCCATTTCGATGTGACAGTAGGTTTTAAACTCTCCCAGTTCTCTAAATAAGGCACTAGCGGTTAGCAGTACTTTTTCGACCATTTTATCGCGGTCTTCTTCATATTTTGCTTTTTCTTTTTCTTCCTTAGCGCGTTCTGCTTTTTTGCGGTTCGCTAACATTTGTTCTAATTCGGCTGTTGTTAATTCGGCTGTGATGCTCATTTTTATTCTTGAGTTAGGTTAGACATTGATATAAAAAAACTATCTGCTTTTAATTGATCAATTTTTTCAAATTGTTCATCGGCTGTAGTATTGTTTTCTTCGAAACCTGTCATAGTTGCGGACATTTCTAACCCTTCTATTTGAGTAGTCATTATTATTGCCTCTTCACCATCATCATTTGTGGAGTTTCTAAACAGTACTTGATGTTCTTGTACTTCGAAAAGTTTGCAAAATTTTTGTGCCATGATTATTTATTTAGTAATTGTTTTATTTTTAATTCGATGTGTTCTGGCACTTGATAGGTGCGAACTTGGCTTTGGTCTAACTCTCCTTTTTGAGCGGATTGTTGGGTGTATATTGCGCCTCGTTCCTGATTGATGCAAATGCGCTCTAGTGTTGTAAAGAGGCAATTTCGTCCATCACTTGATTTTTCTACCGCTGTGCAATATGTCAGTACCGTATGTAAATCGTTGAACCGTGTGGTGTTTTGATGTATTTTCATAGGCTAGTTTTGGCTTAGATTAAATACTGGTATTCCTTGTGCTTTGCCTTTTATTTTTAAATCTTCAAGGAGTGCAACAGGACGAAGACTGAACAATCGATAAGTACACTCGTTGTAACATTTCTTGAAGTCTAAAGGCGAAACAGTCGTAGATCCTACATATAGATCAGTTAATTTGTGAAACTCGGTTTCTGACTTTGTTAATTCCATCAAGAAATAAGCATTGATCGCTTTATTTGCTAATATGGATTGGAATTGTCTGACATTACCGGTTAGGCTTTCGCACCAGCGCATGTAAAATTCTAAGGTCATGGTTTCGTAAGCGTCTTGTGTGATTTGTAATTTTGTTGTTGTTTTGTTCATGATGTTTTGTTTTTAAACTATTTCATTCCAATATTTAGCGGCTCTTTTTGCCCATATAACGAATGGCTCACCACCTCCGTTTAACCTTCCATCAGGAAACATTTTGAATCCCTCTACCCATAATTTCAAATCGACATCAAACATGATATCATCGGCTAATGCTCCTTTAGGTAATTTTCCTTTTGCTTGTGAGATCCAAATGATTCCTTTTCCCTTTTTTAGCATTAGTTCCTTCAGCTGATAATACTGTCCTTTTGTTATTCTGGTATATTGAACAGAATCTATAAGAAGGAAGTCTGGAGCTTTTGGCTTGCTCATTCGTATTATCAAGTCTTCAAAAGGTTCTCGGTCAAGCAACACAAAAGAATTACCGCAAGATTCCATGTGATTCCGCTCTAATGCTTTTTGCATAGTGGCAGAAACTCCTTGCTCGAGGGAGTTGTAAGCAACCTTCCCGAAATTGGTCAAGTATCTAGCAAACTGTATTGCGAATTCGGTTTTACCATTAGTTGTTCCTCCCCAAATGATAGCAGAAAACGCTTTATCCGGCTTTCCTAAACTCGCTTCCATTTCGCCTGAAAACTCTAATTCATTAAATTTTTTCGAAAGAACGTTTGATACTGAGTAGGCTCTATTTATCTTTTTCATAGAACTTGCTTTGGTAATAGGTGCTGGAGTCAATTCCGTATTCTTTAAACAGCGACTTTTTGGTTTCTTTAGCACATCTTGCGTTGATGTCTTCATATATTTCACGAGTCAATTTTCTGCGCGCATCATGGGATGGATTGTCTTTTTGATTACTTGCTGTAGATCCTGTTTTCCCCCAGTATAAATTAGAGTAGTGATCACCTCCGTTTTCATCAACTCTCCGCGCGGTCATTTCTCCCGAGGGTTTCACGCCCTGCCAAGCTTCGAGAGTTAATCGGGTAGTGGTTAGCGTCTTTTGATTTATGGTTACCACTTTTCTTCCTTTTTTTGTTTTTCCATGCGCATGTTCGTAAATATTGATCGACTGACCTTTTAATAGTATTACGGTCCCGTCCTCATTAATTTTGAGGTCTTCGATTATCGGATGGTATCTGAAATCGCTCATTACTGTGCTCTTTTGTTAGCGAAAACCAATCGTTTCACTCGTCTTAAATCACCATCGGCATCTTTGGCAATTCCTCTAATAGCTTGCTCATCTTTCAAACCGTTAGCAACACATACTTCTTTAATGTCGGCAAACGTGGTTTGATCTAATTCGATAAATCTTAAACCTACACGGCTGTAAATCTCACGATAGCCTTTTTTTTGCATTGCTATTCCACGTCGAATGCGCTTTTCTAAATATTGGGTAGCCATAATTGTGATACCACAATGTCCTTCGAGCTCGTTGTATAGTGTGATAAAAAACAGCAACACGGTATCGGTTAATTTGTCGGCTTCGTCTAAAATGATCTTCGGTTTTGATACCGATTTTAAAGTGGTAACCGCTTTGTACATCATTTCGGGTAAGGTCATACCGTCAGTTTCTTTTCCCATCTTAGAAAGCAACTCACGCAAAAACCATTTTTTGTCCCAGTATTCATTGCAAGACAATCGATACACGTTTTTGTTTTCTTCTTCGTATTTTTTGGCGATGGCAGTTTTTCCACTTCCTGCATTTCCTGTTATAGCTATAACCAAAGCGTGGTTTTGAGATTCAGAAAACAACTTCATAAGCAATTGAGAGTTTCCCGTTTCGGCAATTTTCCACTCATTGGTACCTATACCTAAAAAGGCAGAAACTTTGCGCCACATTTCTTCAGCAATGTTTTCCCAGTTGTGATTTCTCATTTGAGATAGGGTAGCGGCAGAAACGGTTTTCATTTCTATAGCCACTTTGTTTTGTGATCCTTTTTGAGTAATATATTGATCTAAATGTTCTACGATTGCTAGTTTGTCTGTGTGTGTCATAATCTTAGATTTAATCAGGGTTTAAATAGTTTTTAAATGGTCTTTAAATAGTTAAAATCTTGAATGAAATGCGGTACGGTCGGTTTCCATTTGTTCCTCTTTGGGTAAGTGACCTTGAAACTTTATCATGAGCTCTTGTTCTTCGATTAAGCTTTCACGAGTAATGCCGGAACGCTTAATTAAGTTTTCGTATGCTAATTGATCTCGTTTTAGTTCTGCATCTCGTATGGCAATGTCTTGATCTAATAGTGCTCTTGAATTTCCTTTCATTAAAACAGGAATCGACTCGTGCATTCTTTTCGATTGTGCATAAGCAACAAATCTCTTTTCGCCTGATGGTGTCAATTCGTACAGCCCAACAAACTCATCCAATCGTTCTGGATCATATCTAACGATTAGACTTTCGCCAACAAATTTTCTTCTAAATTCCATGTCGATATTGTTGGTTTCGTCATAGACTTCGTAGATATAATCTTTACCTTCCACGGTAAGTGGCATACCGTGAGGGTAGTATTTCTTAACTTTTGTTTCGTCAATCCAGAACATTGATAATTGATCCATTATGCTTATTTCTTCACGGTGTTCCGTTTCTTCATTGTATCGTTCGGTTCTGCTATACGTCCAGTCCTCTTGTTTTCCCGCATTCCACTTGTTCACCAGGGCCGAGAATATTTTATTAAACTGATCTACTGTTGGCAATGCCTCTTTGTACTCGACAATAAAATCGGTATTCGGTTTGTTGGTTGCGGTTCTAACCTTGATGCTTTGCTTGTCCGAAAACCACATTTTCGAGATTACTTGCTGTTGTAAACGATTGAAAATTTGTTCTGCTGGACTTGACTTTCTACCAACTTTGTGGCTGTAATGGTGTCCTTTTACAGGTAGTTTATTGTATAGATTTTGCATCTTTCCAGATGTATGCCCCGATTGTTTATCATAAGTGAACAAATGCGGGCGACAACCCGAATCGTTAACAGCCATTTTAATCGCTCTAAAATGCGATGCGTGGTTTTCGCTGTAAGCAATATCCCAACCAATGATTTTTTCGCTGTGAACGTCGAAAACAACGTTTATTTTCAATTCGGCAGCCATCTTTTGTTTGTTATCAGCAAAGTGTACCAAATCCAGCTTTGTACCATCGATAGCCCACCAAGCGTTAGGAAACCATTGCGTGCGGTTTCTAGTAACTGTATGACCGAAGTGTTTCATATATTCGTCTTTTCCGTCTCTAGCGAGCATCCAAATTCTTTTTTGTTCCGTTTTATCCAACCACGCACCAATTGCTCTCTCACTTAGTGACTTCCATCCCTTGGCTTCACGAACTGATTCGTAAATTTTTAATACTTCAGTGATAGTGTATTTTACAGGAAGACAATACTGCGACATAATGAAATCAGCAACTTCGTCAACGATTTTGGAAGGGTTGGAGTTCATCCATTTTCCTGATACGATAGAACTGTAACCTTCTTGCTCGTATTTTTGAATGGCTCGTTTAAAAGAAACTACGTTTTTGTATCGAGTGTGCATCCAAGTTTCAGGAAGGTTTCCGATTGCCTCTAGCATTCGATCCCACATTTGTTTTTTGCCTCCGAAACGTTTTTGAACTACAATATTCATTGCGATATGCTTAACAGCATTGAACATAATGGCTTGATGCGTATATTCTTTTTGCTTTTCTTCGGGTAGGTGAGTGCCATTTTCTAGTAGATAGTCTCTAAAATAGATTTCGGCATCGTGGTCCCAATTCATATAATCGCCAAAAACAATATTCTTGACAGTTGCGTAGGGATCACCCACTTTTTCACGGATCAGTTTTTTGAAACGATCAGGGATTGATTCGTAAGCTACTAAAGCTTTGCGACCGTTTCCTCCGATGGTTAGTTTTTTGATTTTACCGTTAGAGCATAAATATTTATAATTAGCCTCTGACATTATTCCTGTAGAATAAAGCCATGTACTAGCTACGCATAGTGTGTTTTGTTGATACTCAAACATAAAATTGGAATTAAAGTTTATTTTGTAAATCGGTAACCACTTTTTCACGGTTGGTGATAATTCTATCCAATGCGTTATATGCTTCGATGTTACCACGAACAAATCTTTTTTTAGCTGCATCAGGAGCACAACTAAGTGCCGCTCCGAGAGTTGTGTAGTCTCCGTACTGCAATCTTTTTTCAAGAATACTTATTTGCTGTTTTGTTTTTAGTCCGTTTGTTAGGACAGTATTATTTTTCTCCATAGTTTTGTATTGTTGTCGTGACAAATATAGATAAAATAATATCTTAAAAACAAATTATGGATAAAAATATATCCTTTATCAAGGAAAGAATTTTGCAATATGCTGAATATAAAGGAATTGGAAAGGAAAAATTTATTGAAAATTTAGGCATGACGTATGGTAATTTCAAAGGAAAGCAGAAACTAACGTCTGTTAATTCAGATTTTTTAGATAACATTTTATCTAATTATCCTGAAATTAATATAGAATGGTTGCTTTCTGGTGTGGGAGAGATGGAAAAAAAAATTAATCAAGAAGTTTCAAGCGATGATTTAAATATGATTGCTAATGAACCTTCCGGCTTGGTGTATGAAATTCAAAATGAAGCAAAGCTTTTTGATGACAACCAAGAACCTGAGGTGTTAGAAAATTCTAGTGGGAATAAGTATTTTGTTTATCCTGATGAGACTATCAGAATCGAGGTTTTTAAAATCCCATTTGTCGCGCACGCTTCATATATAGAGTGTTACGATGATATTAAAATATGTAAGGATGAGTTTTCAAAGATTACATTTAAAGTAGATCATATAGGTCGTGGTAATTATGTTGGGTTTGAATCAAGTGGAGAAAGCATGTGGAATGGTGGTGGCTACGACACCCCTTCAGGAGCAGACATATTAGGTAGAGAAGTTGGAAAGCATTTGTGGAAAAATGGTTTTCATAATACAAAATATGGTTTTGTTATAATCGCAAAAGATGGTATTTGGCATAAAGACATCTCTAAACTGAACCAAAACGGAATGATAACTTTGTCATCAAGAAATCCAACCAGTAAACCTTTTGAATATTCTTTAAATGACGTTTTGCAGATTTTTCATGTAATAAAACGCTCTTTTTAATATAACGTACTGATTTAAAGTAAATTAATAAAAAAAATAGCCTTACGTATTTGGTATTATCCCATTGCGTAAGGCTATTTTTTTATCTAAAACAGTAATTTATATTTACTACGGGGTATGTTTTAGATATAAAAATATCTTATTTTCTAACTGCAACACTAACCGCAACACTATCTGCAAAAATACTATTCATTATTTTTTAGTAGTACTTATATCTTTAATAAAAGAGCATAAAAAAACCGTTTAAATACTATTTTAAACGGTTATTATATTTATAAAAGCCTTTGTTTTAAAGCTACTTGAACCTTTTAGGTATGTTTTATTGTGGTAATGGTAGTTGATGTATTTAAAGCGTTTAAAACACTTATTTGAATGGTACTTAAATGGTAGTTAATATACATTTCGTTTTGAGTTGCTTTTTGGTCTTTTTTAGTGTTAAACCTTTATTTCATTGGAGTTTTCGACCTTTTTTATATTAGTTATCTGTATACTTTTGGTTATACCCCCTATAGAATATATGAATAAAAACGTTAATTCCACTAAACCCGCAATCATGGCAAACGGCTGTTAGCGGTTCGGCAGTTTATTTATTCTAAACGTCTATTCCAAATTATAATTATTGCCTTTTCAATTTCTGCCAAATATTTTATTAAGCATCTTCTATAACCTTAAAATCCAAAAAAAAATCGAAAAAATTTCGCTTCTAAAAAACTTCGATTTTCCATTTCAATATTTATCTAATTTCGTCATTTTTTTTTGTTATCTCAGTTAATTCCAATATTCCAGTTTCCACATGCGACAAACTTAATCAGATTCCAACTTTCAAGTTTCTGCTTTCTATAAACATAATCAACTTCAATTTTCTATCTTAAAAACTCAAAAAAAATCGATCAAATTTGTCTTTTTAAATTCTAAATATTTTCTATTTTTCTGTAGTTTTATTTGCTCCAACGCTGCTGACCGCTAACGTCTTGGCGCTTGCCGTGGTTGCGGACTTTCGAAGCCGAGTATATTCTACCGCAACGAATATATGAATAAAAACGTTAATTCCACTAAACCCGCAATCATGGCAAACGGCTGTTAGCGGTTCGGCAGTTTATTTATTCTAAACGTCTATTCCAAATTATAATTATTGCCTTTTCAATTTCTGCCAAATATTTTATTAAGCATCTTCTATAACCTTAAAATCCAAAAAAAAATCGAAAAAATTTCGCTTCTAAAAAACTTCGATTTTCCATTTCAATATTTATCTAATTTCGTCATTTTTTTTTGTTATCTCAGTTAATTCCAATATTCCAGTTTCCACATGCGACAAACTTAATCAGATTCCAACTTTCAAGTTTCTGCTTTCTATAAACATAATCAACTTCAATTTTCTATCTTAAAAACTCAAAAAAAATCGATCAAATTTGTCTTTTTAAATTCTAAATATTTTCTATTTTTCTGTAGTTTTATTTGCTCCAACGCTGCTGACCGCTAACGTTTCGCCGCTTTGCGAGGTTGCGAGCTTCGTAACCGAGTATTTTCTGTTACTACTAAATTTCTTGCGAAAGATAAACGTGAATTTACCACATAATTCGCAATCTCGCAAAACGGCTGTTGTAGGCTGTGCTTTATTTTGATGATTTAAACTTTTTAATATTCAAAGCTTTCTGTTTTATCCATTGAATTGAAATGTCCACAGTTTCTGTAATATCGGCCGAAGATGTATTGTGTCCTAATTTAGAAAATAATGTGTATTCGAAAGGTTTGCCTTGAACTTTAAATGTATTTAATTGTTCTATGCACAATTTTACAGGAATCTGTATATCCTTTTCTCCAAAAAGCCAAAGTCCTGGAATTGAAAGAGTATTCAGAGAAATTTTTGGGTCAGTTGCCACAAATTGATACTTGTCTGGGTCATTTCTAATATGTTCACGAGCATCTGCTTCTGTATGATTTTCCCAAAAACTATTGTTTCCATTTGTATAAAATTGAAACCTAAGCTGTTCTAAAGTTGTAATTGTAGGGCAACTAAATAGAACCATAAATTCTATTTGTGGATTTTTGCTCGCAGTAATTGGAATTATCCATCCTGCTTGACTAAAGCCAACTAATCCAATTGATGTTTTTTTGTTTTTCAAAAAGGTTCGAAATGCTTTTACTGCTTCATTCGCATCGTCAGATAATAAATTAAGATTTGTAGTGTCAATATTATTAGTACCAACCGAAGGTCCTACATACACACCACCAGATTCACCAACTCCACGTTTGTCATATGTCAGTACAGCAATACCTTCTTTAGCAAGTCTTTTTGCGAACTCTAATTCTCTTTTTACTGGGTCAGAACCGTGAACAATTACAACTGCTGCAACTGGATTTTTAGGTTTTACAATTGAACAAGCAAGCGTTATGCCTTGACTTTCAAATTTCACATCTTGAATGGTAAAGTCATTTGATTGAGAAAAGACCATTTCTGGTAAAATTATTAATGATAACCAAAGAAATAAGTTAGAAAAAAAGTTATTATTCATTTTTGTTTAATTTTATTCAATCTATTTTAGGACCTCGCTTCCGCAGCATTGCCTACAACGTCTTGGCGCTTGGCGAGGTTGGGGAGTAAAGATGCGAGATTTTTCTATTAAACACAAATTTTCCAAGTACAAAACCATATTTAAATTAAGCCTAAAACCCCAATCTCGCCAAACGGCTGTTGT
>NZ_JALNUB010000011.1:0-84657 GCF_023162025.1 Flavobacterium pygoscelis | reverse complement strand
GTTAAAAAAAAGTGATTAAAAAAGCTTGCATAACGGTATAAACGTTGTAGTTTTGCACCCGCAATGGCGCATAAGTTCTTACTTAAATAATGAAAATCGGATCAAAAATAAAGCGAAAGTTTTAGAAAAAAGATTTGGTAAGAATAAAAGAAGTAGTTACATTTGCCCTCCCTTAGGGGAAGCAAGTTCTTAGACAGATTGAGCAGGTGGTTAGGTTGAGCGATCAATTTAAGACTTGAAAAGCGGAGAAAATTATTTTTCAAAAAACTTTTCAAAAACGCTTGTGAGATTTAAAAAGAGGTTGTACTTTTGCACCCGCTTCCAGCGACACACGATGTGTGTTAAAAGAAGGGAAAAACAAGAAGAACACGTTCCTAGACATATTGAATTGACAGCCGTTTTAACAGAGATGTTAAAACAAAAGAATAAGAGTAATAGAATCGAAAGATTTGAATAACACCGATAGAATTGGAGTCGAATAACAATAGCTTAAATTTATTTAAGCACACAATATACGATGAAGAGTTTGATCCTGGCTCAGGATGAACGCTAGCGGCAGGCTTAACACATGCAAGTCGAGGGGTATAGGTTTTCGGACCTAGAGACCGGCGCACGGGTGCGTAACGCGTATGCAATCTACCTTTCACAGAGGGATAGCCCAGAGAAATTTGGATTAATACCTCATAGTATTATAGGATGGCATCATTTTATAATTAAAGTCACAACGGTGAAAGATGAGCATGCGTCCCATTAGTTAGTTGGTAAGGTAACGGCTTACCAAGACTACGATGGGTAGGGGTCCTGAGAGGGAGATCCCCCACACTGGTACTGAGACACGGACCAGACTCCTACGGGAGGCAGCAGTGAGGAATATTGGACAATGGGCGCAAGCCTGATCCAGCCATGCCGCGTGCAGGATGACGGTCCTATGGATTGTAAACTGCTTTTATACGAGAAGAAACAGTACTTCGTGAAGTACCTTGACGGTATCGTAAGAATAAGGATCGGCTAACTCCGTGCCAGCAGCCGCGGTAATACGGAGGATCCAAGCGTTATCCGGAATCATTGGGTTTAAAGGGTCCGTAGGCGGTTTAGTAAGTCAGTGGTGAAAGCCCATCGCTCAACGGTGGAACGGCCATTGATACTGCTAAACTTGAATTATTAGGAAGTAACTAGAATATGTAGTGTAGCGGTGAAATGCTTAGAGATTACATGGAATACCAATTGCGAAGGCAGGTTACTACTAATGGATTGACGCTGATGGACGAAAGCGTGGGTAGCGAACAGGATTAGATACCCTGGTAGTCCACGCCGTAAACGATGGATACTAGCTGTTGGGAGCAATCTCAGTGGCTAAGCGAAAGTGATAAGTATCCCACCTGGGGAGTACGTTCGCAAGAATGAAACTCAAAGGAATTGACGGGGGCCCGCACAAGCGGTGGAGCATGTGGTTTAATTCGATGATACGCGAGGAACCTTACCAAGGCTTAAATGTAGATTGACCGGTTTGGAAACAGATCTTTCGCAAGACAATTTACAAGGTGCTGCATGGTTGTCGTCAGCTCGTGCCGTGAGGTGTCAGGTTAAGTCCTATAACGAGCGCAACCCCTGTTGTTAGTTGCCAGCGAGTCATGTCGGGAACTCTAACAAGACTGCCAGTGCAAACTGTGAGGAAGGTGGGGATGACGTCAAATCATCACGGCCCTTACGCCTTGGGCTACACACGTGCTACAATGGCCGGTACAGAGAGCAGCCACTGGGCGACCAGGAGCGAATCTATAAAACCGGTCACAGTTCGGATCGGAGTCTGCAACTCGACTCCGTGAAGCTGGAATCGCTAGTAATCGGATATCAGCCATGATCCGGTGAATACGTTCCCGGGCCTTGTACACACCGCCCGTCAAGCCATGGAAGCTGGGGGTGCCTGAAGTCGGTGACCGCAAGGAGCTGCCTAGGGTAAAACTGGTAACTAGGGCTAAGTCGTAACAAGGTAGCCGTACCGGAAGGTGCGGCTGGAACACCTCCTTTCTAGAGCCTAATTTGTTAGTTTAGCAATAAACACGATTAGGAAAGAAGACAAAGATTATATTGGAATAGAATAGATACATTTTATTACTCTTGCTGTTAGTTCAAATAATACAATTAAGTAAAAGATAAACGATTTAAGATTGTTGAATGCTGATTGGAGATTATAGGTTGAAGAATCTAGATCAAAAATCGTTAATCATAAATCAGAAATCACCTTGTCTCGTAGCTCAGCTGGTTAGAGTACTACACTGATAATGTAGGGGTCGACAGTTCGAGTCTGTCCGAGACAACAATTACTTAAAAAAAAGGAAATTCTAGAAGTTGGGATTCGCCGAAGATTTAAGATTTAAAAATCAGAAATCTGAATTCAAAGATCTAAAATTGAAACGGGGGATTAGCTCAGCTGGCTAGAGCGCCTGCCTTGCACGCAGGAGGTCAACGGTTCGACTCCGTTATTCTCCACTATTCCGAGAGGAAAAAAGTTCATTGACATATTGAGATAAGAAAATAATAAAAAGTAGAAAGCATTTTTACTTGTTTATTTATAGACAAGTAAAGAAACGGCATGTTTTAATTAACATGTTGGTACAATAAGCAAAATAAGGGCGTATGGGGGATGCCTTGGCTCTCAGAGGCGATGAAAGGCGTGATAAGCTGCGAAAAGCTACGGGGATTGGCACACACGATATGATCCGTAGATACCTGAATGGGGCAACCCACTATGTTGAAGACATAGTACACCGATAGGTGGGCAAACCCGCTGAACTGAAACATCTAAGTAGGCGGAGGAGAAGAAAACAAAAGTGATTCCGTAAGTAGTGGCGAGCGAACGCGGATTAGCCCAAACCAATGCTGTTACGGCAGGATTGGGGTTGTAGGACCACGATATTTGTTGCGGATAGAATTAGAATCTACTGGAAAGTAGAGCCAAAGAAGGTGATAGCCCTGTATAAGTAATAGAAGATAACGATAGTGGTATCCTGAGTAGGGCGGGACACGAGAAATCCTGTCTGAATTTGGCGGGACCATCCGCTAAGGCTAAATACTCCTGAGAGACCGATAGTGAACCAGTACCGTGAGGGAAAGGTGAAAAGAACCGTGAATAACGGAGTGAAATAGATCCTGAAACCATACGCTTACAAGCGGTCGGAGCCCTTTCGTGGGGTGACGGCGTGCCTTTTGCATAATGAGCCTACGAGTTAACGTTGCTGGCAAGGATAAGTGGTTAAGCCACGGATCCGTAGCGAAAGCGAGTCTGAATAGGGCGCTTTAGTCAGTAGTGTTAGACGCGAAACCGTGTGATCTACCCATGGACAGGTTGAAGCTGTGGTAACACACAGTGGAGGACCGAACCCGTTGACGTTGAAAAGTCTTGGGATGATCTGTGGGTAGGGGTGAAAGGCCAATCAAACTCGGAAATAGCTCGTACTCCCCGAAATGCATTTAGGTGCAGCGTTATGCGTAAAGTTATATAGAGGTAGAGCTACTGATTGGATGCGGGGGCTTCACCGCCTACCAATTCCTGACAAACTCCGAATGCTATATAATGTTTCATAACAGTGAGGGCTTGGGTGCTAAGGTCCAAGTCCGAGAGGGAAAGAACCCAGACCATCAGCTAAGGTCCCCAAATATATACTAAGTTGAAAGAACGAGGTTTGTCTGCCCAGACAGCTAGGATGTTGGCTTGGAAGCAGCCATTCATTTAAAGAGTGCGTAACAGCTCACTAGTCGAGCGGACGAGCATGGATAATAATCGGGCATAAGTATATTACCGAAGCTATGGATTTACAATTTATTGTAAGTGGTAGGGGAGCATTCTAACAGGGTTGAAGGTGTGTCGTAAGGCATGCTGGACTGGTTAGAAAAGAAAATGTAGGCATAAGTAACGATAATGCGGGCGAGAAACCCGCACACCGAAAGACTAAGGTTTCCACAGCTATGCTAATCAGCTGTGGGTTAGTCGGGACCTAAGGCGAACCCGAAAGGGACAGTCGATGGACAACGGGTTAATATTCCCGTACTAGTTATTACTGTGATGGGGTGACGGAGTGATGAAAGCGCCGCGAACTGACGGAATAGTTCGTTGAAGTACCTACCTATAAGACCCGCAGGCAAATCCACGGGTTTTGGGGAAATACGATAGTACTCGGAGACTTCGGTTGAAGAGATAGTGCGCCTAAGGGCTTCCAAGAAAAACCTCTAAACTTCAGGTAATAAGTACCCGTACCGCAAACCGACACAGGTAGTCGAGGAGAGAATCCTAAGGTGCTCGAGAGATTCATGGCTAAGGAATTAGGCAAAATAGACCCGTAACTTCGGGAGAAGGGTCGCCCCGAGTAATCGGGGCCGCAGTGAAGAGGTCCAGGCGACTGTTTATCAAAAACACAGGGCTCTGCAAAATCGTAAGATGAAGTATAGGGCCTGACACCTGCCCGGTGCTGGAAGGTTAAGTGGAGATGTTATCTTCGGAGAAGCATTGAAATGAAGCCCCAGTAAACGGCGGCCGTAACTATAACGGTCCTAAGGTAGCGAAATTCCTTGTCGGGTAAGTTCCGACCTGCACGAATGGTGTAACGATCTGGACACTGTCTCAGCCATGAGCTCGGTGAAATTGTAGTAGCGGTGAAGATGCCGCTTACCCGCAGTGGGACGAAAAGACCCTGTGCACCTTTACTATAGCTTAGTATTGACCTTGGATAAATGATGTGTAGGATAGGTTGGAGACTGTGAAGTGGCGTCGCTAGGCGTTGTGGAGTCATTGTTGAAATACAACCCTTTGTTTATCTGAGGCCTAACCCCGCTTTGCGGGGGACATTGCTTGGTGGGTAGTTTGACTGGGGTGGTCGCCTCCAAAAGAGTAACGGAGGCTTCTAAAGGTTCCCTCAGTACGCTTGGTAACCGTGCGTAGAGTGCAATGGCATAAGGGAGCTTGACTGAGAGACATACAGGTCGATCAGGTACGAAAGTAGAGCATAGTGATCCGGTGGTTCCGCATGGAAGGGCCATCGCTCAAAGGATAAAAGGTACGCCGGGGATAACAGGCTGATCTCCCCCAAGAGCTCATATCGACGGGGGGGTTTGGCACCTCGATGTCGGCTCGTCACATCCTGGGGCTGGAGAAGGTCCCAAGGGTTGGGCTGTTCGCCCATTAAAGTGGCACGCGAGCTGGGTTCAGAACGTCGTGAGACAGTTCGGTCTCTATCTACTGTGGGCGCAAGAAATTTGAGTGGATCTGATTCTAGTACGAGAGGACCGAATTGGACAAACCTCTAGTGTATCTGTTGTCACGCCAGTGGCACCGCAGAGTAGCTACGTTTGGAAGGGATAAGCGCTGAAAGCATATAAGCGCGAAACCCACCACAAGATGAGATTTCTTTTAAGGGTCGTGGGAGATGACCACGTTGATAGGCTATAGATGTAAAGGCAGTAATGTCATAGTCGAGTAGTACTAATAACCCGTAAGCTTATGTACGCTTTTCTCCCCCATCTCGGTGGGGGAGAAGAAACTTTCTAATACTTTAAATTTTTCTTTATCTCAGTATGTTAAGATATTATGTAATGTTGATTAGCTAGAAGCTAATTTACCCATTGCAAAACGACCTTAAGGTGGTTATTGCGGCGGGGCTCACCTCTTCCCATCCCGAACAGAGTAGTTAAGCCCGCCTGCGCAGATGGTACTGCAGTTATGTGGGAGAGTATGTCGTCGCCTTTCTTTAAAAACCCTTCATCTATCGATGAAGGGTTTTTTGTTTTATATCAAATCCCCATTTTAATCTTCTATTTTATTAATAATTGAAAGTATTATAGGATCAAGAACAAAAGTTAGGGATTAAGCAAATAACTTAATTAATCTAAAAAGAAAGAGGTCAACTTTTCTGGGATCACTCGCAAAAGTTGAGTATTATCCGAAAATATTAGATTATGGATCAATACAAATTTTTGTGGGAAAATATTAAAATCTAGATATTTGTGATTTCAAATTCTACCAAATGCAAGATTCCTATAGCAAACTAATCAAGTTAATGTTACCCGAAATCATTGTTTACTATTTTGAATTAATATGTTTTAAAACCAAGAAGAGACACTAAGGCTCATAACGATAGTAAAAATTATGCCTAGATTTCGTTAGCCTAAAAAGGAAAAACGCTATGTTCCTCAAACCTCTAAATTGAGATCTAAAAGGTTTTACCTATTATATTAATGTATTTATTGTTGCTTGTATAGTTAATTAAATTTGAGTTTTCAATATTTATTATTTAGAAGGAATATCAAAACGATATATTGCTTCTACTTTTAAAAAAGCAGAACTATTTAAATTTATATTTAACTTTATTCGATTATCTCCAATTTTTATTGGTGTTATTGATAGATCAATTTTATCACCTTCGGTATAAACATCATATTTATTAGTTGAAATGCCAAATTTTAGTCGAAGCAGAAGATTTTTATACAATGAATTATTCTGTATGTATGATGAAGATTCAAGAGTTCGATTTTCGGTGTAAGTTGTTTTTTTATTTTCTTCATGTATCTTATATGTTTCTGAAACTCCTTTGTAGTCAATACCTAATTTTGTTTTACTTGAAATTTTATAATTCATATCAAAAAGGCCCGGTAGTAAAGCACTAATTTCAAAATTAGAACTAGGACTAATGTAATATATTCCTACCAATGGCGTAATATAGAAACCATAGGCTTCATTACCTGCATATACCCCAAATTTATAATTTAATCTCTTATTTTTTTTATAAGTCCACAATGCAATTCCACCAGCATAAATATCTTTAAAACTTAGTTTTTTATAATCTGATGAAACTACAGGTAGTAGTAAATACGTACCAGTCCAGTTATCTGAATGCTGACTTGTTACACCTAATTTAATACGATTATAAAATAATTTAGTATTGTCAGTATTAGTGAATAATTGTAATTCCTTGATACTAAAATCAAAACCAGTAATAAGTGCTGTTTTTTGGTTAATTACAATTGGTAAAGTTAATTTAGCATCAAAAATGCTAATATTCGACGTATCTAAAGTATTTTTAAAAGAAGTTTTTTCAGTCTTCAAATAACTGACACTTAATACATCTACATATTCTTGAGCTTTAGTTAGTAGAGGAATAAATAAAAAGAGTAAAATAAGTGTTTTTCGCATTATATAAATATAACTGTTTTTACAATATGTTTATTTTATTTACCGTTAATGTATTCATTATTAGTATTTATAATTTGAGATTTATATTAAAATATTTTTCTTGATAATTTATATTTGATTATAATTCTTTTTTAAAATTAGTATAATAATTTTCAATTGTTTTTTTTGAATTTATAGTTTTGAAATTTACTTTCTATTCGCAATTAATTAAATTCTTACAATACATTATTTTAAAAAAAATATTAATAATAAGTATGACTAATTTTTAGATTTTTATCAAGTTAATAATTCATTAAATTAAGAGTCTTATAGTAGTGTCTAAAGTTTGATTGGATTTTAAATTGTATTTTTGTTTAAATTTAAAATTATAATATGAAAAAAATTATTTTCTTTTTGGTATTTATTTTATCGGTTAGTTCGCAAGCTCAACAACGACCAAAATTAGTTGTTGGAATAGTGGTAGATCAGATGAAAATGGAGTATTTATATCGCTTTTCTGATGATTTTTCGCCAAATGGTTTTAAAAGATTAATCAATAATGGTTACGTTTTTCAAAACATGCATTATAATTATATGCCTACTTATACTGCACCAGGACATGCTTCAATCTATACAGGGGCAACTCCTTCAACGCATGGAATTGTAGGTAATGAGTGGTTTAGTCGAACTCTGGGAAAACAGATGTATTGTACAGATGATGCTAGTGTCGCTACAATAGGTGATGGTACAAAAGAAGAAGGTGAAATGTCTCCTAAAAATCTACAAGCAACTACTATAACTGATGAACTTAAAATGGCAACTAATTTTAAAGGAAAAGTTATTGGAATAAGTATGAAAGACAGAGGAGCTATATTGCCAGCTGGACATTTTGCTGATTGGGCATTTTGGTTCAGTAAAACAGGAGCTTTTATTTCTAGTTCTTTTTATGGAAAAGAATTACCTAGCTGGGTAACTAAATTTAATTCTGAAAAAAGATTTATGCCTTATATAAATAAAGGTTGGGATTTGTATAAGTCTGTAGCTACATACAATGAAAGTATGGTAGATAATAATCCTTATGAAGGGAAACTTTATAAAAGTGAAACTCCAACAATGCCATACAATCTTAAAGATATGTATGATAAAAATGGTGCAGGAGTTATCCGTTCAACTCCTTTTGGGAATGATTTATTAGCCGAATTTGCTAAGGAAGCTATTGCAAAAGAAGAATTAGGTAAAGATAATATTACAGACTTTTTAGCAGTAAGTTTTTCTAGTACTGATTATGTAGGTCATTTATTAGGACCACGTTCGATGGAACTACAAGACACTTATTTACGTTTGGACCAAACAATTGCTGATTTTTTAACTTATTTAGACAAAACAGTGGGTAAGGATAATTATTTACTTTTCTTGACTGCGGATCATGCTGGTGCTGAAAATGTTAATTATTTGAAAGATAATAAATATGCGGTAGATTATATAAATCCGAAAGACATTCGTAAAAGTCTTTCTGACTTCTCTACAAAAACTTTTGGCACGGATCTAATTCTTAATTATTCCAATTTTAATTTGTTCTTTAATAAAGAAATTATTAAGTCAAAAGGATTAGAATTGAGCAAAGTAAAACAAGCTTTTAAAGATTTTCTAATGACACAAGACTATATGAAACGTGTTTATACAGAGGAAGAGATTTTAGCTTCAACAGGTGCTGATTATTATTTAAATTTTATCACTAAAGGATATGATACTACTCAAAATGGTGATTTAGTTTTATTGCAAAAACCAGGTTATTCAGAGCACGGAGCATTGGGAACTTCACATGGTACTCCTTATTCCTATGATACACATGTGCCAGCTATTTTTTACGGATGGAATATTAAACAAGGTGAATCTTATTCTAAGAAAGAAATTACATCAATAGCGCCAACAATAGCTCAAAAGATTAAAATTACTTTCCCTAATGGAACAGAATCTCATGTATTAGAAGAGGTTTTAAACAAATAATTACTTTAAAAAAAAAGCTGTATCATTTGATGCAGCTTTTTTTTATTGTTGTATTTTTTATTTTCTTTAGAAAAAAAACGGCTCTATATTAAATGTAGTGCCGTTTTATATTGTAAATTAAATTTATACTTTGGTAACAGTTGTTGGTAATGGTATTTGATTTTTTAATAAATCTTCAAAAGTTTCATGAGCTCTGATTAAATGTCCTTCACCATTCATCCATAAAACTTCTGCAGGTTTGTAACGAGAATTATAATTGGAAGCCATTGAGAAACAATAGGCTCCTGCATTCCTAAAACTTAAAATATCACCTTCTTTAATTTCTGAAATTCTTCTGTTGTTGGCAAAAGTGTCGGTTTCACAAATATATCCAACCACAGAATAGAAGCGTTCTTTTCCTTTGGGATGTGAAATGTTTTCAATGTGATGTTGTGAACCGTATAACATAGGTCTTATTAAATGATTGAAGCCACTGTCAATACCAGCGAAAACCGTAGATGTAGTTTGTTTTACCACATTCACTTTTGCTAAAAAATAGCCTGCTTCACTCACTAAAAATTTTCCAGGTTCAAATATTAGTGTTAATTCTTTTCCATATTCTACACAAAAAGCATTGAATCTTTTAGATAATTTTTTACCTAACTCTTCTATATCTGTCTCTATATCATCTTTTTTATAGGGTACTTTAAAGCCGCTTCCGAAATCAAGAAATTCAAGATTTTTGAAGTTTTTAGCAGCATCAAATAAGATTTCAGCAGCATACAAAAATACTTCAATGTCAAGAATATCTGAACCAGTATGCATGTGTATCCCCACAATATTCATCTTTGTATTTTCGACAATACGAACTAAATGAGGTAATTGATGAACAGAAATACCAAATTTACTATCAATGTGACCAACAGATATATTGGCATTTCCTCCTGCCATTACATGCGGATTTATTCTAATGCAAACGGGAACATTTGGATATTTTGTTCCAAATTGTTCTAGTATAGATAAGTTGTCAATATTAATTTGGACACCCATTGCATTAACTTCTTCAATTTCTTCTAAAGAAACACCATTTGGAGTGTAAAATATTTTATCTGGTTCATAACCCGCATGAAGTCCTAACATCACTTCTTGAATAGATACAGTATCAAGCCCTGACCCCATTTCCCTTAATAGTTGAAGAATAGCAACGTTTGAAAGTGCTTTCATTGCGTAATTAATACGCAACTTATTTACCTTAGAGAAAGCTTTTGATAATCTGTTGTATTGTGATTTTATTTTTTCGGCATCATAAACGTATAATGGACTGCCAAATTGTTCAGCTAATTGAAGTAAATCTTTTGATTGCATGATTATTAATTTTTAGCAAATTTATTGTTCTTTCTTTAGCTCTCCAACTTAATTAGTAGTTTCTAACAAATTATAACATAAAGTTATAAATTAAACAATTTTCTAATTTTTTAATAAATCATTTTATCATACAATTCAGTAAAAATAAAATAGTAATTAATTTATAAAGTTGGTAAATCGCCATTTCCTTTAGTTGGTAGGTTTGTATATCCCATTAAATACTTGTCGACTTCTCTGGCTGCTTCACGACCTTCAGCTATTGCCCAAACAATTAATGATTGTCCACGACGCATATCACCAGCGGTAAAAATATGAGGTATATTTGTTTGGTAATTAGTTGCTTTATAATTACTTCTTAAATCAACTTCTAAGCCTAATTGATCGCTCAACCTTTTTTCAGGACCTGTAAATCCTAAAGCTAATAACGCTAAATCACAAGGCCAAATTTTCTCAGAACCTTCTTTTTCAATTAATTCGGGCCTTTGTCCGGGAGTCATTTTCCAAAATACTTCAATTGTTTTTAAGCCAACTAACTCTCCTTTTTCATTCGAAATAAATTCTTTAGTATTAATTAACCAATTTCTATTGCAACCTTCTTCATGTGAAGAGGATGTTTTTAATTGCAATGGCCAAAAAGGCCAAGGTGTAGATTCACTTCTTCCAATTGGAGGTTTTGGTAAAATCTCAAAATTAGTAACCGATTTTGCTCCATGTCTGTTTGAAGTTCCTACACAATCGGAACCAGTATCTCCACCACCTATAACAATGACATCTTTGCCAGTTGCCATTACTTGATTTTCAATTTTTTCTCCGTACAATGCTTTGGTTTGTTGGGTCAAGAAATCCATTGCTTGCACAACTCCTTTACTTTCAATTCCTTTTGTTGGTAAACTTCTTCTTTCTGTTGCTCCTCCGCATAATACAATAGAGTCAAAAGAATTTAATTCTTCAACACTATAATTTATACCAACGTTTACATTGGTTTTAAAAATAATTCCTTCGGCTTCCAAAATGGCGACGCGTCTGTCAATAATTCCTTTTTCTAATTTAAAATTTGGAATTCCGTAACGCAATAAACCGCCAATTGCATTGTCTCTTTCGAAAACGGTAACAGTATTACCCGCACGATTTAATTGTTGTGCAGCGGCTAATCCTGCAGGACCAGAACCTATAACAGCAATAGTTTTTCCTGTTCTTATTTTAGGAATTTGCGGTTTTATCCATCCTTCTGCAAAACCGCGTTCGATAATATTTTTCTCAATATTCTCAATTGCTACAGGTTCGCTGATAATTCCTAAAACACAAGATTTCTCGCATGGAGCAGGGCATAAGCGACCGGTAAATTCTGGAAAATTATTGGTCGATTGCAAAATCTCTAATGCGCTTTGCCATTCTTCTTGATGCACCATATCATTAAAATCAGGAATCAAATTTCCCAACGGACAAGCGCTGTGACAAAAAGGAATTCCACAATCCATACATCGAGAACCTTGTTCCTTCATCTTGTCTTTTTCCAAAGGAATTGTAAATTCTAGGTAATTTGATACTCGTTCTTCGACAACTATATTGTTTTCGTCCGTTCTATTATATTCTTTAAATCCTCCTATCTTTCCCATGATTATAGTGCTAGTAGTTCTTGAATCTGTTTTTCTTCCGCTAATCTTTGTAATGCTTTTTTATAATCTTTTGGCATTACTTTGATGAAATTTGTCTGTTGGTTTTCCCAATCTTCCAGAAGTCTTTTTGCTACTGTACTACTAGTATATAGAGAATGATTTTTAATTAAACGTCTTAATTTAGTAGTGTCTTGCTCTTCAAGAGTTTCAAAAGCTACCATTTCCATATTGCATAATGTAGCATCAAACTTTTTATTTGGATCATAAACATAAGCAATACCACCGCTCATTCCAGCGGCAAAATTTCGTCCTGTTTTTCCTAAAACTACTACAGTGCCTCCAGTCATATATTCGCAACCGTGATCTCCAATTCCCTCTACAACGGCTATTGCTCCAGAGTTTCTAACACAAAAACGTTCCCCGGCCATTCCATTTATATAGGCTTCTCCAGTAATTGCTCCGTAAAGGGCAACATTTCCTATTATAATATTTTCTTCTGGTTTAAAAGTTGCAGTAGGAGGAACTTTAATAATTAATTTTCCGCCAGAAAGCCCTTTTCCTAGATAGTCATTGCAATTTCCATGAATTTTAAAAGAAAGTCCATTCGTTGCAAATGCACCAAAACTTTGCCCAGCAGAACCTTCAAAGTCCACTAATATCGTGTCATCTGGTAATCCTTGTGCACCATATATTTTTGAAATTTCATTACTCAAAATAGCTCCAACAGAACGGTCCGTATTTTTAATTTTGAAAGTAACTCTTGTTTTTTCTTTTCTATAAATAGAAGGAATCGCTGCTTTTATAATATCAAAATCGAGTACGTGCTCTAATGCGTGATCTTGTGTTGTAGTATTGTGATTTGGAACCGTTTTCGCTTTTTCTGTTTTGTATAAAATGGCTGATAGATCTAATCCACTGGCTTTGTAATGTGTAATCGCCTTATTAACATTCAGTTTCTGAGATTGTCCCACCATTTCTTTTAGTGTTCTAAATCCTAATTGTGCCATTATTTCTCTTAATTCTTCTGCAATAAAATACATGAAATTAATAATGTGTTCTGGCGTTCCTTTGAAGTTTTTTCTCAATTCAGGATCTTGAGTGGCAATTCCGACAGGACAAGTATTCAAGTGACAAGCGCGCATCATAATACAACCGGATGCTACTAATGGAGCAGTTGCAAAACCAAATTCCTCAGCTCCAAGTAAGGCTGCAATAGCTACGTCACGACCTGTTTTTAATTGTCCATCACATTCTAAAACCACACGACTTCTTAAATCATTTAAAATTAGGGTTTGTTGTGCTTCGGCTAAACCAAGTTCCCAAGGAATTCCTGTATGTTGCAAGGATGTTAATGGTGCAGCACCAGTTCCTCCGTCATATCCTGAAATTAAAATTACATCAGCTTTTGCTTTAGCAACTCCTGCAGCAATGGTTCCAACACCAACTTCTGATACTAATTTTACATTAATACGCGCTTCTCGGTTTGCATTTTTTAAATCGAAAATTAATTGGGATAAATCTTCGATAGAATAAATATCATGATGTGGCGGAGGTGAAATTAATCCCACATAAGGAGTTGAGTTTCTTGTCGCTGCAATCCATGGTACTACTTTTTCACCGGGTAATTGCCCGCCTTCTCCAGGTTTAGCACCTTGAGCCATTTTTATTTGAATCTCTTTAGCGTTTGTCAAGTAGTTTATCGAAACTCCAAATCTCCCAGAGGCAACTTGTTTGATAGCACTGTTTTTAGAATCTCCATTTTCCTCTTTCTGAAAACGTCTTTGATCTTCTCCACCTTCTCCAGAATTACTTTTTCCGCCAATTCTGTTCATGGCTATTGCCAAATTTTCGTGCGCTTCCTGACTGATAGATCCGTATGACATCGCGCCAGTTTTGAATTTTTTTACAATTTCGGTCCAAGGTTCTACTTCATCAATTGAAATAGGATCTAGATTATTAAATTCGAATAAACCTCTAATAGTCATCAAGTTTTCGCTTTGATCATTCACCATCGTAGCATATTCTTTGTAACTTTCTGGGCTGTTTAATCGTACCGCTTGTTGTAGTTTAGAAATAGTCGTTGGGTTAAACATGTGTTTTTCTCCATTTCTTCTCCATCTGTAAATTCCGCCTATTTCTAGTGGTAAAAGATTTGCAATTTCAGAATTTGGAAACGCTTTTTGGTATCTTTTCTTGATTTCTTTTTCGATTTCCATTAGACCAATTCCTTCAATTCTTGACGGAGTGTAAGGGAAATATTTAGAAGAGAATGTTTTATTTAAACCTAAAATTTCAAAAATCTGCGCTGCTCTGTACGAATGTAAAGTAGAGATGCCAATTTTATTCATGATTTTAAGAATTCCTTTTGCAATCGCTTTATTGTAGTTTTTGATGGCGTAATCTGCTTTTACACCAGTGATAAAACCTTGATTTATTTGGTTGTGAATAATTTCATTCACCATATAAGGATTGATGGCACTTGCTCCATAACCAAATAATAAAGCAAAATGGTGCGGTTCACGAGGTTCTGCTGATTCGATAATGATGCCAAATTTAGAACGTGATTTAAGGATGTTCAGTGAATGATGAATGTAAGAACACGCCAATAACATTGGTATAGGAGCCATTTTATCACTTACGCCTCTATCCGAAATAATTACGATATTACAACCTTCAGAAACTGCTTTAAATGTTGCTTGAACCGCTCTTTCTAAAGCACGTTCTAATCCGTTTACTCCTTTTTCTATATCATATAATGTAGAAATGGTTACTGATTTGAAATCAACATGGTCAATATTTCTTAATTTATCCAAATCCTCATTAGAAATAACAGGATTTTGAATTTTTAGCTTTTTGCATTGCTTGGATTCAATCTCAAAAAGATTAAAATCACCACCAACAGCTAAACTAATATCTGTGATAATCTCTTCACGAATACCATCCAAAGGTGGATTAGTAACTTGTGCGAATAATTGTTTGAAATAATTATATAAAAGTTGTGGCTGATCGGATAAAACGGCTAGAGGAGTATCGTTTCCCATCGAGCTTAAAGCTTCTACACCATAAGTACCCATAGGATTTATGATTGTTTTTAAATCTTCGATGGTATAACCAAACAAACGCTGTCTGGTTCCAAAATCAACACTTTCAGTTGGAATTGCATTATTGGTATAAGGAACTTCAGCTAATTGGAGTAAGTTTTCATCCAACCATTTTTTGTAAGGTCTTTTCGTTGCAATGGCATTTTTAATCTCATCATCCTCTATAATTCGGCCTTGGTTCATGTCTACTAAGAACATTTTCCCTGGCTCTAAACGACCGTGTTGAATTACATCTTCAGGCTTTATATCTAATACTCCAATTTCTGAAGACATAATCACAAAACCACTTTTGGTCAAGGTATAGCGAGAAGGACGCAATCCATTTCTATCGAGTAAAGCACCAATAACGTCACCATCAGTAAACGGAATAGAAGCGGGACCGTCCCAAGGTTCCATAATACAAGCATTGTATTCGTAAAATGCTTTTTTCTCTTCAGACATGGTTTGGTGCTTTTCCCAAGCTTCTGGAACAACCATCATCATCGCTTCTGGTAAGGAGCGACCCGTCATCAATAATAATTCGACAACCATATCCATAGAAGCTGAATCTGATTTTCCTTCTAATATAATAGGGAATAATTTTTTTAAATCATCTCCAAAAACAGCACTTTCCATCAATTCTTCACGAGCTCGCATTCTACTGATGTTTCCACGAAGTGTATTTATTTCACCATTGTGACACATATACCTAAAAGGTTGTGCGAGTTCCCAAGACGGAAATGTATTGGTAGAAAATCGTTGGTGTACCAACGCTAATCTAGTTACTAGATCTGAATCCGATAAATCAGTATAATAACGACTGATATCTTCTGGCATCAACAGTCCTTTATAAATTATGGTTGTAGTCGAAAAACTAGAAAAATAGAACATGTGACTTTCTGAAGTTCTAGAATTTCGAATAGTGTGTTCTGCAATTTTTCTAGCGGCAAACATTTTAGCGTTAAATTGCTGTTCTGTTATGTCTAAACCATTTTTACCAACAAACACTTGTTTTACTGTTGGTTCTTTTTCAGCCGCAATTTGTCCTAGATTTTCAGCTGCAACTGGTACTTCTCTCCACCCTAAAATGGCTAGATTTTGATCTTTTATAGCATTTTCAAAAGCGGTTTTACAAAAAGCAACTTGATTTAAACTTTTTGGCATGAAAACCATTCCTACTGCATATTGTCTTACTTCGGGAAGTTCAAAGTCACATACTTTTTTAAAAAAATCATGAGGTATGTCAAAAAGTATTCCTGCTCCATCACCGGTTCTTCCATCGGCACTTACCGCACCACGATGCTCTAATTTTATTAAAATATCGAGTGCTTTGTGTATAATATCATTCGACTTAATTCCATTTAAATTACAAATGAATCCTGCTCCACAATTATCGTGTTCAAATTCTGGCAAATAAAGGCCTTGTTCTTTAATTTTCATTTTGTTGTGTTTTTAATACAAAAATAAATATTTAAGTGAATTTAATTTAATAAATAATTGATATTGATTCATTTTTCTTAATTTTATTCCAAAATTGATAAATAAATATCAATTGTGTAATTTATATGTTCGTAAATGATAAATCTTTAAATTATTATTTTTAAAAAAGTAAAATCGCTTTAATTATAGGGTATTAGCGACTAATTACTCAATCGATATAGTAATTTTTAATGTATAAGGTCAAGAAGAATATTTTTTCTATTTTCCAGTTAAAAACAAAAAAAAGACAAGTTGATTTTTAATTGGCTGTTATTATCTTTTTTTTAATATCAAAACATTTCTCTATTCAGATGAATTTTGCTATTTTTGTCGCACTTTTATTCTGAAAGAAATTCAGAAGCCAGACAAATTCTATATTATGAACATACACGAATATCAAGGAAAAGAGATTTTAGCAAGCTACGGAGTTCGCATTCAACGCGGAATCATTGCAAATAGCGCAGCAGAAGCTGTAGAAGCTGCAAAACAATTAACTACTGAAACAGGTACAAGTTGGTATGTTGTAAAAGCCCAAGTTCATGCAGGTGGACGTGGAAAAGGTGGTGGAGTTAAACTTGCCAAAAACTTACAACAAGTAGAAGAAATTGCAGGACAAATTATCGGAATGCAATTAGTTACACCTCAAACTTCGGCTGAAGGTAAAAAAGTAAGTACCGTTTTAATCGCAGAAGATGTTTACTATCCTGGAGAAAGTGAAACGTCTGAGTTTTATGTTTCTGTATTGTTAAACAGAGCGACTGGACGTAACATGATTATGTATTCTACTGAAGGTGGAATGGATATTGAAGAAGTTGCAGAGCACACACCACATTTAATCTTTACTGAGGAAATTGATCCTGCTGTAGGATTACAAGGTTTTCAAGCAAGAAGAATTGCTTTTAACTTAGGTCTTTCTGGAAATGCTTTCAAAGAAATGGTAAAATTTATCGATTCTTTATATAATGCTTATATTGGATCTGATGCTTCGATGTTTGAAATTAACCCAGTGTTAAAAACATCTGACAATAAAATAATGGCTGTTGATGCTAAAGTAAATATCGATGATAATGCTTTATACAGACAAACTAAATATGCTGAAATGCGCGACATTCGTGAGGAGAATCCAATCGAAGTTGAAGCTAAAGAAGTAGGATTAAACTATGTAGATCTTGACGGTACTGTTGGATGTATGGTGAACGGAGCTGGTTTAGCAATGGCAACTATGGATTTAATTAAGTACGCTGGTTTTGAGCCTGCAAACTTCCTTGACGTAGGTGGAACTGCTGATGCAAAACGTGTTGAAACTGCTTTCCGTATTATCTTGAAAGATCCAAACGTTAAAGCAATTTTGATAAATATTTTTGGAGGAATCGTTCGTTGTGATCGTGTTGCTCAAGGAGTTGTTGATGCATACAAAAACATGGGTGATGCTATAAAAGTGCCAATTATTGTTCGTTTACAAGGGACTAATGCAGCAATTGCAAAAGAATTAATTGATAATTCAGGAATGCCAATATTATCTGCTGTTGAATTTCAAGAAGCTGCAGACCAAGTAAAAGCTGCACTTTCTTAATTACAAATTGTTATATATTAAAAAAACCTGTTTGCCTTAGCAAACAGGTTTTTTTTTGCTATTTACTTTTTATGAGGTATTTTCTAAATAAGAAAAAGGATTTCAATAATAGTATAAAGTTATCGTAAAAATAAAGGTATCTGTATTGTATAGAATATCTTTGTATCTACTCAAATTATTTAATTTGCGTAGCTAAACAATAGAAGATATGAAATTAAATATACAAAATAAATTTACTTCAGAATTACCAGCTGATCCTATACAAACTAACGATCCTAGACAAGTACATCAAGCTTGCTTCTCGTTTGTTGAACCTAAAAAAACAGAAAAACCTTTCTTAATTCATGCTTCTAAAGAAGTAGCACTAGAAATTGGGCTTTCAGAGCAAGACTTACTTTCTACTGATTTCTTAAATGTATTTTCTGGGAATTCCATTTATCCTGAAACCAAACCTTTTGCCATGTGTTATGCTGGACATCAATTTGGAAATTGGGCGGGACAATTAGGGGACGGTCGTGCTATAAATCTTACTGAAGTTACTCATGATGGTAAAACGTATACTTTGCAATTAAAAGGAGCAGGACCAACGCCATATTCAAGAACAGCCGACGGTTTAGCTGTTTTACGATCTTCTATTAGAGAATATTTGTGTGCAGAAGCGATGTTTTATTTAGGCGTTCCCACAACACGTTCTCTTTCTTTGATGCTTTCTGGAGATCAAGTACTACGTGATGTTTTGTACAATGGAAACCCAGCATACGAAAAAGGCGCTATTGTTAGTAGAGTAGCACCTTCTTTTATTCGTTTTGGTAGTTTTGAAATCTTTGCCGCTAGAGAAGATCTCGTTAATCTTAAACTTTTAGCTGATTTCACAATCAAAAATCATTTTTCGAATGTTAAGTCGGAAGGTGTCGAAAAATATTTATCATTTTTTGAAGAGGTTACTCAAACCACTTTAAAAATGATTGTAGAATGGCAACGTGTTGGTTTTGTTCACGGAGTTATGAACACGGATAACATGTCTATTCACGGCCTAACGATTGATTATGGACCTTACGGTTGGTTAGAAGATTATAATACTGGTTGGACACCCAATACTACAGATAATCAGCATAAAAGATACCGATTTGGCAACCAACCTGAAATTGCCTTGTGGAATTTATATCAGTTAGCGAATGCACTCTATCCTTTAATAGAAGATGCTAAACCTTTAGAAGCAATTCTAGAAGCCTACAGTTCTAATTATGAAAAGCAATATCTGAATATGATGCAAGATAAATTAGGTATACAAAACAAAAGCAACGATGATCTATTTTTAGTTAATCGATTGACTGAATTACTTGAAAAAGTAGAAACAGACATGACTATTTTCTTTAGGAATTTAGGCAACATAACAAAAGAAGATGCAGTAGTGGTAGCTTTTGGAAAAATAAAAGAAGCTTTTTATAATGAAAAAGAATTGAATGAAGTGCTCTTGAAAGAATGGTATGATTGGTTTGAAATTTATAATTTTAGAATAAATGAACAAACGCTTTCCGACTTAGAAAGAAAACAAAAGATGAATGGTATTAATCCTAAATATGTATTGCGAAACTATATCTCACAATTATGTATTGATGATGCAGAGAAAGGTGATTATTCTTTGTTATATGAATTAATCGAAATGCTTAAAAAACCCTATGATGAACAACCTAATTTTCAAAAATGGTTTGCCAAAAGACCGGATTGGGCAAGAAATAAAGTGGGTTCATCAATGTTAAGTTGTAGTTCTTAAAATATATTTTAATAAGAAATTAATTTACTTCGGCAACATTAAAAATAGTAATAAAAAAACCTGCTTGATACAAGCAGGTTTTAATTTATTATGATTCTCCCATTTCTTGGAGTAAAGCTGATTCGTATATTTTGAAACCTTTATGCTTTTGCTGTGCAATCTTAAAAAGTGCTTTCGCGACTATTTTACCCTCTATAGGTTTGTATTTTTTTAAATTTCCAAAGAATAAAAAGGGGAGCATTTTCATAAAAAGACCACCTATTTTCTCTGCTAATCTAAATTCATTACGGTTACCTAATAAAAGAGAAGGCTGTAATACAGCAATGGTTTCAAAATCTGAAGTGCGAAGGTAATCTTGAATTTCGCCTTTAGTTTTTAAATAAAAATTACTAGAATTTGCATCGGCACGTAGAGATGAAATTATCAAGAATTGTTTCACCTTGTTTTGTGAAGCAATTTCTGCAAACTGTTTTGGATATTCATAATCTACTTTCCTAAAAGCTTTTTGGCTTCCCGCTTGCTTAATGGTTGTGCCAATTGTACAAAAGAAATCATCTCCAACCACTAATTCTTTATAGCTTTCTGGTTGATCAAAATCAATGATATGTTGCTTTAATTTAGGATGCTTTATACCAGTATCTCTTTTTGAAAAAGTGATTACATGACTGTATTGATCACTTTCTAATAGTTCCGTTAAGAGGTATGAACCAATTAAACCAGTACTTCCAATTACCAAAGCCGTTTTCATACTAGGATTTTTTATTCTTACCAAAATTAAATTTTACTTTTTCAACTACTTGAACTTTTGAATTTCCTTTTGGATATTGCTTTTTAGATGTGTTTTTTGTAGCAGGTCTTGACTTAGAAGGAGCTTCATCACCTCTTGATTTTTCTTCATCTCTTGGTTTTGCCTTAAACTCAGGTCTGTCTTTCGCTCCGTCTTTCGCCGGAATTTGTGCTTTATGTTTAGCTAAAACATCGTTGGGATTTTTAGGATTCTCTTTTGTTCCACGCAAATGAATTACTAATGCATTTAGGAAATTACGCAACACCTGGTCACCACATTCCATGTAGTTTTCATGTTTTTCATCACGAAAAAAAGCACCTAATTCTGATTTAGTGATTCTAAAATCTACCAGTTCTAATATTTCAACTATTTGATCATCACGTAACATTAAAGCTACACGAAGTTTTTTAAAGATATCGTTGTTAGTCATCATTTTTATTTTTTACAAAGGTACGGTTAAAATGCAATTACACCACGTTTTTAAAATTACAATTGAGGTGCGTTTAAAATTCGAATTATAGTGTCTAAATCTTCTTTAGTATGATTAGCAGTAATAACAATTCTATTTAAATTAGTATTTCCAGTTGGATATTTAAAATTTGTTGCGATGATTTTATTGGTGAGGAAAATTTCCTTTAAACCTTCAATAGAAGGATAAATTAAAGGGTAATTTTCATGAAAAAGAATTAATTTGTTTTTGTTTAATTTTTTATCAATGTATTGTAAATTAACTTTTAATTTTTGATGTTGTTGCGAATATATTTCTTCAGCATCAGCTATAGTTTGGACAAATGCAGGATTCATGCCAGCACTAGAAACAAAGGTGTCTAGTTTACTGATTTTGCTAATAAAATCAGTATCGCTTGCAACAACTCCTCCAGTAAGACCTAATGCTTTTCCTAAAGAGGCAATCATAATTTTTCTCTTGATATTTGGAAATAAAATATCCGAATACATACCACATCCATTCGTTCCTAAAATCCCTAGTGAATGCGATTCATCAACCAACAAAGTAATTTCTTTGTTTGAAGGAATGGAATTCAAAACGGAAAGATCAATAAGTTTTGTATGAAAAGAAGGAACGGAATCCGTTAAAATAGTAATTTTTTCAGATACTGAATTTAGCAAACGAGGATTTAATTCTTTTTCTACAAAAAAGGGTAGGCTAGAAGCTACTTTCAGCGCTGTATGTGTGTTAGGGAAATGAAAAAAACAATCCGTTTGACGGGCTAAAACTTCCAACGCTAATTTTCCAGCCAACATACCAGAAGAAACGGTAAGAGCGGCTTCTGCTTTTATATATTTCGCTAAAAATAATTCTCCATTCTCGTATGCAGTTAGTTCGATATTAGCACTTCTGGAACTTCCATAAGCCGTTCCCCATCTCAAAATATTTTGAATAACCAATTCTTGAAAAGCTTTATTTGTTGGCAAACCTAAATAGGCCGTTCCGCCAAAATAAAGAAATTCTTCATTATCGATTTTAATTCTTCGATCTGGAAATTGGTTAACTTTCATTAGTTTTAAATTAAAGTCACGCCAGTTCCATTAAGTTTAGAATAGGATATTTTTCCAAAATCTATGGTCACTCCAGTTGCAATATCTTGGGCTAAAAGCAATCCTCCATCCATATCGACATAATCAAGAAGTGGTAACAATTGCGCAATTGCAGATATTCCTACAGTAGATTCAGTCATGCAACCTACCATTGTTTTTAGGCCTAATTTTTTAGCTTCTTGAATCATTCGTCTTCCAGGAGTCAAGCCACCACATTTCACTAATTTAACATTTACGCCATGAAAATGAGAATGACATTTAGATACATCTTCTTCGATAATACAACTTTCATCGGCAATAATGGGTAGAACTGAATGTTTGAAAACTTCTTTATGTCCTTCCCAATTATCTGCTTTAAGCGGTTGTTCCAGGAATTCAACACCTAGTTTTTTTAATTCTACTGCATTATTTATAGTTTCTTCAACGCTCCAGCCACAATTAGCGTCTATTCTAAAAATAGCATTGGTATGTTTTCTAAGTTCTTTAATAATAGCGATGTCTTCTTTTGTGCCTAATTTAATTTTGTAAATAGGCCACGGAAGTTCTTGCATTTTAGCTACCATTTTCTCAATGGAAGCAATTCCAATAGTGTAATCTGTTAACGGATTTGAATTGGTGCTGTAATTCCACAATTCATATAATTTTTTTCCTTTTTGGCGTGCATATAAATCATTGTATGCCATATCCAGAGCGCACAAAGCAAACATATCATGTTTTAAATAAGGATGAATTTTTGCCCAAAATTCTTCGGGTGTTTCGTTAGTAGTATTTTGGATTAGAGTTCTAATTTTTTCTAAATCCTGCATCATTACCGGAACGGTAGTTTTATAATAAGGATTTGAAGTGGCTTCGCCAAAACCAGAAAAACCTTCATTTCTAAGTTCAACAATAAGCGAGGGCTGAAAGTCTATTGATTCTCTAGAAATCGTAAACGTATGTTTTAACTTGAGGTTGTATTCTCTTATAATGAGTTCCATTTAATTCGAAATTTAGAATTTAAAATTAATAATAATTATTGTAATACGGATGATTATTTTATTTTAATAGATATACTATTTTAATACTTTTAAAATTTTATTTTATAAATATGTTCTTTTGTCTGTTATTTTTTTTTAAATTTTTTGGATGTTGATTTACAATTATTTATGCTTTTTTTTGAGTTGGTTTTTACTTAAATTTTATAAACTCCTATTTAAGCTTTTTTTTACTGGCACACTTATTGTTTTTTGAAAAAATAAGTTAATAATTTAAATTTTGAAAAAATGAAAAATATAAAAGTACTTACATTATTAGGAATGGCTTTATTTGCTACAAGTGCCATGAACGCACAAGTTTCAGTCGGATTTAATATTGGACTTCCAAGCGTAGTTGTCTCAGGAAGTGTTAATAGAGCTCCTGCTCCTCAAAGAGTTTATAGAGAATATTACGAAGCTCCTGTTGTATATACCAATGTATATCATAATCGTAGAGATTATGATATAAGAAGATATGAAGCGCAACGTCGATACGAAGCACAAAGAAGATACGAGGCGCAACGCCGATATGAAAATAAATGTAATGATAAGAGATATTACCATCATAAATATAAAAAAAGAGATCACCACGATCGATATGATGATGATGATAGAGATGATCGTTAATACGTAATACAAAAAAATAAAAAAGAGAATCATTAATGATTCTCTTTTTTATTTAGAGGTTCTATTTTTTATAAAAATCTATGAGATTAGGTCAATTGGCCTTGTAATTTTTTTATATCGTCACGTAATTTTGCTGCTTGTAAAAAGTCTAATTCTTTTGCAGCTTTCTCCATCGATTTGCGTTTTTCCCTGATCAGTTTTTCAATTTCAGGTTTCGCCATATAAGCAGTTTCTGGTTCAGCAGCGGTATCAAGACTTAAGCCTAATTCATAATCTACTAATGGATTTTTAGTAAAGGCACTTTCAATTTTCTTATTAAGTGCCATCGGAATTAGATTGTTTTCCGTGTTGTAATTGATTTGTTTGGTTCTGCGATACTCCGTTTCGTCAATAGTTTTTTGCATGCTTTTAGTGATTTTATCTGCATACATAATTGCTTTACCGTTTAGGTTTCTCGCTGCTCTACCAATAGTTTGCGTGAGCGATCGATGACTACGTAAGAAACCTTCTTTATCAGCATCTAGAATTGCTACAAGGGATACTTCGGGTAAATCTAGCCCTTCACGTAGTAAATTGACACCAATAAGTACATCAAAAATTCCCTTTCGCAAATCTTGCATGATTTCAATTCGTTCTAAAGTATCCACTTCTGAGTGAATGTAGCGACAGCGAATATTAACTTTCGTTAAATATTTTGCTAATTCTTCTGCCATTCTTTTCGTTAGTGTAGTTACTAAAACACGCTCGTCTAGTTCGGCTCGAACCTGAATTTCTTCAATTAAATCATCAATTTGATTTAAACTTGGTCTAATTTCAATAATTGGATCTAATAATCCAGTTGGTCTAATCACTTGTTCTACAACTACACCATCTGTTTTTTCTAATTCATAATCAGCAGGAGTTGCTGATACATAAATTACTTGATTTTGCATGGCTTCAAATTCCTCAAATTTCAACGGTCGGTTGTCCATTGCTGCAGGAAGTCGGAAACCATATTCTACTAAATTTTCTTTTCTACTTCTGTCTCCACCATACATTGCGCTAACTTGTGATAGAGTTACATGGCTTTCATCCACCACCATCAAATAATCTTTAGGAAAATAATCCAATAAGCAGAAAGGTCTTGTTCCGGGTAAGCGACCATCTAAATAACGGGAATAGTTCTCAATTCCTGAGCAATAACCTAATTCTCGAATCATTTCTAAATCAAAATTAGTACGTTCTTCTAATCGTTTTGCTTCTAAATGTTTTCCAATTTCTTTAAAATAATCCACTTGTTTAACTAAATCTTGTTGGATTTCCCAAATGGCTCCTTGCAATACATCAGGTGAAGTCACGAACATATTGGCTGGATATATAGTCAATCTTTCAAATTTTTCGAGGACTTTAGAATCTTTAGTGTCAAAACTTTCAATTTCTTCAATTTCATCTCCAAAGAAGTGAATTCGATAAGCTTCATCGGCGTAACTAGGATAAACATCTACAGTATCTCCTTTTATTCTAAAACTCCCTGGATTAAAATCGGCTTCTGTTCTCGAATATAAACTTTGTACTAATTGGTGCAATAATTTTGTTCTAGAAATGTTTTGTCCTTTCTCAATTGGAATCAAATTTTTCTGAAATTCTACTGGATTTCCAATACCATATAAACAGGAAACGGATGCAACAACTAAAATATCCCTGCGTCCAGAAAGTAATGAAGCTGTTGTTGACATTCTCATTTTTTCGAGTTCTTCATTGATGGATAAATCCTTTTCAATAAAAACACCAGTTACGGGCATAAACGCTTCTGGTTGATAATAATCGTAATAAGAAACAAAATATTCTACCGCATTATTGGGGAAAAACTGTTTGAATTCGGAGTACAATTGTGCGGCTAGTGTTTTGTTATGCGCCAATACTAATGTAGGTCTTTGCACTTCCTGAATTACATTGGCAACGGTAAAGGTTTTTCCTGATCCAGTAACTCCTAAAAGCGTTTGAAATTGATCACCATCAATAATTCCTTGAGCTAATTTTTCAATGGCTTGTGGTTGGTCGCCTTTCGGCTGATAATCGGATACTACTTGGAAATTCATTTAATTAAGGTACAAAGTTTTATAATTACAAAGGTACAAAGTTAGATTTCTTTATGCACTTAAGTTTTAGCCAAAAAAAAACCATTCGCCTCAACGAATGGTTTTACTTTAAAAAAATAAAGACTAGAAACTGAAACTTAATCTTGCAAAAAGGAATCTTCCGTTTTGACCAAATTGAGAAGTGTTTCTTGAATATACAAATTGATTTGCATTTGATAAATCTATAGAAGATGGCGCAGCTGTATAATCAATTGCTCCAGCGACTAATCTAGGTTTAATCACATTTTGTGGACCAAGATTTTTATCTGGATAAATATCAAAAATATTATTGGCTCCAATCACAATTTTTGCTGCCTCTGTTATTTTGAAACCAACAGATAAATCAGTGATTATTTTTGCTCCCCAAATAGGGTGTTCTACTTCAACCACTTGGCCATTTACTATTGCTCCTTCAACTCTTCCGTCGCCATTTGCATCAGCTGTATTTGGATCGGTTACTTTTCCAAAATAAACGTTTCTCAAGAAGAAATCGAATTTTTTATAAGAAAGAGAGTTGGTTAAATTTGCTTTTACTCTAGGAATTGCTTCTTGTAGATATACTCTGCTTGCTTCAGAGTAGTATCTGTTTACTTGACCTGCAGCTTCTAAAACTGGAGAAGCGTGAATATTTCCAACTCTGTACGTATTGGAGAATGTTCCTGATAAATCTGATTTTAAAGAAACATTGTTCCCGAAATTTGTTTTATGGCTTAACACAACATCAATACCTTTTGATTCTGTGTCAATAGCATTAGCAAAAAAAGTAGCAGCAGTTGCACCTGCAGTATCAAACAAGGCATTCAAATTTGCATTTGCTGTTCCTGGTGCTGGATTTCCTCCTGGTCTTGAAAACTGATCTGTAAGAACAACTCTGTCATCAATTTGTACAATGTAAGCGTCGGCAGTTAAAGTAAGATTTGCCGACGGAATTTTAGCAGTAAAACCGATACTTGCACTTTTAGATTCCTCTTGTTTTAATTTTGGAATTCCTAATAATTGTGCAGGTTGTGAGTCGTTACTAAATGTTTCAACTTCAAATGGTACACCGCCTACAAATTGGGTAGCGGTTGAGTTAAAATAGATTTGGTGTAATGAAGGTGCTCTAAATCCTGTAGAAACCGCTCCACGTAAATTAATATTATCAGTTAATTTGTAGCGAGTCGCTATTTTAAAATTGGTTGTATTTCCAAAATCAGAATAATTTTCAAAACGAAGAGCTCCGTTTACTAACCATTTTTCGGTAACATCTAATTCTAAATCTGTATATAAAGCATAACTGTTGCGACCTTTGTCAATCGCATTTGCTGGTCTGAATCCAGGGAAAACTTGTGCTCCACCTGGTCTTGCTCCGTTATAAGCAGAAGATGCAGATCCGTAAATTGCTCCGGGATATCCTCCCAAAACGCCGTTATAAAAGTCAGTAACTTTAATATTGTTTGGCGTTGTCCCGGTTACAATTCCTCCATTAATATCATATAAGTTGTAAGAGTCTGGTACACCTTCGCTAATAGAGAAATTTTCATGTCGATACTCTGCACCAAAAGCAACGTTTAAATTTCCAAATTTACGGTTCATGTCAAAATTGGTAGTATTTTGTGCGAAAGCTAAACCTCCAGCATCAAATTTTATAGGAGAACCTTCTCTCATCGAAGAATTGACTGTGTTTTCTATAGAATAATCCATTGCATTTCTTCCATAAGTATTGCTCAAATCGAAATTCCAATTTTCAAGTAAAATACCTCTAAAGCCTGCAGCAATGGATACATCATTGATTGTAGAATGAATTTCAGGTAAAAAACCATTAGGATACAATCCAGAATACCCTCTAGATTGATTTGGTCTTCTGTAAAAACCTGCTGCTTCACCATCTCTGTAACTTGTTCCTCCAAAGGCATAGGCTTCTAACTTATCATTAATAGGATAAGCAGCATTCAAAAAGAATTGAGCACTTTTTAAGGAAGATTGTCCTACTCTCATATTAAAATCTTTTCTTTCTAAACCACGGTAAGCTAATTCACCTGCTGTAGCATCAAAATTTAAAGCTGTTTGCATTTGGGCAATTGTAGTTGCTCCACTGATGGCTGATTGTTGAGCTGTTGTAAAATAACTTACTGATGGAGAGTAAGTTTTGATTGCATTTACAATTTGCGTTTCGTTAGCAGTATTATTAATATTTCCAAATAGAGCGTTTATATTTGTTCCTGCAGCTGCAGCTCTATCTTCTACGGCATTGTACGCATTAAATAAAGTCCCGGTTACATCTTTTGCTCTGCTAGTAGCATCTCTAACTTGAAAGCTTGCTGTTGCATTGATAAAGCTTTTTTCTTTACCAAGACTTGTTCCGTAGTTTAAGTCCAATTGATAATTTCCCCCATCTACGCCACCAGAATGATCGTTAGATCCTTTAGAGAAATTTGCTCCTGAAAAGAGATTTACATCTAATTTATTGGTGTTTTTCTTTACATTGATATTGATAACTCCAGCAATAGCATCAGATCCATATTGTGCCGAAGCGCCATCTCTTAGTACTTCAATTTTTTCTATAGCAAAAGCAGGAATTGCATTCAAATCCGTTCCTACAGATCCTCTTCCTGGGGAACCATTTATATTAACTAATGACGAAGTATGTCTTCTTTTTCCGTTCACCAAAACTAAAACTTGGTCAGGACCTAAACCTCTTAATTGTGCAGGATCTATGTGGTCCGTTCCGTCGGCAACAGTGGTAGAATTTGACGTAAATGATGGTGCCACCATGTTTAAAATTTGACTTAAATTTACTTGTGGACCTTGTGAAGCAATGTCTTTCATTGCAATTACATCAATTGGAACGGCAGATTCAGTTACTGTTCTAGTGGGATTACGAGATCCTATTACAACTACGTCTTGTAATGATTCACCAGATCCCTTTAAGGAAACATTTAGTATTGCTCCGGTTATAGTTACCGTTTTGGTTTCTAATCCTACATAAGAAAATTGCAATACGTCTCCTATTTTTGCAGTAATAGAGTACTTACCATCAAAATCTGATGTGGTTCCTTTTGTCGTTCCCTTTACTATAATAGTTGTTCCTGGCAACGAAGCTTTAGATTCATCAGTTACAATACCTGAAATTTTAATTTCCTGCGCTGTCATTCCGACGGAGAAAACCAAGGTTAGAATAAAAATAAATTTTTTCATTTTTCGGTTATTTAAGATTATATTTGCTAAAATACTACTTAAATAACGTTAAAACCTGATAATTTAACTTAATTTATGTTAAATATCATATTGTTCTTTTTCGATACTCTTTTTGAAGTAATCTTAAAATGGATTTGTTTTTTTTCAAATATGATAATTTTATATTTTTTCTGAGTTTGAAAAAAGATCATTAACGGATAAGTGAAATATATACTTTTTTAAAATTTCCAGTTTTTTTGTTGGCTTTCAGACATAAATGTCCAAGCCAAAATACGACTTGTTTTTTGACCTTGAGCCATGTTTATTTCTTTGATTTTGACTGCACCTACTTTGTTCAATATTCTAATTAAAGAAATGCTATTTTCTTTTTTAGATACTAAAGTAGTAAACCATAAACATTGCATTGGGTATTTTGCACTTTCATATATCATTTGAGTAATAAAACCTAACTCACCGCCTTCACACCAAAGTTCTGCATTGTGTCCGCCAAAATTTAAAACAGGTTTTAATATTTTAGTTTTTGTGTTTCTTGATTCTAAATTATTTACTTTTCGAATAGAACTTTTTGTCGCTTCCTCTTGAGAAGCATGAAAAGGAGGATTACAAATCGTGAATGCAAATCGATCTTCGGGAGTAATTATGTTTTTGAATAGGAAACGAGATTCTGTTTGTAACTGCAAGCTAATTCCATCCATGAGTTTAGGATTCATGGCAATTATTTTTTTGCAATTCTGAATCGCTTTTTCATCAATATCAGTTGCTACAAAACTCCATCCATAAGCAGAATTTCCTATTATTGGATATATGCAATTAGCTCCTACGCCAATATCTAATCCCTGAATCCTATCACCTTCTGGAATAACGCCATTATTAGTTTCAGCTAATAAATCAGCTAGGTAATGAATGTAATCGGCTCTGCCAGGAATGGGTGGGCATAGGTAATTAGCGGGAATTTCCCAATCCTGAATATCGTAATGTTGAATTAATAGCGCTTTATTTAATGCTTTTACAGCATCTGGATTACTGAAATCGATAGTTTGCTTTGCCTGTTCGCTATCGTTCGAGTCGATTTGATGTTTGTTTATCGAAACAAACTGTTGTAATTCTGGAGAGAGTTTGATTAATTGTTCAAAATTATATCCAAATCTATCTAGATTTCTTGGGTGTAGATTTGTTTTTTCGGTAGTTGTTTTCGCTTTCATTTTCTATATTTCGGTGTAAAGATAGGTAATCTGCTTTTATCAAAATATATGAAAATTAAATTTGCTTTTCAGTATTAGTCTAGGCATTCCATCATTAGTAAATCACCTTCTTTGTAATTTATTTTTACAATACCATCTTTAATTACTCGATTGCTGCTTCCTGTTCTGTAACCAATAGTTAGTGCATCATCGTTTAATGGATAATATAAATTTTCAGAATGAATTCCGGTGACATGACCTATGGGAATCAAAGATATTGGAGTATTTGCAGTGTACCACTTTTCGAATTTTTTAGGTAATAAAAACACTTTTGAATGGTCGTCTAGAATAACAATTTTTAAGGTTTCGCGGTATCTTGTGATGTTGGTAATATTGGTAATGGTATGATCGGCTCTTTTTCCTGTTGCCCAAACTACGTTTACGGCTGGAATTTTTCTTTCTATCAAATAATCAAATGCTTTTTCTAAATCTGTTTTGTTTTGATCGGGCGTATGAATAATTTCAATTGGATATTGTGAGGTTTGGTATTGTTCTGGGTCAAAACCACGATCAAAATCACCTAAAAGTACATCTACTTTTATGTTTAATTCCATGACTCTTTCCATTGCAGAATCTAATACGATTACTAAAGGCGACCATTCTAACAATTGCCCCAATAATTCTGGATCACATGCGGCTCCATTGGCAATTATTAAAGCAGGTTCTTGATCATCGCGAACAATATGGTGTGAGGACATTGGAATTTTAGATTTAAGAATTTTGATTTCAGATTTTCTAGACTAGAAATAAAAATTTTTGATTTGTAGTTTGTAAAGTTAGTTAAAAAAATAGGCAACTTAAAACCAGAGTCCCTAGCCCAGATTGCAATGGAAAGCTTCTTGCAGCCAAAAAGTATTTTTTCTTATTCTTGCAAAGCGACCATCGGAAGCTCTTGCAAGAATTTAGAAAAAACTTTTTGGCTAGAGAACTTGTAATGTAAAGCTGGAATAGCTCCTAAAAAAGCGGTAAATAGTCTTTATTCTATCACGTAGTTTTTGGTATCAATCTCGCTCAAGGAGAAATAACCTAGAGGATAATTGGAACTATTTGTAGTATTGATGACGTTTCCTCTGATGGTTCCTGGTGGAGACTGAAATGGGCTACCGCCACTATTGCTAGAAATACTAACCAAAACACTCATGTAATTATAATATTGTTTTGAAATTCCGTAATGGGTTATTTCGATCTTATCTCCTTTTTTTAATTCATCGTTTTGTGAAATACTGAAGAATTTGTTGCCATTAAAAAATTCATCTTGATCTACATAGAAATTAGATTTTACTTGATTAGAGTAAGAATATTTATATAAGTAAAAGTTTGTTTCATTTGATGGATCATTATAAAACGTTTTAATTTCTATTTGATCTGCGGTAAAACCACCCATGTCATTTTGTACAATTTCGGTTATAGGTGCAACTGATTTCATGGTTTCTGTGGCGGTATATGTTGTTCCTTGGCTAATTATTGTCAAAGTATAGTTTTCGTTTAAAGCAGGAACAAAATTGGTACAAAGGTATTCTCCTTTTACGCTGGTTTCTACAAAGTCGAATTTAACATTACTGCTGTTTTTTATGTACACAATTGCATTGGAGACTTTTGGAATGTTTTGACTGTAGAAATCGGAAGTTGTTGTTAAGTATATTTTTTGTTGGTTTCCAGTCGTTCCTTTTTTCCAATTGATAGAAGCTGTAACAACCAGTTTTGGCGCAGCAGTTTTTAAATCTAATTGAACTACGTCTTCGCAACTGCTAACTAAAGCAGCTGTTATAATTAGGAAATATAAAGCTATTTTTTTCATTAGAATTAAAATTTGAAGTTATAACTAACAGCTGGCACAATACCAAAAATGGATGTTTTTACTGCTTCATTGTTTCCAGTATCGGCATTTTGTCTAAAATTAATTGACGCAGCATTTTTGCGATTGTACACGTTGTAAACGCTAAAAACCCATTCTCCTTTCCAATTTCTACCTAAATTCTTTTTAGGGGTTAGTGTAGCTGAGAGATCTAAGTGATGGTAGGTGGGAAGTCTATTTTCATTTCTCAAACCATAACTAGGAACGGTAATGCCAAGATACTCGTAACGGCCATCGGGATAGGTAACAGGCTGACCACTTTGCATTGCGAAATTGCCACCAAAAGACCATTTTTCGTTAAGATTATAAGCAGCAGTTATAGCAATATTGTGTAATTTGTCATAGGCAGAACTGTACCAAGCTCCATTGTTTATTCCGGATTCTAAATTTGTTCTTCCTGGTGTTTGTTGCTCGGATTTAGATAAGGTATAGGAAATCCATCCATTTAATTTCCCTTCATTTTTTTTAAACATTAATTCTAAACCATAAGAACGCAACTGCCCATTTAGAATTACTTGTTCAATGGCTCTGTTAGCAATTAGGTTGGCACCATCAATATAATCTAATCTGTTTTTTACTTTTTTATAATAAGTTTCTACTTCTAAAGAGTAATCGCCGTCTTTAAAATTTCTAAAATAACCCAATGCCACTTGATCCGCTATTTGAGGTTTTATAAAGTTATCACTGGGTGTCCAAATATCTAATGGAGTAGGAGATGAGGTGTTTGAAATTAACTGTAAATATTGAACCATTCTATTGTAACTCGTTTTTATAGATTGGTTTTCGCTAAGTTGATAGGATAAAGAAAAACGGGGTTCAAAGTTATCGTAGGATTGTATGGTTTTATTTTTTTTGTAGAATTCTGTTCCAATTGGTGTTGCTTTTTCATAAATCTTAAGATCAGAATTAAAAGTAACAGGACTATTGTTTTCGTAGATATTTACAGTAGATTGTCCTAATCGGTAAAAAAGGCTATATCGAATTCCGTATGAAATGGCTATTTTATCTGAGAGGTCATGATCTGCATTTATATATAAAGCAGGTTCAAAGGCATATTTTTTATCGAGTTGATCAAAATTTATTCCGGAGTTGTCATCGGTAGGTTTTATGGTTCCTGGATTAAATTTATAATAAATACCATTTACACCATAATTTAATTTGAATTTATCAGAAATATAATTCTTAAAATCGTACTTGATATTGTAGTTTTTTATACCTGAATCCCATTTAAATCCTACAAAGTCTAAATCTAAACCGTAATAATAATCACTATAAATCAATGATAAATTTGAAAATAATTTATCAGAAAATAAATGATTCCATCTTAAATTTAGCGTAGAGTTTCCGTAAATATTAACGAAGCTTTTATTTAGTGCGAATACATCTCTTCCAAAATAACCAGATAAATAAAGGTTGTTGTTTGGATTTAATTTATAACTCAATTTTGTATTTAAGTCATAAAAATAAGCTGCATTGTCTTTTTGTTTTTCAGATAGTTTTAGAAATAAATGCGCATAGGAACTTCTACCTCCAATTAGGAAGGAACCTTTGTCTTTCACTAATGGACCTTCTGCCAAAATTCTACTGGATATTAATCCGATACCACCATTTACATGAAATCCCTTACTACTCCCATCTTTTTGATAAATATCAAGTACAGAAGAAGCTCTACCGCCATAACGGGCTGGAATTCCTCCTTTATATAATTTTAAATCTTTGATTGCATCGGGATTAAATACGGAGAAAAAACCAAATACATGAGAGGAGTTAAATATTGTAGCTTCGTCTAATAAGATTAAGTTTTGATCCGCACCACCACCACGAACATTAAAACCAGATGCGCCCTCGCCAGCATTTGTTACTCCTGGAAGCAGTAATAATGATTTTATTACATCTACTTCACCTAGTACTACAGGCATTTTTTTAATAGTAGAAATAGAGAGTTTGTTTACACTCATTTCAGGTCTTTTAATGTCGGTTTTGCTTGATGATCCTGTAATTACAACTTCTTTTAAAGCCGTTTCATTATTGGATAGACTAAAGTTTTTTTTGTTGTTTTTTATCAAATTGATTGATTCTTGGATCGTTTGGTATCCTAGAGAACTTATTTGTAAGACATGGGTTCCTTGTGGGAGTGTAATAGAATAAAAACCATATTCATTTGTTGTAACTCCTATCTTTAGCTCTGGTATAACTATGTTTACTCCAATCAAAGTTTCGTTGGTGTTGGCATCCATAATGGTTCCGCTAAGTGTAAACTTATCTTGGGAGAAAGCTGTAGATGAAAATAAGATAATAATAAAAAGGCTAATGATTTTCTTTGGATTCATTTCTAGGATTTTGAATTGCAAATTTCAACTAAAACGCGTTAATTCTTGTTTAAAAAATGTTAATGTATTTTAAAAAAAAAAGACAACTGTTACCAGTTGTCTTTCATAATTCAGTAAGAAATATGTTTAGGCTAATTTAGCATCTAAATTTTCTTTTATTGCTGCTAAGAAATCTTCAGTTGTTAAATAATCAGCTGCAGTCAAACCTTCTGGTTTCACTAGCATGGCTAAATCTTTAGTCATTTTTCCGCTTTCTACAGTATCAATACATACTTGTTCTAGAGCATGACAAAAATCAATTAAAGCTTGATTTTCATCTAACTTACCTCTGTGCTCTAATCCTCTTGTCCATGCAAAGATAGAAGCAATTGGATTTGTAGAAGTAGCTTTTCCTTGTTGGTGTTGTCTGTAGTGTCTTGTAACTGTTCCGTGCGCTGCCTCAGCTTCAACTGTTTTTCCATCAGGAGTTACTAAAACAGAAGTCATTAATCCTAAAGAACCAAAACCTTGTGCTACAGTATCTGATTGTACATCACCATCGTAATTTTTACAAGCCCAAACAAAACCACCATTCCACTTCATTACAGAAGCTACCATGTCATCGATCAAGCGGTGCTCATAGGTAATTCCAGTTTCTTCAAATTGAGTTTTATAATCTTTTTGGTAAACTTCTTCAAAAATATCTTTGAAACGACCATCGTAAGCTTTTAAAATGGTGTTTTTTGTAGAAAGGTATAATGGCCATTTTTTTGTTAATGCCATTTGAAAAGAAGAATGAGCAAAACCATAAATGCTTTCGTCAGTATTGTACATAGACATAGCAACACCGTCACCTTTATAGTCATATACTTCCCAAGTTTGTGTTTCACCTTCTTCTGGTACGAAAGTCATTGTAAGCTTTCCTTTTCCTTTTATAACTGTATCAGTTGCTTTGTATTGATCTCCAAAAGCATGACGACCAATTACAATAGGTTTTGTCCATCCTTGTACATAACGAGGAACATTTTTCATGATGATTGGCTCACGGAAAACAGTTCCACCAACAATATTACGAATAGTTCCGTTTGGAGATTTCCACATTTTCTTTAAGCCAAATTCTTTTACACGATCTTCATCAGGAGTAATAGTCGCACATTTAATACCAACATTGTATTTTTTTATTGCTTCGGCAGAATCTATGGTGATTTGATCATTAGTAGCATCTCTGCTCTCCATTCCTAAATCATAGTATTTTATATCTAAATCTAAATATGGAAGAATTAATTTTTCTTTAATAAAAGACCAAATAATTCGTGTCATTTCATCTCCATCCAATTCAACTACTGGATTGGCTACTTTAATTTTTGTCATAATGTATTGTTATATATAATTCTTATTTTTAATCGCAACAGCAAAGGTAATAAAACGATATCGTAAAAGAAAATGCCTTTTCACTAAGTTTTTGATAGTTCAAATTGAATTATGAAATAACGAATATTGTTCGAACAAATAACGAATATGAAAATGTTATATCGTAATAACTATCAAATATGAATTTAATAAAATGACTTCTTTTTTTAAAACCGCTAGCAAAAACAAGTAAAGTTTTGTTATTGGAGTGCAGTTGTGTTTTTACAAATTTAATTTCTAAATTTCAACTCAAAAAAAAATCCTCAACAGTGTTGAGGATTTTTTATAATAAAGAGACAGTAAACTATCTTCTTTTGTCTTTAATCTTAGCTTTTTTACCAGTAAGTTCTCTGAAGTAGAAAATTCTAGCTCTACGAACTGCACCTTTTTTGTTGATTTCAACTTTTTGTAAAGCAGGCAAGTTAACTGGAAAGATACGCTCTACTCCAATTGCACCAGACATTTTACGAATTGTAAAAGTTTCTGTATTAGCAGAACCTCTTCTTTGAATAACAACTCCTTTAAAAAACTGTGTTCTAGTTTTTTCACCCTCTCTAATTTCGTAGTAAACGGTGATTGTATCTCCAGCTGCAAAAACAGGGAAATCTTTTCTTGTTACAAATTCGTCTTGAACGAATTTCATTAAATCTGCCATGATATCTTTAATTATGGTTTTTATCAAATCAACATTCGCGGATCTCGCCAGAGGTTGGTCTGAATTCGGGTGCAAATATAGAACTATTGTTTTAATTTACAAGTTTTATTTATAGTATTCAGCGTTCATTATTACTCTATACACTTGTTTACTTTCCTTAAATAGAAACTAATAGGATTTGTAGTTTTATATTCAAGTGAAAAAGATTTTAAAATAATCAAATAGCTATTATTTTGATTTATTCTAATAAATCGGGTCTTCTGTTTTTAGTATGTTCGTAGGCTGTGTCCTCACGCCATTTGTCTATTTTGGCAAAATTTCCGCTGGTTAAAACCTCGGGAACTTTCCATCCTTTATAATCTGCGGGTCTAGTATATATAGGGCCAGACAATAATCCGTCTTGAAAACTATCCGTTAGTGCTGAGGTTTCGTCACTTAGTACACCTGGGATTAGTCGGATTAAAGCGTCCGATAAAACTAAAGCGCCTAGTTCACCTCCTGATAAAACGTAATCTCCAATTGAGATTTCCTTAGTAATAAAATGATCTCGTACGCGTTGATCTACTCCTTTATAATGGCCACAAAGAATAATAATATTTTCATACATTGACATTGTGTTGGCCATTTTCTGATTTAGAGTTTCCCCATCAGGCGACATATAGATGATTTCGTCGTAAGTTCTTTCGCTTTTCAAATGCGAAATACAAGCGTCAATAGGTTGTACGGTCATCACCATTCCAGCGCCACCACCATAAGGATAGTCATCTACACTTTTCTGTTTATTGGTTGTATAGTCTCGTAAATTATGAAAGTGAACTTCAACTAAGCCTTTATCTATAGCACGTTTCATAATCGAAGCCTCAAAAGGACTTCTTAATAATTCAGGTAAAAGAGTAACAATGTCTATGCGCATTTTTTTTATTTTCTAAGTTGCAAAGTTAATACTAATAATTGGGTAGTGCTTAAAATTGAACTTCAAACTGTTTTAAAATGGATTAGTAAAATTTTAAAACGTTCTTTTTTACTATATTTATACCCAAATTTTAAAATATTAATTATGCGATTTATTTCAAAAATATTTTTGACAGCGTCGGTGATTTTTGTAGCTCCAATGGCAACAGAAACCATATATGCACAAACAAAATCTGTAAAAACAACAAATCCTCTTTTGCAAAGAAGTACGTTACAATATCAGGCGCCTCCTTTTAATTTGATAAAAGATGAAAACTTTAAACCTGCTTTTGTTTATGCATTAAAAATGCACGATCAAGAAATTGCTAAAATAGCAACTAATAAAGCAAAGCCTACTTTTATGAATACCGTTGTGGCTTTAGAGACCAGCGGTGTCGATTTAAATAGAGCAGCTACTGTCTTTTATAATCTTACAGGTTCTAATACCAATCCGACATTGCAAAGTATAGAAGCAGAATATGCTCCTGTTTTTTCTGCTCACAATGATAAAATTTATCTAAACAGTCAATTGTACAATCGTTTTAAGGCTATTGATTTAAAGAGTCTAAAAGGAGAAGATAAAAAATTAACGGAATATTATTTGCAGAAATTTGAACTTGCAGGGGCTAATCTTACGCCGCAGAGCAAAGAAAAAATGAAGCAAATTAACGAGGAATTGGCAAGTCTAAGTACTCTTTATGGAAATAAACTTTTAATAGCTCGTAAAAATGGAGCTGTATTATTTGATAATGCTACAGCACTTGAAGGATTGAGTGCTGGTGAAATAGCTGCTGCAAAACTAAAAGCTACAGAAGCGGGGCATGATGGTAAATATTTAATTGGATTATTAAATACAACACAACAACCAGTTTTAGGAAGTCTTACCAATCGATCTAGTAGAGAAAAAATATTTAAAGCATCATGGACTCGTGCTGAGAAAAATGATGATGGCGATACTCGTGAAGTATTAGAGAAAATAGCCAAATTGCGTTTGCAAAAGGCAAAACTAATAGGGAAAAAGAGTTTTGCTGAATGGAAATTACAAGACCAAATGGCTCAAACTCCAGCTCCAGCTATTGAATTATTAGCCAAAATTGCTACTCCAGCGGTAGCTAAAGCTAAAATAGAAGCAAAGGAAATTCAAGATTTGATAGATTCTCAAAAAGGGAATTTTAAATTGGAACCATGGGATTGGGATTTTTATTCAGAACAAGTTCGTAAAGCAAAATACGATTTAGATGAAAGTGAAATAAAGCCATATTTTGAAATTACAACGGTTTTAGAAAAAGGAGTATTTTTTGCTGCAAAGCAAATGTATGGCATCACATTTAAAGAGAGAAATGATTTGCCTGTCTATCATCCTGATGTAAAAGTGTATGAGGTTTTTGATAACGATGGTTCTTCAATCGCTATTTATTATTTGGATTTTTATACTAGAGATAATAAAAATGGAGGCGCTTGGATGAGTAATTTTGTAAATCAATCTCATTATTTAAAACAAAAACCCGTAATAGTAAACGTCTATAATTTTGCGAAACCTATAAATGGAAATCCATCTTTAATTAGTTTTGATGATGTAACAACAATGTTTCATGAGTTTGGTCATACCTTACACGGCCTATTTGCGAATCAGCAATATGAATCACTTTCTGGTACCGCTGTTCCAAGAGATTATGTCGAATTTCCTTCTCAAATTAATGAGCATGCAGCATTAGATCCAATGGTTTTAAAAAATTATGCAATTCATTATAAAACTAAAGAGGTGATTCCGCAAGCACTAATTGATAAAATTAAAAAGGCGGATACTTTTAATAAAGGTTATGTAGTTACAGAACTTTTAGCAGCAGCTACATTAGATATGGCTTGGCATACAGTAGAAAATGAAGCAGATTTTAAACCTACATTAGAATTTGAAAAAGAAGCACTTACAAAATATGGTTTATTAGTTAATGAAGTGCCAACTAGATATCACACACCGTACTTTGCTCATATTTGGGGTGGAGGTTATGCTGCTGGATATTACGCCTATACTTGGTCAAAAACCTTAGATTATACCGTTTATGATTGGATGAAAGCTAATGGTGGTATGACTAGAGAAAATTGCGAGCGTTTTAGAAAATACATTTTATCGGTTGGTAATAGTGTTGATTTGAATAAAGCCTTCAAAGATTTTATTGGTCATGATATGCAAGTAGAGTCGTATTTAAATAATGCGGGTCTTAATGAAAAATAAATAATTTAAATATATTTTTAAAAAAAAAGGTATTCCTGTAGGAATGCCTTTTTTTATGGTCGATAATTCTTTATTTAAAATATTTTATCAATGCATAGATGCTAATAAAGTGTTCTGAGCATTAAATGTCTAAACGCGTAATATTGGTAATTATCTAATTTAATTCGTAAATTTGCTTTTCAATAAAAATTATACAAAAATGGAAAATGGAATATATGCTAAATTTAACACTACAAAAGGTGCTATTTTAGTAAAACTAACGCACGATTTGACTCCAGGAACAGTGGGGAATTTCGTAGGATTGGCTGAAGGAAATTTAGAAAATAAAGTTAAACCGCAAGGAGTTAAATTTTATGATGGATTAAAATTCCATAGAGTTATTCCAGACTTTATGATTCAAGGTGGATGTCCACAAGGAACAGGAACTGGAGATCCAGGATATAAATTTGATGATGAATTTCACCCAATTTTAAAACACAACCGTCCGGGAGTTTTAGCAATGGCTAATTCAGGACCAGGTACTAATGGTTCTCAGTTTTATATTACACATATTCCAACAGATTGGTTAGATAACAAGCATACTGTTTTTGGACATGTTGTAGAAGGTCAAGATATTGTAGATGCTGTAGAGCAAGGAGATACTCTAGAGTCAATAGAAATCATTAGAGAAGGAGAAGAAGCTAAAAATTGGAATCCAATTGAAGCTTTCATTACTTTTAAGGGAGCGCGTAACAAACGTGATATCGCTTTGAAAGCTGAAGCTGAGGCAGCAATGGAAAAATTAGCCGCAGGTTTTGAAAAAACAGAAAGTGGTTTACGTTACCAATTCATCCAAAGAGGTGAAGGGAAAAAAGCAGAAAGTGGTAAAACAGTTGCTGTTCACTACGAAGGTTCATTAGAGAATGGTAAAGTTTTTGATTCTTCTTACCCTAGAAAAAAGCCAATCGAATTTAGATTAGGTCAAGGTCAAGTTATTGAAGGATGGGACGAAGGAATTGCTTTGTTACAAGTAGGTGATAAAGCTCGTTTTGTAATTCCATCTCATTTGGGTTATGGATCACGTGGTGCAGGAGGTGCAATTCCACCTAACGCTACTTTAATTTTTGACGTTGAATTAATGGAAGTTAAATAAATTAATAGGAGAATTAAGTTCAATTGTCTTTTTTAATTGTACTTAATTATCATTTTATTATCTTAAAAAGCCCCAAATAGTATTTTACTATTTGGGGCTTTTTTTTGTCAAGTAAAAATAAAATCTCCTTTAATATTTATAATTTTCTAAATAATTAAAAATTTTAAAATTATTTACTTTGGAAGTCATCATCTATTTTGACCGTATTTAAAAGTAGTAAGTTAGATTGAAAAAAAGGATAAGTCTTTGATTTATAATCAAAAGTTTAAAAATAAGCAAAAAAAAACACCTCCTTAAAAGAGGTGTTTAGTAGAAATATAAAAAATCCTTATGAATTGATTACATTAATTATTTTTAAGTTTTTAATGCCAGAAGGCAATTGCCATTCTACTTCAGCATCTTCTTTAAATCCAATAATTGCTACGCATAAAGGCGCTAATATTGAAACTTTTCCTTCCTTTAAGTTCGCTTGTGATGGCATCACGATTTGAACTTTCATTTGCTGTTTGGTTTTTAAATCTTCAATGGTTACTTGCGAATTCATTCTAACAATGCTTTCGTCTACAACACCGTCTTTATTGATAACGGCACGATCTAACTCTTGTGTTAGCAAAGCGATTTCTCTAATATTAGTGCTGTCTTTTGCGTTTTTAGTTAATTCTCTAAGAATGTTATAATCGGTACTTGTTAAAACAGGTATTGGTTTCATGATGATTTAATTTAAGGTTATTTTTTCGTTTTTAGCAGCTTTTTCAACATCGTTAAAAAATAATGAAGCAAAACTTTCATTGGTTTTATGGTCAATTCTTCTGTAAAATACATTTGGTGTAATTGCTTTTGGACTGTCAAAACCACAAGCGCCAATAAACTCTGCAAATGCTTTTAATGTATTGTTATGAAAATGTGCAACACGTACACTTTTGTCAGTAATATCTAATCCTTTGTACAATTTTTGATCTTGAGTAGCAATACCTACCGGACATTTTCCGCTGTCACATTGAAGCGCTTGGATGCATCCTAAGGCAAACATCATTCCTCTGGCGCTGTAACAAGCATCTGCTCCAAGAGACATCGCTTTAGCAATATCAAAACCTGTAATGATTTTTCCAGAAGCCATAATTTTGATTTGATCTCTAAGACCATATTCTTTTAGGACTTTGCTAGCAAATATTACTCCATCTGCCATTGCCATTCCCATGTAATCAATAAATTCTAAAGGCGCTGCTCCAGTTCCTCCTTCAGCACCGTCAATAGTGATAAAATCGGGAACAATTCCTGTTTGTTTCATTGCTTCAATAATAGCAATAAACTCATCTTGACGACCAATACAAATTTTAAAACCAATTGGTTTACCATTTGAAAGTTCTCTCATTTTTTGTAAAAACTGCAACAATTCTACACTGTTTGAAAAGGCAGTGTGTCCAGCTGGGGAGTGAACGGCTATATGAGGTTTGATATTTCTAATTTTAGCGATCTCAGGTGTATTTTTCTCACCAGGTAATAGTCCACCATGTCCAGGTTTAGCACCTTGAGATAGTTTTAATTCGATCATTTTAACTTGTGGATAAGCCGCTTTTTCTTTAAATAATTCTGGTGAAAATGAACCATCATCGTTTCTGCAACCAAAATATCCTGTTCCTATTTGCCATATTAAATCTCCACCTTCTAAGTGAAAATCACTAATTCCACCTTCACCAGTATTGTGGGCAAAACCACCCAATTGAGCTCCTTTATTTAGAGATGAAATAGCAGTTTTACTCAAAGCTCCGTAACTCATAGCACTGATATTGTAAATGCTGGCGCTATAAGGTTGAAGACATTGCTCATTTCCAACTGTAGTTCTAAAAAATTGCTTGTCTGCTCTTTTTGGGTAAATTGAATGTGCCGCCCATTCGTAACCAATACGGTTAGGATCATCTTGCATTCCAAATGAAATAGTTTGCTTTACATTTTTAGCTCTTTGATATACAATAGAACGTTGTCTGCGATTAAAAGGTTTTCCGTCTAATTCTCCTTCAAAGAAATACTGACGAATCTCAGGTCTAAATGATTCTAACAAATATCTAAATCGACCTACGATTGGATAATTTTTCCTAATAGTATGGCTCGGTTGAAACGTATCCTGAACTAATAAAACGAGTAATAGTAATGGAACAATCAAAAAGAAGTAATTAATATCACCTAAGTAAGCCAATACACAAGTGATTACTAAAAATGAAATGGTAGCTAACCAAATAATTTGGTGTACTGCTAATTTTTTTAAAAACATGTTTTTATATTTTTTAAATTAGATTTAGGCATTAAAAAGATAGCTTTTTAAAACCGCAGAATAAATAAATGATGTTAAGTAAAACCTTCGTCTGGAAGTAGTTTGTTTTTATATAGACGAAGGTCTAATTGACAAAGGCTTTTGAATGTGAAAATTTAGCGACAAGCACAAAATCCTCTTTGAAAAAAGAGGTACATGTTGGCGGTACGTTTGAAAAGGTTTTCATAAACATTAAATTACACAGTGCAAAAGTACATTCATTTTTCGTTATAAATAACTTTTTTTTCTTTTTATGTTAATTTTAGCGTTCTTTATCAGTTCATTCTTGCTTCCTTCTTAAAAATAATGCCTTAAATATGTAGATTTAATTTTTTTTAAATAAGTAATAATGTAAAAAATCAAATTAAAATGGAACTAACTTGGAATGATTTTGAAAAAGTAGCTATGCATGTTGGTACTATTATGATGGTGAATGATTTTCCAGAAGCTCGAAAACCAGCGTACCAAATCACTATTGATTTTGGAGAAACGATTGGTATTAGGAAATCCTCTGCTCAAATAACGAAACGATACGCTAAAGCAGATTTAATAGGAAGACAAATTATCGCTGTAATTAACTTTCCTAAAAAGCAAATAGGAAAATTTGGGAGTGAATGTTTAGTTCTTGGTGCAGTAGGCGAGGATGGAGACGTAGTTTTGATCGCTCCTGATTTTAAGATCGAGAACGGATTGCGTATAGGGTAACTGATTATTAATAATATAATATAAATTAAATTAAATACAAAAGATGAATACTATTCAAAACTATAATTTACCAATTTTTGGAGAAATTGACATTAATAACTTAGAGGATTACTATCAAAAAGAGATTGTAATTAATGGTAATAAAATTGTTGCCAATTTAAGTTTTGACGAGAAAAACGTCACGGCAAAAAACTTTAAAACCATCGAAAAAGCATTATATGAAATTAATAAATTTGAAAATCTAGCTAAAACAGCAATTGAGAATGATTTTAATAACGGAACGGAAGTCAAAGAATATATAGAACAAAATTTAGATGAAATTGATTTTGAGCAATTAAACTTAAAAATAGATCATTCTGATTTTGTAAATTCAGTTGAAAATGAAATGTATAAAAAACTTCATTTAGTTACTGTTACTTTTTATCCAGAATATGATGAGGAACATATCGTTTTTGATTATACAATAGGAAAAAAACTAACAGATCTTTTGATAGCAGTTAAGTTTAATGATAATGGAGAATTGCAAGATCTAGTTATAGAAAACTAAAAAAAAAATAAGTGGGTTAAATTTTTAATCTATTTAAAGTCGTGTTTATATTATTTCTTTACAAAGAAATAATATAAACTCTACAAATTTGCTAATTGAAAAGTATTGGTAAATAATTTTCAATTATTATTTTATAAAAAAAAGTCCAAAAAAAACATTGTTTTTCTGGACTTTTTTAATTGTAAGTAAATAAAAATTAAATATCATCAAATTCTATATTGGTAAAAGTTGATGTTTGCGGTATAAAATCGTCATCTGTTTTTTCAGTAACGTATTCTTTCTTGAAATCTTTTTGGTGTCTTTCTGAAATTACTTCTTCTCCTTTGTGATTTAAGACATAAGAAGTCATTTCTTCTAGAATTTCTGCAAAAGCAGTAAAGTCTTCTTTATATAAATAGATTTTATGTTTTTTGAAGTGAAATGATCCATCTTCTTCAGTAAACTTTTTGCTTTCGGTAATGGTAATGTAATAATCATCTGCTTTTGTAGCTCTCACATCAAAGAAATATGTTCTTCTTCCAGCTCGTAAAACTTTAGAAAATATCTCTTCTTTTTCTAACATGTCATGTTCTCTCATAATCCTTTCTATCAATTTATGGTTGTTAACTAGTATCCAAAAATCTATAAAAAATATGTATTACACAACAATTAAAGCATTTCTTTTTCTGAAAGTTGCTTCAAATACAAAGCAGAATAATAACCTTCTTGATTTATCAATTGATTATGAGAACCTTGTTGAATAATTTGCCCATTATCCATAATGATGATTTTATCAGCATTTTTAGCTGACGAAACACGGTGACTAACTATTATGGTAGTTTTGTCTTTACAGATGTCATTTAGGTTATTTAATATCGTTTCTTCTGTCTGCGTATCAACGGCAGATAAACAATCATCAAATAGTAAAATTGGAGGGTTTTTTATAATGGCTCTAGCAATAGAAACTCTTTGTTTTTGTCCTCCAGAAAGTGTAATTCCTCTTTCGCCAAGAACGGTTTCATATTGCTTATTAAATCCCATAATGTTATCATGCACAACCGCACTTTTGGCAGCGGCTTTTACTTCCTCGTCTGTAGCATCAGCTTTGCCAAACATAATATTGTTCTTAATGCTATCAGAGAATAGGAAAGCATCTTGAGGAACGATTCCAATGCTATTACGTAAATCGAATAAGTTGATCCTGCTGATCTCGTTTTTATCAATGTTAATAGCCCCTTCGGTAACATCGTACATTCGTGAAATCAAAGATAAAATTGTTGATTTTCCCGATCCGGTTTTTCCTAAAATGGCTAAAGTTTCTCCTTTTTTTACAGTAAAAGAGATGTTTTTAAGCGCTGTTATATTAGTATCTTGATAAGTGTAACTTACATTTTCAAATGAAATTGAACCTTCAATTATAGATTTATTTTGATTCTTGTTTTTTATTTCGGGTTCTATTTTTAAAAACTCATTCAGTCTTTTTTGAGAAGCTTCTGCTTCCTGAACCATTGAGGAAACCCAACCTAATGAGGCTACAGGCCAAGTAAGCATATTGACATATAAAATAAATTCAGCAATTGTTCCAATGTTCTTTATAGTGCCGTCGATATACATTAAACCTCCAAAATAAATAACCACAAGGTTACTAATTCCTATTAAAGCTAACATCAAAGGACCAAATAAAGATTGCACTTTAGCTAAATTCAAACTTTTGCTTTTGCTTTCATTTGCCAAATTCACCATATTTGCTTGATGCTGATTTTCCATAGAGTAAGCTTTGATTACTCGGATACCAGAAAATATCTCTTGCGAAAAACTAGAAACTTTTGAGAGATACTGTTGAAAAATAGTACTTCTAACATTAATTTCAGAGCTTAATTTAAAAATAGCATAGGATAAAATAGGTAGAGGTAAGATTGTATACAGCGTTAGTCGTGGCGATACATTATACATATATACAATAACTATAGTAAATCGAATGACTGTATTAATGGTGTACATTACTGCAGGCCCCACGTACATTCTTACTTTAGAAACATCTTCACTAATACGATTCATTAAATCTCCAGTACGATTTTGCTTATAAAAGTTTTGAGATAAGTTTTCGTATTGACGGAAAACTTCGTTTTTCAAATCAAATTCGATGTGTCTTGACATTACAATTAAGGTTTGTCTCATTAAAAAAGTAAGAAAACCTGCAATTATCGTTGTGGCAATAATCAATAAGATATTCGAAATTAATTCGTCATAAATAACTGCTTTTGCCACTGTTTTATCTTTAGCAAAGGCTTCAATAACCTTAAATGATTTACTAATCAATTTAGGGGTAAAGAGCATGAATATTTGTGCGATTATGGTAAAAATAATTCCTAGTAAGAAACTGTATTTATATTTGACAAAGTATTTGTTGAGATAGCGTAATTCTTTCATTATTTTATGATATTCTGTGTTGAAATTGATTTATTTTTAGAATTAAGTTTCGAATTTGATAAATTCATTAAATAAACTAAAAGATTAATTTAATTATCGAATTAACGATTTTTTGACAAAACAGCAATAGATCTTTATTTTTTTGTGTAAATTTGAATTGTCTTTTTGACAAATTCATAATTTTATCACTATAAAAAATTACACTATGAACGCAGCTTTCACAACCGGGAAGGAACTTCAAAAAATGGATCCCGTTTTTGGCCAAATGTCATTTGATGATCACGAGCAAATTGTATTTTGTAACGACAAAGATACGGGTTTAAAAGCAATTATTGGTATTCATAATTCAGTTATGGGTCCAGCTTTAGGAGGAACAAGGATGTATAATTACGCAAATGAATGGGAAGCATTAAATGATGTTTTGCGTCTTTCCAGAGGAATGACTTTCAAAGCGGCAATTACAGGACTAGATATAGGAGGTGGTAAAGCGGTAATTATCGGAGACGCTAAAACTCAAAAAACACCCGAATTAATGCGTAAGTTTGGTGAGTTTGTTCACTCTCTAAGTGGTAGATATATTACTGCTGAAGATGTCGGAATGGAAACTAAAGACATGGATATTGTAAGAGATGTTACGCCATACGTTACGGGTATTTCTGAAGAAAGAGGAGGTTCTGGAAATCCTTCTCCAGTTACTGCTTATGGTGTTTTCATGGGAATGAAGGCGGCTGCTAAGCAAAAATTTGGCTCCGATAATTTGAGTGGTAAAAAGGTTTTAGTACAAGGAATTGGTCACGTTGGAGAAACTTTAGTAGAGTATTTGACAAAAGAAGGTGCTATTGTTACTATTGCAGATATCAATGAAGAAAAACTAAATGAAGTAAGTACAAAGTATCATTCAGAAATTTATAGAGGTGAAGATTTATATACAGCTGATGTAGATATTTATGCGCCTTGTGCAATGGGAGCAACGCTAAATGATGATACGGTGCGTAAAATTAAAGCAAAAGTTATTGCAGGTGCTGCCAATAATCAATTAGCAGATGAGAATATTCACGGTGCAATTCTTCAAGAAAGAGGCATCTTGTATGCTCCAGATTTCTTGATTAATGCAGGCGGAATAATTAATGTTTATGCGGAGTTAGCACATTATGATAAAGCTGAAATTATGCGTAAAACCGAAAATATCTATAACACTACTTTAGAGATATTCGATTTTGCAATTGCTAATAATATAACTACTCACAAGGCTGCTTTAACCATTGCTCAAAATCGTATTGATCAGAGAAAATTAGAGAATAGTAAGAAATAATTTTTTTCAGCAAACACCTATAACGATTCCATTCGTGACTTCGTAGTAGGTGTTTGCTGAATACTTTTAAAATAAGCCACTATATATTTTATTTTAAAAAAGGAAATTCTTATTTTTGCACCCTAATTAATAAAAGTTCTTACAAGGTGGTAAATAGAAGACACATTCGCGTCAAAGTTATGCAGTCCATTTATGCGATGCATCAAAGTGGTTCAGATAATCTAGAGAAAGAAGAAAAATTCCTTTTTTATAGCATCGATAATATTCAAGATTTATACCTTATAATGCTCTCTTCGCTTATTGAAATTTGTAAAACAGAAACTGTCTTTTTACATAAATCAAGCCTTAAGCATCTTGCAACTCCAGAAGAGCGTAAGCCGAACGAAAAATTCATCAAAAATCAAATTTTTCAAATTCTTTCCGAAAACAACTCATTAAGTATTGCGCTAGAAAACCGTAAAATTAATAATTGGTCTTTAAATGACGATTATATTTTATTGCTTTTGAGTGATATTAAAGCTAGTCAATTGTATGCTGATTACATGAGTAATGCTGTGAATACATTTGAAGAAGATCGACAATTTATCGTTGATTTGTTTATGGATGTAATTGTGCCTAATGAAAAGCTGTATGAATATCTAGAAGATGATAAGTTAACTTGGGTTGATGATATTCCTTTAGTGAATACCCATATTATTAAGCAATTAAAAGCAATTAAGTCTGGCGAAAATGATAATTTTAGAGTTCCAAAATTATTTAAAGACAATGAGGATAAGGATTTTGTAAAAGACTTGTTTAGAAAAACAGTTTTAAACGAAAAAGAATTGGCTAAGGAATATCTAGACAAAACACCTAATTGGGACAGCGAGAGAATTGCCGAGATTGACACTATTATCCTTAAAATGGCGATATGTGAATTTCTAAAATTCCCTTCAATCCCTGTAAAAGTAACACTTAATGAATATTTAGAAGTTGCAAAGGAATATTCTACTCCAAAAAGTAGTATTTTTATCAACGGAATTTTAGATAATTTAGTAAAAGAACTTGAGAAAAGTAAAAGAATCATTAAAGCTGGTCGTGGTTTAATGTAATAATTAATTAATAAAAAGAGAATTAAAATTATGGAACAGTTAACTCAATTTGCACCGTTTATATTAATGTTTGTGGTAATCTATTTTTTCATGATTAGACCACAGCAGAAAAAAGCGAAAAGCGAAAAAGAATTTGAAAGCACATTAAAAGTAGGTGATAAAATAATCACTAAAAGTGGTCTTCACGGAAAAATTTCTGAATTAGCAGATACAACAGTAGTTGTTGAAACGATGTCTGGAAAATTGAAAATGGAGCGTTCTGCTATTTCTATGGAAATGAGTGCTGCTTTGAGTAAAAAATAAGAATAAAGCAAAAATTAAAAATCCCAAATTTCAATTGAAGTTTGGGATTTTTTTTTGGTTTATTTAGATTTTTGCAATGCTGTTAGTTCAGCGATTTTTACAATTACCTCTATTGCTTTTTGCATACTTTCTGCAGGAACATATTCATATTTTCCATGAAAATTGTGTCCTCCTGCAAATATATTAGGACACGGTAAACCCATGTATGACAATTGAGAGCCATCTGTTCCGCCTCTAATCGGTTTAATTAATGGTTTAATTCCAATTTCTTTCATTGCTTTTTCAGCAATATCTACGATGTGTTTTACAGGAACAACCTTTTCTTTCATATTGTAATATTGATCTTTGATCTCTGTAATTACAATATCTTCGCCAAATTGCTTTGCAAATTTTTTATTAATCTTACGAGTAATTTTTTCAATTAATTCTTTACGTTTTTCAAATTTCTTCTTGCTGTGATCGCGAATAATTAATTCTAAAACGGTTTCTTCAATGCTTCCTGTTAAATGGTGAACGTGAAAAAAACCTTCGTAACCTTTAGTTTCTTGTGGTGTTTCTTCTGGCGGTAATTTGTTTATAAAGTCATTAGCAATCAGCATTGAATTAATCATTTTGCCTTTTGCATATCCAGGATGCACGCTTTTTCCTTTAAAAGTAATTTTAGCCCCAGCTGCATTAAAATTTTCATATTCAAGTTCTCCTACTTGACTTCCATCCATGGTGTAAGCCCATTCTGCGCCAAATTTAGCCACATCAAAATGGTGTGCGCCGCGACCAATTTCTTCGTCAGGAGTAAAACCAACTCTAATTTTCCCGTGCTTAATTTCAGGATTTTTGATTAGGAATTCCATGGCAGTAACAATTTCTGTAATTCCTGCTTTGTCATCTGCTCCTAATAATGTAGTTCCATCAGTAGTAATCAAAGTTTGTCCTTTGTATAACAATAAATCTTTGAAATAGTTAGGTGACAAAACTATATTTTTCTCAGCATTTAAGACGATGTCTTTGCCATCATAGTTAGGTACAATTTGTGGTTTAATATTAGCACCGCAAAAATCTGGAGAGGTGTCAAAATGAGAAATAAATCCAATCGTTGGTACTTCATGATCTACATTGCTAGGTAAAGTAGCCATTATATATGATTTATCATCTATTGTAACGTCTTGCATTCCAATAGTTTTTAATTCTTCTACCAATTTGTTGGCAAGATCCCATTGCTTTTTAGTGCTAGGTGTAGTTTCTGAATTTGCATCAGACTCAGTGTCAATAATAACGTAACTGATGAAACGATCTATAATATGTTGCATTTTACTTTGTTTTATGCAAATATAATCATTTTTTCAGGATCATTTTTTAGCGTTTAAAAAATGATTATATAAATTGTTTTGCAAATATTTATTTATCAAAGAGATAATTCTATTTTTGCACAACACAACAACACTATCATGTATAAATTAATTATTCGTCCTTTTCTTTTTTGTTTTGATCCAGAAAAAGTTCACTATTTCACTTTTTCGATGATTCGATTTCTGTCTAAAATACCAGGCTTAACTTCTGTTTTTAAGTCAATTTATTTAGTTGATGATAAGAGATTAGAGACAGAGGTCTTTGGATTAAAATTTAAAAATCCTGTAGGATTAGCAGCGGGTTTTGACAAAGATGCTAGTTTGTACAGTGAATTATCTAATTTTGGTTTTGGCTTTATTGAAATTGGAACGCTTACACCAGTTGGACAAGAAGGAAATCCTAAAAAACGTTTGTTTAGATTGAAAGAGGATTCGGCAATCATCAATAGAATGGGGTTTAATAACGGTGGCGTGAAAGAAGCCGTAGAACGATTGAAAAAAAATAAAGATGTTTTGATTGGAGGAAACATTGGTAAAAATAAGTTGACTCCTAATGAAAATGCAACACAAGATTATGAAATTTGTTTTGAAACACTTTTTGATTATGTTGATTATTTTGTAGTTAATGTAAGTTCTCCAAACACACCAAACCTAAGGGCTTTACAAGACAAAGAACCGTTGACTGAATTGTTGCAAACGTTGCAAAATAAGAATTTAGCAAAGCCAAAACAAAAACCAATTTTATTGAAAATTGCTCCCGATTTAACGAACGAACAATTGTTAGATATTATTGATATAATCAATCAAACTAAAATAGCAGGTATTATTGCAACAAATACGACTCTTTCTCGCGAAGGATTAACGTCGGTAAATAAAATAGAAATGGGTGGGTTATCTGGAAAACCTTTGACAAAGCGTTCAACAGAAATTATTCGTTTTTTATCTGAAAAAAGTAACAAATCATTTCCTATAATTGGAGTAGGAGGGATTCATTCAGCTCAAGATGCTATAGAAAAACTAGAAGCTGGTGCAAGTTTAATACAATTGTACACTGGCTTTATTTATGAAGGTCCTGCTTTAGTAAAAGCGATTAATAAGGAAATTTTAAAAAGAAAATCCTAAACTCAATTGTACTAGGATTCCAATTAGTAAAGCAATGCCAAAACTCAACAACGTTCCAATTAGTACGTATTCAGTTAGTTTTCGGTCTTTGGCTTCTTTTAAATCACCAAATCTAAAAATTGATTTTGCAGCCAATAAAAAACCAATTGCTTCAAAATGACCTGTTAATATAAAAATTAAAATAAAAAGACGCTCGAGAACGCCTATGTAGTTTCCAGCATTTTGTAGTGATTTATCTTTACTTTTATTCTCTGGTGTCCAGATAGAAATAATATTTTTTATAATTATCGATGTAGGTTTGGTGAGAAAAAATACAGCAGTAATTACGATCCAAAATTGATTTCCTAGCGCTTCGAAATTTATACTAGTTTTAGTATAACTAAAGGCAATAACCAGAATTAGTATTGTGTTTAGGCTCTGCTCTACAGTAAACCAGTTTCTTTTTGTTTTTGATGTTTGATACTGTAGTTTTATAATAGCTACAAACCCGTGAATAATTGCTAAGATTAGGGCAAACCAACCAAAAGAAAGTTCTCCAACAAAGATCCAGGATAGTAAAAAATGCAGCGCAATATCTATATAGAAATAAAGGCTTTTGTGCTTTTTATGCTCTTTGACTTTTATCCACGAATTGGGTTGTAGTAAGAAATCAGTTATGAGGTGTGCTAAAATTAATTTTACAAATACAATCATGCTGTAAGGGTTTTAATTTTTTTTCTAAAATAGCGATCTACTTGAAGAACTAGTTCGTAATTAGAACGCTTTTGTCTTCTGCTCACAGCAGCTTGATTTATACCTAATTTAAAACCTATTTCCTCTTGAGTGGCAGTTGGATTTTGAATAGCAACTAGTATAAAAGTAGCAGATTGCTGAAGCCAATTGTCCATGAAAGATAAACTTAATTTTAATATTAAATTTAATTCTTCGTCAAAAAGGGAATCGTTTGAATTTACGATTAAATTTATTTTTTGTTTTTTTAAATTTTCAAATTTTTCGCCAGAACGAATAAAAGCAGTTCCGTTGCTTTCTGTTATTTTTTTTGATTTATAGGTTTTACTTCCAAATCCGATGCTCATTCTCACATCTAAACGAATCGACTTAAAAAAAGCTTTAATTTGAAATGCTATTAATAAAGCCTCTTCGGGATTTTTTATTTCCAACTGAAACTCATCTCCACGATAAATTTCCCAATCATTTGGGGTTTTTCCAAATTGGGATAAAAAAACTTTTAGATCGTCCATCCATTTCTGAGATGGGAGTTTTCGTGAATTGATAATATCGGCAGTAAGTATTGCAATCATATTTCAAATATAAATTAAAAATTTAAATTATATTACATAAATAAGTAATATTTTAAATTATTACCTAAAATTGTAATACTTATATTTATTACTTAAAATTGTAATATTTTTTTTTTGTTAATACGATAAAACGATTTCGTAAAAACAATTTCTTTAGTATCTTTGGCTGCCTATGAAACCAATAAAAATTATAGAATGTCCACGTGATGCAATGCAAGGCATCAAACCGTTTATTCCTACTGAGAAGAAAGTAGCTTATATTCAATCTTTACTACGTGTAGGTTTTGATAGTATAGATTTTGGTAGCTTTGTTTCGCCTAAAGCGATTCCTCAAATGCAGGATACTGCGGAAGTTCTAGCACAACTAGACTTATCTCAAACTCAAAGTAAATTATTGGCTATTATTGCTAATACTCAGGGAGCAAAATTAGCTTCTGAACATGCTGAAATACGTTATTTAGGTTTTCCGTTTTCAATTTCTGAAAATTTTCAGATGAGAAATACACATAAAACAATAGCAGAGTCATTGATTACGCTTCAAGAAATTTTAGAAATTGCTGCTAGTAAAGATAAAGAAGTGGTGGCTTATTTGTCAATGGGTTTTGGAAATCCTTACGGAGATCCCTGGAATGTGGAAATCGTGGGCGAATGGACTCAAAGATTAGCAAATATGGGAGTTAAAATTTTATCACTTTCTGATACAGTAGGAAGCTCTACTCCAGATGTGATTTCCTATTTATTTTCAAATTTAATTCCTGCTTATCCGGAAATAGAGTTTGGAGCTCATTTGCATACCACTCCTGATAAATGGTTTGAAAAAATTGATGCTGCCTACAAAGCAGGTTGTCGTCGTTTTGATGGTGCGATTCAAGGTTTTGGAGGTTGTCCTATGGCTACTGATGATCTAACAGGTAATATGCCTACGGAGAAATTATTATCCTATTTTACCGCTCAAAAAGAAATTACTAATTTGAGTCCGATGAGTTTTGAAAGTTCCTATAATGATGCTTCAAAGTTGTTTGGTGAATTTCATTAGAAATATAATTTTCATATAAAGTCTTTTTCTCTATAACTCCGATTGAAAACGCTGTTTATTTGCGTGCTTTTTTCTTTTCTTTTATATATTTTTAAAATAAAATGGAACTATCGTTTTAACTTAAAGTTTAGCAGAATACTTATCAAAATTATTTTATAATCTCAATCCATATGCGGTTTTAGACTCTATTTTTGATTTTCGTAATTATTCAATAAGCAATAGCTATTTATTATATTTCATTTTTTTTCTTTTGAATACTTTGTAAATTTCTATCCATAATACTGATATCGAACCTACCAAAATACTTAATCCTATTTGTAGACCAGAAAGGCTTTCGAATTCGAAAAAGTTGGCGAATAAAGGAATGAAAAGTAAGCAAGCTGTTGTTACAATAGTGGTAGAAATAATCAGTAAAACCAAATTATTTTTATAACGCAATGTTGTAAAAATGGAGTAATAAAAAGAACGGTTGGTAAGGGTTAAAAAGATGTTTGCTGAGATTAAAGTTATAAAAACCACAGTTCTTGTACCATCTTCAGAAAACATATTGGTTACACAATACTGATAAACAAACAATAAACCAATTGTTATAACGATTCCTTGAATAATGCTAATTGTGATTTCTTTGAGTTTAAAGAAAGTATTTGTAATTGGCCTTGGTTTAAGCTGCATCAAATTGCTTTCCATTGGTTCGTTTTCATAAATTATTGAGCAAGTTGGCCCCATAATTATTTCTAAAAAGATAACATGTACAGGAGAAAAAATATTAGGATAAATCCATCCCAATGCTAGTGGAATGAAAACTATTAATATAATAGGAATATGTATTGAAATGATATACTGAATTGCTTTTTTTAGATTGCTATAAATTTTCCGACCCATTGCAATGGCTTCAATCATTTTAGAAAAATCATCATCAATAAGAATTAGATTTGCGGCTTGTTTGGCAATTTCAGTACCTTTTTTTCCCATAGCAATTCCGATATGAGCTGATTTTAGTGCGGGCCCATCATTTACGCCATCTCCAGTCATTGCCACAATTTGATTATTATCCTTTAATGCTTTAATGATTTTTAGTTTTGCTTCGGGAAACATTCTGGTAAAAATTGATGTTTCCATTACTCTTTTTCTTAGAGTTGTTTCGTCCATTGCCATTAATTCATCTCCGTTTAATGTTTGGTCGGCATTTCTAAAACCAATTTGCTTGGCAATTGTAGCGGTTGTTTCTGCATTGTCGCCAGTCACTATTTTTATTTGAATACCAGCTTTATATAAGGTTTCGAATGTTGCTTTTATATTTGCTTTAGGAGGATCGTAAAAAGCTACTAATCCTTTAAAATCAAAAGTGAATTCTTGCTGTTTTTTTGGATAATCAGTGCCAATAAATGAAGCAATTCCAACTCCTAAAACACGATAACCTTCTAGAGCCATTTTTTTCATCGCTGCTAATATGTCTTTCGTTTCTTTTTCAGATAAGTTTGACGTTGCTATTAAAGCTTCTGTAGCGCCTTTAGCTGTAATAATTCGGGTTCCTTTAAAATCCTCGAAAACATGTGTCATCATTGGAGGTTTACCATCTAATGGATATTCGTGTACTAATTTAAAATTAGGCCGTTCGTCTGTTACTTCTAATTTTGAATAGGCATCATGAAGCGCTATTTCCATGGCATCATAAGGAATGGGTTCGCTTGCCCACATAGCAATAGTTAGTAATTCAATACTATTTGGATCTGTATAATTTTCTTTTATAAGGTTGTCGGATATAGTGTAGCACTGCGCTAGAGTCATCCTGTTTTCTGTAATCGTTCCAGTTTTGTCTGTGCAAATTACATCGGCACTTCCTAATGTCTCGACCGTTTTTGTCTGTTTTACAATAACTCCTATTTTCATTAATCGCCAAGAACCTAACGCCATAAAGGTGGTAAAAGCCACAGGAATTTCTTCTGGAATAATACTCATCGCTAACGTCAATGCTTTTAATAAGCTATCAAGAAGCATTTTTGAATTGTAATAGTTAATGATCCAGACCAAAATGAAAATTCCTAAACCTACCAGCGACATTTTTTTTACGAAGCTTCCTATTTGAACTTGAAGCGGTGTTTTCTCTTCGACTATAGCTTCTAAACTTTGACCAATTTTACCTAACTGAGTTTGGTTTCCAATAGCAATTACTTTGCAAATTGCTAAACCACTTGTAACAATAGTTCCAAGAAAAACAGAGTCATTATTCGTATTTTCATTTTTGAACACTGCCATTGATTCCCCAGTCAGAATAGATTCGTTAACTGCAAAATCATTAGATTGAATAATAGTAGCGTCGGCAGGAATAAATGTGCCTTCTTCAGTTTGGATCAGATCACCAATGACAATCTCCTCGCTCGGAATTTCTGATGTTATTCCGTTGCGAATGACTTTGCTTTTAGGTTGCGAAAGTTTCTTTAAATCGTTAATGGCAGATCTACTTTTAGATTCCTGATATAGCGAAATGGCAGAAACTAATACGATAGCCATTCCCATAAAAATACCGTTGCCGTAATCACCAGTTATAAAATAAATACTTGTTGCAGTAAGTAATAATAAGAACATTGGCTCTTTTATCATTTCAAGTACGGAGTTCAAAAAAACATTCTTTTTTTGTTGAATAATAGTATTTGATCCAAATTTTGTTCTAGATTGTACTATTTCTTCATTTGAAAGACCTTTGAATTGCTTTTTTATTTCAGTCATTATAAATAAATATATTGGAGAATGGTTTAGAATTACGGATGCGAATTTTTGTCAAATAATTGACTTTGAATTGCAAATTAATTAATTATTCTAAGATTTAACTGTTTTTTCGCTTAAGATTGTCTATATTTGCACGCAATTAAACTCCAACTACAATTGCAATGATCGCACACAACTCTAAAATTATCGGTGAAGGATTAACTTACGATGATGTTTTATTAGTTCCTAATTACTCAAATGTGCTTCCTCGCGAAGTGAGTATCCAATCAAAATTTTCTAGAAATATAACGCTTAATGTTCCTATTGTATCTGCTGCTATGGATACAGTTACTCAGAGCGCAATGGCAATAGCTATGGCTCAAGAAGGAGGAATTGGTGTACTGCACAAAAATATGACTATAGAGCAACAAGCGGCTAAAGTTAGAAAAGTAAAACGTGCGGAATCTGGAATGATTATCGATCCTGTTACTTTACCATTAACTTCGACTGTTGCAGACGCTAAGAATGCGATGAAAGAATTTGGAATTGGTGGTATTCCAATTGTGGATGATAACAAAATTTTAAAAGGAATTGTTACGAATAGAGATTTGCGTTTTGAAAAAAATAGTTCAAGACCTATTGTTGAGGTAATGACTACTGAAAATTTAGTTACTGTTCCGGAAGGTACTTCACTAGAACAAGCAGAAATTGTTTTACAAGGACACAAAATAGAAAAATTACCAGTTGTAAATGATAAATATGAATTAGTTGGTTTAATTACCTTTAGAGATATTACCAAACTAACTCAAAAACCAAACGCCAATAAAGATAAATTTGGACGATTAAGAGTTGCTGCTGCGTTAGGAGTTACTGCTGATGCTGTCGAAAGAGCAACAGCTTTAGTTAATGCTGGAGTTGATGCTGTAATTATTGATACTGCTCACGGACATACAAAAGGAGTAGTAGACGTTTTGAAAGCGGTAAAAGCTAAATTTCCAGAATTGGATGTTATTGTGGGTAATATCGCTACTCCAGAAGCGGCCAAATATTTAGTCGAAAATGGTGCTGATGGTGTGAAAGTTGGTATTGGTCCAGGTTCAATTTGTACTACTCGTATTGTTGCAGGTGTAGGCTTTCCTCAGTTCTCTGCCGTTCTTGAAGTAGCTGCGGCTATCAAAGGTACTGGAGTTCCTGTAATTGCAGATGGTGGAATACGTTACACAGGTGATATTCCTAAAGCTATTGCTGCAGGTGCAGATTGTGTAATGTTAGGTTCGTTGCTTGCTGGTACTAAGGAATCTCCTGGAGAAACTATTATTTTTGAAGGAAGGAAATTTAAATCATACCGCGGAATGGGATCTGTTGAAGCAATGCAAGAAGGTTCTAAAGATCGTTATTTTCAAGATGTTGAAGATGATGTGAAGAAATTAGTTCCAGAAGGAATTGTAGGTCGTGTTCCTTATAAAGGTGAATTAAACGAAAGTATGCAGCAATTTATTGGTGGTCTTCGCGCAGGAATGGGATATTGTGGTTCCAAAGATATTCCTACTTTACAAGAAACAGGTCGTTTTGTTCGTATTACTGCTAGTGGAATCAACGAAAGTCACCCTCATAATGTGACAATTACTAAAGAAGCTCCTAATTATTCAAGGTAAATTTAAGCTCAAAATATTAAAAAGGCTGTTAAGAGTATTCGAACTCTAAACAGCCTTTTTTATTTGTAATTAGTCTCTTTTCGGAGCATTTTTCTTATCTCTTTTTTCTTCTTTCTTTTCCTTTGCTGTTTTTAAAGGCTCTTTTTTCGCAGTTTTCTTTGCGTCTTGACTTTTTGCCATGATAATAGATATTTAAAATTAGTTCTTGTTATGTAAGTAAATGTATGTAATCTTTTTTGATTTTGAAACTGAATTTACTTTAAAAAGACCTTTTCTTTATCTAATTAGTATAAGTCTTTTTCTGTTTCGAAATTTAATGATTTATTTTAAAATTGTACAAGATGAAATTTAATTTTTACTTTTATAAAGTACATTATCCTTACAAAGAGATTTTTTTTTGAAAGTAGTTTTTTAATCACCATAGCTCTAAACGGCCATGGGATTTTTTTATTGGAGAATTGTAATAACTTGAATTTCTTTCAAAAAATAATTCCTCAACTACTTAGTATAATTCAGGAATTATTTTAAATATTTAAAATCACTTTATTTTTTCTTTAATACTTTATATTCTTCATAACATCCGCTAATAGCATCCATAATTTGCAAGTCATTAGCTGTTTGTATGAATGATTCGGAGTAATTACAGCGTTGTAAAATTTCGGCTATTTCATTTTTATCTACTCCTAATAGTACGGCAATCATTTCTCTATCAAATTTAGATTCTAAAAGATTACGAACTGTATCGTCTTTCTTCATTTCTTTAAGTTTCTTAAGTTCTTTGGGATTTTTGCCAAAAAAGTTATAAAGAACATCTGCAGGGTTAAAGATAGATCCTAATACCCTTCCAAAGGCATTTGGAGAGTATTCTCCCGCCTCATATCCTTGACTAAGTCCAGAAATACTGTATCTGAAATTTTCTTTAACAGGAATGATTTTAGTGTCAACTTCTAGATAACCTGTTAGGTTAAATGGGCGAATGACTACTTCCTCTAGCGCTATGGCTTTTTCTGTAAGTTGTATTTTTGTGCTTTTATTTTTTAACCAGTCATTGGTAACTCGAACACGAAGGGATTGAAATCCTAAACTCGTAATGTGTAAGGTGTCATTTACTTGCACATCTAGCTCAAAGTAACCGCCTAAATCGGTAGTTGCTCCTCTTACTTTATTTACATTAATGATGTTAACGCCAACTAAAGGTTCTTTAGTCGTATTACTGATTATGATACCATTAACTTTCTGGGAGGGTTCTTTAACTTGCGCAATCGCAGTTGAGGAAAGTACTAAAAAAAAGAAAACTACAAAATATTTCATATGCTAATTTAAAACTTTAAAAGTAATAAATCAAGATTGAATATTTTGTAGTTTCCTTATATAATTATAAGAAGATTAACAATGCATGTTAGTCTCTTCTTGGTCTTCTTGGTCTTGGTGAATCACCAGATCCTTCAGAACGTCTTGGAGCTCTATCAGAAGAACCTTCCGTTCTAGGTCTGTCCGATGTAAAGCCACCTTCTCTTCTAGGAGCAGATGAACTTCTTGGTCCAAAACCACCTTCTCTTGGAGCTGAATTTCTATCACTTCTAAATCCACCACCTGAAGAACCTTCTCTTCTTGGTGCAAAACTACCTTCTCTTCTTGGAGCAGCACTTCTTGAACCACCAAAACTTCCACCTGAACTTCTTCCATTGTGATCACGTCTTCCACCACCATCATTTTTAGAAATTTCAACATTGATTCTACGTCCTTCTAATTGTACGTTGTTCAATATTTCCATTACTTTATCCGTGTGTTCTGGATCTGTGTTAAAGAAAGAGAAACCTTCTTTTACGTCTACTTTGAAAACGTCATCACGACCTAAGTCTAATGTTTCTTTCAAGTAGTCTTTTAATGACATCCAATCAAAGTTATCTCTAGAACCAATGTTCACGAAATATCTTGTTGCGCCACTATTATTGTTCTCTCTTGGAGCTCCATCTCTATCATCACGCTCGCGTCTTTCGCCAGATTGAGAAGAAATGTCTCTGTTTTTCTTGTAATAATTGATAAAACGGTTAAATTCTACCGATACCATTTTCTTGATTAATTCCTCTTTCGATAAATCTTCAAGAACGCTATTAATTGCAGGTAAGTAGTTGTCAATTTCGTGATCAACTTCAGTATCTTTAATTTTTGTAGCTAGGTGTAACAATTGAATTTCGCAGATTTCAATTCCAGAAGGGATTGTTTTTTCTTCGAATTTTTGTTTGATGATTCTCTCGATAGAAGAAATCTTACGCAATTCACTTTTAGTAACAATTACAATAGAAGTTCCTAATTTACCAGCACGACCAGTTCGACCTGAACGGTGATTGTACGTTTCTATTTCGTCAGGTAATTGGTAATTTACTACGTGCGTAATATTGTCAACGTCAATTCCACGTGCAGCAACGTCAGTAGCTACAAGCATTTGGATTTGTCTTCCACGGAAAGATTTCATTACACCATCACGTTGCGCTTGAGATAAATCTCCGTGCAAAGCAGCAGCGCTGTATCCATCTTCAACCAATTTTTCGGCAACAGCTTGAGTATCACGTTTTGTTCTACAAAAAACTACTGAGAAAATGTCTGGATTAGCATCAGCTAAACGTTTCAAAGCTTCGTAACGATCACGTGCATTTACTAAGTAAAATTCGTGAGAAACTGTAGCTGAACCTGAATTTTTAGCTCCAACTGTAATTTCAATTGGGTCTTTCATGAATTGTTTTCCAATACGTGCTACTTCAGCAGGCATTGTTGCAGAGAACAACCATGTGTTTTTGTCGTCTGGCGTAGTCGAAAGGATGTTTACGATATCTTCGTAGAAACCCATGTTCAACATTTCGTCAGCTTCGTCAAGAATACAATAGTTAATTTGAGAAATGTTAACCAATCCTCTATTAATCATGTCTTGCATTCTTCCTGGAGTTGCCACAATAATTTGTGCACCTCTCTTTATGTCTCTCGCTTGTTCTGTAATGCTAGCTCCACCGTAAACTGCTACCACATTAATACCTTTTTCGTATTTAGAGTAGTTTTTAATTTCGTTGGTAATCTGCAAACACAATTCACGTGTTGGAGATAAAATTAATGCTTGTGTGTTTCTGTTGTTAGCATCAATTTTTTGGATAACTGGAAAACCAAAAGCTGCCGTTTTCCCTGTCCCTGTCTGAGCCAACGCAACCATATCTGTATCTTTTTCCAATAATAGGGGAATCGCTTTCTCCTGTACTTCGGTCGGACTTTCAAATCCTAGATCTAAAATCGCCTTCAGTAACGATTCACTCAATCCTAATTGTTCAAATTTATTCATATGTATTTTTAAAATAGGGTGCAAAATTACTGTTTATAATTCATATAAACTAATGCTATTTTAAGAATTAATGATTTATTGTGATTTGATTATCAGAATGTTAGGATTTTATTTAAGAATTGGTATTTTTTATTTACTCAAATTTAAGTGAAATTCATGCTTTGAATAGGATATTATGTTGTAAAAAACCTATTTTTTGCCTACTTATTTGATTCCTATTAAAAATTTAATCAAATCTTGGGTTGCTTTTCCTCTGTGACTGATTTCATTTTTTATCTCTAAAGATAATTCTGCAAAAGTTTCTGTATATCCCAATGGGCGAAAGATAGGGTCGTATCCAAAACCTTTGTTTCCAGTTTTTTCTAAAGTGATTTCTCCTTCTGCTATACCTGTAAATAATTGTTGTTTACCGTTTATGTTTAGTGCAATTACGGTTTTAAATTGTGCTTTTCTATTATTTTTATCCGATAAATTGTCTAATAATTTATTCATATTATCTTCAGAACTCCGCTGCTCTCCGGAATATCTTGCAGAGTAAACACCTGGTTCCCCATTTAAAGCGGAAACTTCAAGTCCTGTATCATCAGCAAAACAATCATACCCATATTTTTTTGTTACATAATCCGCCTTCAGGATAGCATTCCCCATAATGGTATCTGCGGTTTCTGGTATTTCTTCTAGGCAACCAATGTCTTCTAGACTAAGAATTTGAATGCTTTCGGGAAGCATACTTTGAATTTCTATAATTTTATTTTTGTTGCTGGAGGCGAAGACAATTTGCATATTTTTACTATTGAAATTTTTAACTTTCAAATATACATTTTTGGATGTTAGATTTTGGGTAAATCATCCCAGAATCCATTTTTAAATTTAAACTTTTAAACATCAATTTTATAATAGTAGTAAGTTGAAGTTTAAGTTCATTTTTTTAAAATTATAATGCTTTCCAAAGTACTTCATCTGGAGTGGGAGCAATGATAATTGTATTTTCTTTAGTTACTGGATGAATAAATACTAATTTTCGAGCGTGTAGATGAATACCACCATCAGGATTACTTCTATCAAAACCATATTTTAAATCCCCTTTTATTGGAGAACCTATTGCAGAAAGTTGTGCCCGTATTTGATGATGTCTTCCCGTATGTAGATTAATTTCTAAGGCAAAATAATTAGTGAGTTCCTTTATGATTTTATAATCTAAAATAGCTAATTTACTATCAGGAACTTCTTTTAAATGTGCTTTTGAACTATTATTTTTTTCATTTCTTTTTAAATAATGAGTCAATTTATCTTCAGCGATCAAAGGTTTGTTTTTGACAATGCACCAATAGGTTTTTTGAGTTTCTCGATTACTAAATAATTCGTTCATCCTTGTTAGTGCTTTACTCGTGCGGGCAAAGACAATTATACCTGATGTAGGACGATCTAAACGATGTACAACACCTAAAAAAACTTCTCCCGGTTTATTATATTTATCTTTAATATATTCCTTAACCACATCAGATAATGGCTTGTCTCCTGTTTTATCGCCTTGTACGATATCACCAACACGTTTATTTATAACTATAAGGTGATTGTCTTCGTGAAGGATCTGGAGATTTGATTTATTTGATATGATTTTCATGTATTTTTAGATTTTGGGCTTTTTTAGATCGGTTTGTTAAATTTAAATCTTTATTAATGCTTCTAGTTTTTTGTAAATTTCAGCGGTTCTTTCTGCATGAAAAACTATTACAGAAGCGAAAATTATTTGATTTTTATTTATTGTAGATAGTTGCCTAAATATAAAAACTGAATTAGACGATGTTTAATTCAGTTTTTATAAAATTACATTATTAAAAAGATTTTAACTCTTATAGAGGTATTTTAATATTGCTCGTTAGCGTTAGGGAAATCACTCGATTTTACATCGGCAACATATTGCCCGATAGCGGTTGTCATTCCGTCATATAAATTCATATATCTTCTTAAAAAACGAGGGCTAAATTCATTATTCATTCCTAACATGTCGTGAATAACTAATACTTGACCATCTACACCGCCACCAGCGCCAATTCCTATTACCGGTATCGATATACTTTTGGCCACTTTTTCAGCTAAATGTGCTGGAATTTTTTCTAATACTAATGCAAAACAACCTAATTTTTCTAATAATTGAGCATCTTCCAAAAGTTTATCTGCTTCTTCCTCTTCTTTTGCACGAACAGTATAAGTACCAAATTTATAGATAGATTGTGGTGTTAAACCCAAATGTCCCATTACTGGAATTCCTGCATTCAATATTTTTTTAATCGATTCTTTAATTTCTTTTCCACCTTCCAACTTTACAGCATGTCCACCGCTTTCTTTCATAATCCTAATTGAGGAGCGCAATGCTTCTTTAGGATCTGATTGGTAACTTCCAAAAGGTAAATCTACAACAACCAATGCTCTCTCTGTAGCTCTAACTACCGAAGAAGCATGATAAATCATTTGGTCTAAAGTGATAGGCAATGTCGTTTCATGTCCAGCCATAACATTTGAAGCCGAATCGCCTACAAGAATCACATCAATCCCTGCAGAATCGACGATTTTTGCCATGGTAAAATCGTATGCAGTTAGCATAGATATTTTTTCTCCATTAGCCTTCATTTCAATGAGTGACTTCGTGGTAATTCTTTTATAATCTTTTTTTGCGACAGACATAGTTCCTATTTTAAGTGTGTAAAGGTAATCAAATGTATATTTTTTGTTGAAAAATGTAAAATTATATTTTATATAAATACAAGCTTTTCTTAAATTAAGAAATTAGAACAGCAAATGGCTATGATAATGGAGATTTGATTTAAATGAGTTTCAAAATTCTAATTTCTAATAGGTTGTTTTTAAGCTAAAAGTATGATTTTTTATTGTTTTAAATGTTTTAAAAATTTGTAGAATTTTACGCTTAAGTTTTAAAAAATAAAATTCTAGTTTGTTTCTAAAAGTCAATTACTTTATCTTCTATAATCTGTTATAGGTAGTGTTACTAATTTATTTGTAGCAAATTTACATTTGCATCATCTGTTTTATCTACTATAATTGCAAAATTAGGAATGGTTGTAAAAGTTTGTTTTTTGCCTTCAATTTTTTTAAATTTTAATGTTATTCCTGCTGTTGAATCACGTTCTAAGCTAACTATTTTTAATGAAGTTTCTAAATTAGTCTCTGGCAAAACAAGAGCGATTACATCTTGTTTAGAGAAATCAATTGTGGTTGGCTTACCATTTTTGCCCATAGTTGTTGCCATACCAAAAATAGAGTTGAATTTTTCTAAAGTTTCAATTTTTGGATGCTCTAGTTTACCTGCATTATTTTTCACAAAATAATTTTCGGCGATTTGATAATCAATAGAATTTGAATTTAAATCGGAACTCATTTCTTCTTTTAAAGGTTCTTGAATTAGTGAAGAATCTGTTTTTTGTTTGCTTTGACAAGCTGCTAAAATTATTGTACTAAAAGCGATGGTTAAAATTATATTTTTTTTCATTTGATTAGTTGATTTTTATGATTGTCTTCTGTATTGAAGAGTTGTAAAATTTAGATTGAAGTTATTTTATTCGAAATTAAAAGAATATTAAAAGGGCGATCATTATTAACACACTAATTGTGCTACATATACTTTAAAGCATAATTCACGGTATATATTTTTGGTAATAATAACTTTAGTTTCGAGTGAAATTATTTTCTCTAAACTTTGTTTGAAATTAAATTAAGCTTTTAGCAAAAATTTCCCGTTAGGATATAATTTTTCACAAAATTTTTACGCAACATCAGACCCATAAAAAACGTAAAAAAGATAGAATTTATTAAGAATTTCACCCAATTAAATTCATTTAAATCATAAAGATCAAATGCAGCTTGTAGAATCGCATATAATAGACCACTTAAGAATATTGTTTTTAGTATTTTTAAATTTTTTTCTTTCATTTGCTATTTAATAATGTGATGATACCATAAAAAAAATCCTTAATTGTTAAACAAATCAAGGATTTCAAATTTTATTAATTAACTAATTTCTTTAAGAACTTTATTTGGATCATATCCAAAAAGTTGATGTTCTTTTATTATCTCAGCAATACCGCTAGGAAGCATAGTTTCCCAACCTGGTTTGCCATTATTTATCATATTCAAAACTTCACGGGAGAAAACATCAAGGATGCTTGCATCGTAATCATTTATGTCAACCACTTTGCCATTGAATTTAAAGAATTTGTATAATTCTTTCATTCTAGGATGTACTTTTAAGTTTTCAGAATTAATAATTTCACCATTTTCATCAATCATTGGATACAAAAAGACTTTCATATCACGGTAAAATAATTTTCCAAAAGCTTCTAAAATTCCACCGCTCAAATGACGGTAATATTTCTCATCAAAGATGTCAATTAAGTTGTTTACACCCATCGCCAATCCCATTCTTGCTTTTGTGTAATTAGAGAAATATTCTACAACCTTGTAGTATTCTTGAAAATTAGAAATCATTACGGTTTGTCCTAGAGAACAAAGTAATTCTGCACGATCCATAAAATCTCTTTCGTCAATTTCACCATCAGAACGAAGATTAGAAAGTGTAATTTCAAAAACTACCAAGGTATTTTCTTTTTCTACTTTATTCTCGTTCAAAAACATTTTTAGTGATTTCTCATACATGTCCATGTTTACTTTTGTAACCGGACGGAAACTACCTCTAAAAGCGAGTATGTTTTTTTTGTATAAAATAGCAGCAGGCAAAACATTAATGCCATCAGGATTAAACATAACGGCATCAGTCATTCCGTTTTTTACCAACTGTAAACTCATCAAACGATTGTCTACATCTGCAAAACGAGGACCAGAGAAATTGATAGTGTCTATTTCTAATTGGTCTTTGTCTAAATGATCGTATAAGTAACGCAACAAACGTTTTGGATCGTTGTATTTGTAATAAGCACCATATATCAAGTTTACACCAAGAATACCAAGTGTTTCTTGTTGCAAACGTACATCTGTTTCCTTAAATCGAATGTGCAATATAATTTCGTTGTAATCTTCGTCTGGCTCAATTTGATAGCTAATACCAACCCAACCATGTCCTTTGAATTGTTTTGCAAAATCAATAGTAGCAACTGTATTAGCATAACTGAAAAACATTTTGTTGGGGTGCTTTTCTCTACTTAAACGTTTTTCAATTAGATTTACTTCATGAGAAAGCATTTTTTTAAGGCGGCTTTCAGTTACATAACGACCATCTTCCTCTATTCCGTAAACGGCATCACTAAAATCTTTATCGTAGGCAGACATTGCCTTTGCAATAGTTCTAGACGAACCTCCAGATCTAAAAAAGTGTCTTACGGTTTCTTGACCAGCTCCGATTTCTGCAAAAGTTCCGTAAATATTTTCATTCAGGTTGATACGTAGGGCTTTATCGTTTACTGAAGGTATTTGTTCGATGATTCGATCACCTTTTAATTTTATTTCTGTGTCCATTTTATTTTAATATGGCTAATATGTTGCAAAGTTAATGAAATAGCATTCTAATGAAAGAGAATTAATCCTATTTTTGTAAATAAAATCAAGAAGTTTGAAGGTATATTTTTTAGGAACCGGCACCTCACAAGGTATTCCTGTTATTGGCAGCGACCATCCCGTATGTAAAAGCAAAGATTTTAAAGATAAAAGGCTAAGAGTATCCATTTGGATTTCTTGGGATAATTTCTCTTATATCATAGATTGCGGACCAGATTTTAGGCAACAAATGCTTTCTTCTAATTGTAGTAAAGTAGACGGAATTTTATTTACTCACGAGCACTCTGATCATACCGCAGGAATTGATGATATTCGTCCTTTTAATTTTAAACAAGGCGAAATACCTATTTATGCAAACCAAAGAGTTATTACTAACCTAAAAAGTCGATTTTCGTATGTGTTTGAAACGGTTAATAAATATCCCGGAGCGCCATCGATAGCGACAAATGAAGTTATTAATAATCAAACTTTTTCTATAGGAAATAAAACTGCAATTCCCGTTAATGTAATGCACGGAAATCTTCAGGTTTTTGGTTATAGAATTGATGATTTCGCTTATTTGACAGACGTGAAAACGATTAAAGAGAGCGAAATTTTAAAATTAAAAAATCTAAAAGTACTCGTTATAAATGCTTTACGTGAAGAGCCTCATGATACGCATTTCAATTTGAAAGAAGCCTTAGATTTTATAACTTTGGTCCAGCCAGAGAAGGCTTATCTTACGCATATTAGTCATGTTATGGGATTTCATGAAGCCGTGCAAAAAAGTCTTCCAGAAAATGTTTTCCTTGCTTATGATAATTTAGAAATCAAATTATAATCCAATTCAAAAAATGAAAAAATCATTATTTCTCTATCTAACGATTCTTGGTGTTCTAACAGCTCTTTTTACTTATATGTTTTTAAGTAAAGAAGTGAAATATGAACAAGATAGATATAAAAAAACTACTGCAAAGCTGAGAGACAGTATTAATCTTTTGACTACTAAGTTGGCGGATGCAAATTACTTCTCATTAGAAAATAATGAAAATGCACAAAATTATTTTGACTCTGGTAGTTCTAATAAAACTATTGCATATGAAAAATTAATTCCTGTTGTTACCGAGCAATTATTAGATTTTAATGCCAATCCAAAAGGGAATCCTTATACAGGTCAAGATCAAATTGGAGCGAATAAATTTATTATCAATAAAGTCAAAATATTAAACCACAGATGGATAATTGCTGATTTTAGTGATGGTGATATTTGGGGTGAAGTTTTATTGAAATATTTCGTGAATAATGATGAAAGTATTTCTTTTGAAGTAAATCAGTCTTTGTTGTATCAAAAACAAAAGTAATTATCACTTAAGGCAGTTTTCAGAAATAGCTTCTGAAAACTGCAAATTTAAGATTATTTATTGCTGCTCTAAAAGCCAGTTTTTGAAATCATAGAAATTTTGTGGTGCCACTCCGTGACCAATCGGATATTCTTTGTAGGTAACTTCAATTCCTAAATTCTCTAGTATTGCTGGCGTTTTTCTTGCCCAATCAATTGGAATTACTTGATCTACAGTTCCATGAGAGGCAAATATTTTTAAATTACTAAAATTATTTTTAAGGTAATCTTCTGCTACAATATCTAAATTTAAATATCCACTCATAGCCACAACTTTCTGCACTTTTTCTGGATAAGAAAGCGCTACAGCATAGCTTAAAATAGATCCTTGGCTAAAACCAATTAACGACACATTTTGCGCATCGATTGGGTAAATCTGAATTAATTCATCTATGAATTTTGCAATCAAATCTCTTGATTCCTTAGCCTGATCATTGTCTGAAAACTTATTTTGATCTGCATCAAAATTGATGGCATACCAAGCATAGCTTCCATATTGCATGTCATAAGGGGCACGTGCTGAAATGATATAATAATTTTCAGGAAGCTCTTCTGCAAAACAGAATAAATCGGCTTCATTACTACCATATCCATGAAGTAAAAGTAAAAGTGGATTTTTATCTAGTTTTACTTTGGGTTCACGTATTTTAAATTCTAAAGATAAACTCATTTTTATATATTGATTTGACAAAGATTGTGTGCTTTGAAATTTAAATTTATGATATGTTTGATAGCCATTTTTGGAAATAGGTTCCTAGCAAAGGAACGGGTTTTGTTTCGCCTTTTATAGCACTCGTGATGCCATAAGACCAAAGTACTAAAACAAATATCCACATAGGAGCAGAAATCATTAAGCTATCAAAATTACTGATGATTAGTCCCAATGAAATAAAAGTTAATGTTAATCCCAAACCTTGACGAATATGAAAAGAAGCAAATGCATTCTTATCTTCAGAATTCATTGACATCGCTATAAAAACACCAATTCCTAAAATATAGCTTGTTATTGCTGCTGTTTTTCCTGTTTCTGTAGTATTGTTCATTATTTTATGCTAAAATTAATTTTTGTTGGTTTAGAATTCCGTAAACTTTTCCTTTTATTGGGATACCTAAAAAAGCAGAATTCTTAGATTTAGAAAGAATGGATGATTTTGTGAAAATACTTTCTATTTCTGGGTTAAATAAAGTGAGATTTGCTGATGATCCTTCATTGATAGTTTGTATTTCGATTCCAAAAGTTTCTTTTCCAGCAGTTAATTTTTCAATTACAATTTCTAAAGGTAAAACAGTCATCAATGCGCCGAAAGCACTTTCTAAACCAATTGTTCCACTTTTTGCCCCATCAAATTCCATTTTTTTATGCTCAATGTCGATCGGATTATGATCTGATGTAATCATATCAATTGTACCCTCAGTTAGTCCTTTCAACAAAGCTATTCTATCCGTTTCTGTTCGCAATGGTGGTGAAACTTTGTATCTCGTATCGAATTCTTCAAGTTTTTCGTCAGTCAAAACTAAATGGTGTACTGCAACACTACAGCTTACTTTTAGCCCATTTTTCTTTGCTTCTTTAATTAATTCAACCGATTTTTTTGTAGAAACTGTTGGGATGTGTAATTTTCCTCCAGTATATTCCAGTAAAAATAAATTTCTTGCTATTTGTAATTCTTCGGCTAGATTTGGAATTCCTTTTAGGCCTAAACGAGTAGAAACAATTCCTTCATTAGCTACTCCATTACCTTTGATATTTTCATCTTGAGAAAAAGCGATAGTCAAGCCATCAAAATCTTGCACATATTGCAATGCAATTTTTAACAAGTTAGCATTACTTAAACTTTTATTGTAATCACCAAAAGCGATTGCTCCCGCTTTTTGCATATCATACAACTCTGCCATATCTTTTCCTGCACTTTCTTTTGTTAAAGCACCAATAGGATAAAGTTGGGTAGCAAATCCAGTTGCTTTATTTTTTACAAAATTAACTTGGGATTGATTGTCAATAATAGGGAAGGAGTTGGGTTGCAAAGCAATTGCGGTAAAACCACTTTTAGCCGCAACTTGAAGTCCATTAGAAATCGTTTCTCGATCTTCGTAACCTGGTTCTCCTAGTGAAACACTACTGTCAAACCAACCTTGTGAAACGTGCAGATTATCTAATTTCAACTCTTCTAGTTGTTCTAAATTCGGAATAGAGGTTCCTATTATCTGTATAAAACCATCAACAATTAAAATATCTACAGTCTTATTGTGAAAAGGACTTTTTGAATCGATAATTTTGGCGTCTCTGATGATTAATTTCATAGTTGTATTTTAATTATTTGAGCTTGGTTTTCTATTTTACGAATCTTATAATAGCCATTTCTGTAAATAGAAATAACAATGCAAAGATAACAAACCATTTCCAGATTTGATTGTCTGTGCGATCAGTTTGTAAAGTGTTAAAAAGTGATTTTATAGATTCGAAATTTTTGTATTCTGATAAAATATTTTCAGTAGCTGGAGTCAAATCACTTTCTGTTCTACCATAGTTAAAACTGATATTTTCTACCCATTCTTTTTTATTAAATACAGCAAAATTCCCTGCTTGTTCTGGATAGTCTCCAAAACTCATTTTGACTTTATTATTAAGTATTTGTTGCGTTGGAATAAACTGTTCTTCAACCCCTTTTACGGTTAAAATAGCATCTTTATTTAAGATAGTCTCTGTTATATGTGGATTGTTATTTCCTATTGTTAATGCAGTAATGCCATTATTATGGTTGTACATTGCCATCTTGTAAAAAGTAGGTACAATAAGTGGTGATTGCTGAAAATTAGAGTTTTCAATAGAAATAGGTGCGGCAAAAACAGCTACTTTTCCAATGGGATTATTAGTTGAAGTTAGAAAAATGCTTTGGTCTTCATACGACAACGCAGCAGGGTACGAACTTGATAAATTAAAAGTCTTTTTTGTTTTTGGATATTGAAAATTAGCTACTTTTTTTTCAAATACACTATTGTATATTGGATGATTAAAATTGATTTTAGTAATCTGTTTTTCTGTGTTTTCTAAAGCATTAAATTTTAGATTGCCAAAATTGGTTGCCAATAAATTTAAATTAGAAATAGAACAGGAAGCAGAAGGAATAACGATTAAGTTTCCTCCTTTTTCTACAAAAGATTTCAGTGTAGTGATTAATGCTTGTGGGATTTCATCGAGTTCATTTAGAACGATAGCATCTTGTTCCTCTAGTTTATTGTAATCTAATGCGCTTAAAGTAGTGCTGATGAAATTGAATTCTTCAGCAGTATAAATTCGAGATAGGAAATTGTTTTTCACAGCTTCTCCGATGCTGATTACATTCGTTTTTTTAGCTTTCATAATGCTGAAATATAAAATATTATCATATGATAAACCCTTGTCACTAATAGAAACATAGCCATGAAAAGCCTGTTTTGGAATGGTAAAATTTATAGTTTTTTTCGGGCTGTCTAATGTTACAGTAGTTTTAGCAATTAGGGTTTTATTGTTGTATAAGGAAATAGGGGTAGGATCAAATTTATCACCATAGGTAGATAATTGAATACCAATTTCATAGAATTGATCTACTGTTTTATGGATGTAAACGCTGTCAATAGCAATATTGTTTTTTAGAACCGCTTTAGGGATTATGAAATGTATATTGTTGTCTAAATCTATATTTTTAAGGTTCTTTTTATCAATTCCAATACCGTCTGTGATGATTACAATATCCTTTTTAAAAGCTGATTTATGTGCTTTTAATTTTGCCATTATATTATCCAATTCAAATGGAGTTGCACTATATTTCAAATTTTGTAAAGAATTGCGAATCGATTTAATATCGGTATTCCAAAAATTTTCTGAAGCAGTAAGTAAAGAGAAATTGACGTTTTCAGGTGTTTCTTCTAATAATTCTTGTACCGCTCTTTTTAGTAATTCGCCTTTCTTCCCTTTGGCTTGCATGCTAAAAGAATTGTCTAAAATGATATATAATTCATTATTTGCATTTTTGCTGTCTTTTGATTCGTAAAATGGTTGTGCAAAAGCAATTATAACGAAAGTAAGTACTAATAAGCGACAGGCTAGAAGTAACCATTTTTTAATTTTAGAACTTTTTCTAGTTTGTATAGAAAGTGCTTTTAAGAAGCGAACATTTGTGAAATATTCTTTTTTAAATCGACGCAGTTGAAATAAATGCACCAAAATAGGAACAATTAACGCGAACAGAAAGTATAAAATTTCGGGATGTTTAAAATGCATTCTTACGTTGTGTTTGCCTCATTTGTTTTTCAATTCAATTCAGTGAACTGAATTTCATTAGCCAAAAATACAAATTACTTTATAGTTTTAGATGAAGTTGTTTGAATATTTATAGTCTTACTAAATTGCTTTTTTTTATAAATAAAACAGGATAGTATATGTCATTATTTAGTACTAATATTATAAAAAAATAGGCAAAAATGATTTCCATTTTTGCCTGTAATAATTTAAAACTAAGAATGATTTTATTTATTTTTATCTTTTCTTTTCTTATCTCTCGTTTTTAGCATGTTTCTATTAACAGAGCCATGTGTTTTTTTCTTAGTTACACCTGGTCCGCCAAGATTCACTTTCTTATTCTTTTTACTTTTTTCTTGAAATGCACCATCACCTTCCAGTTTTTTCTTTTTCATCAAAAACTTAATCGGTTGTCGGTCTTTTTCAGGTTCGATTAACTTTGTTGAAATCTCCACTGTTTCAGGAAACTCTTCAATAGTTAATTCCATATTCATTAAAACTTCAATCTCTACTTTATATTCTTCTTCACGCGGCGCTATAAAACTTATTGCAGTTCCTTTAGCATCGGCACGACCAGTTCTACCTATTCTGTGCATATACAATTCAGGTAGTTCGGGCATTTCAAAATTGATAACATGAGTAATATTAGAAATATCCAAACCTCTTGCCATAATATCAGTAGTAATCAAACCACGTAAATTACCTTCTTGGAAGGAAGCCATCGTACTCAAACGATAATTTTGTGATTTATTAGAGTGTATCACTCCAAATTGATCTTCAAATTCCTCTTCTATTCGTTCTTGAACTAAATCGGCAATTTTTTTATTATTTACAAACACTAAAACACGACTCATGTCTTCGTTGTTGTGTAAAATATGTTTTAAAAGATTTATTTTAGTATTAAAATTGGGAGCTTGGTAGGTGATTTGTTTGATGTTTTCTAGCGGTGTTCCCGATGCGGAAAGTGTCACTTCTTCTGGGTAATCAAAATAATCATTCAAAATGGCATCTACTTCATCTGTCATGGTTGCCGAAAAAAGTATGTTTTGACGTTTTTTTGGCATCATAGCCAAAATCGAAGTCAGTTGCGTTCGGAAACCTAAATTAAGCATTTCGTCAAATTCGTCGATTACTAATTTTTGCATTTCTTCAAAACGGATTACATTATCCAAAGTTAAATCCATGATTCTTCCTGGTGTACCTACAAGGATATCGCAACCAGTATAAACTGTCGTTTTTTGAGTGTTAATATTTACACCACCAAAAATTCCAATAGTTCGAACAGACATGTATTTTGTCAATTTCTCTACTTCTTCAACTACTTGAACTACAAGTTCACGTGTAGGGACTAGAATTACTATTTTTGGAGTGTGTCCAGGCGTAAATTTATATAGTTTTAATAGTGGTAATAGGTAAGCGAATGTTTTACCAGTACCCGTTTGAGCGATTCCCATCATATCTCTTCCGGACATAATCACAGAAAAAGTTTTTTCCTGAATAGGAGTAGGAGTTGTAAATCCTAAATCATCGATTGATTTTTGTACAGATTTAGGAAGATTGAATTGCTCAAAAGTAGTCATTTGCTTAAATTTTTTGCAAAGATAGTGTTTTTGAAAGTAATGCTCAAAATCAATAAAATTATCTGAATTTAGAGGTTATATCCATTTTTAAAGTCTGCTAATTATTTGATTAACTGCTTTTTTTGACTGTATGCAATTAAAGTCTTTTTTTTGAGATTTTATCTGAATGTAGATTGCGAAATTTCATTAAATCCAACATTTTTTTATTGATTATAAAGTTCAATTTCATCTATCATTACCATAGGTTTTTTGTTTTTTCTTGTTCTCCAAAAAGGTAATTCGGTTTGGTTTTCTACTTCAATTTTTATCCGCTCTAAACCACTTAATTTTGAATCAATTATTTCAATGGATTTAGATTTTATTTCAAAATTTTCTTTTAACGCTATATTTTTAACTTCATTTATAAAAAGCCATTCGTTATTAATATAGCCATATACTGTTATTTTTCTTGGAATAAAAATCCAATTTCTCTGATTGTCTAAAAAGTTAATTTTAATTCGATTAATGGCTATTTTATTGGTAATAATTTCTATTTCAGGATTATTACCATACCATCCTACCCAATTCATATTATAATCCGTGTGCCCTTTTATTCCATCAACAAGAGAAGCAGATCCTTTTCCTAAAAAGTCTGGAAATGGTGGAGTTAGAAAATTCACCTTTAAATTTTCTCCCAAATGAACTGTTGTGTTTTTGCTAATTTCTAACCAGTTTTCATAATATTTATTGGGAGATATTCCGTCTTCACTTAGTTCGTATATCCCTAATTCATTACAGACTGTGGTAAATTGTTGTACTCTTTCGGTGAGACCTGGTTTTAATTGTTTCTTGCCCTCAGAATTGGTAAGGAACATTCCGTGGGTATCAGTGCCATAAAATTTAGATTGTTCGAAATAAACAAATTCTAATGCAAGCCTCAATTTTTTTATTCTATTAAATAAAATAGAATCCTGTTGTACAGATATTGTTGCTTCATTTAATAATAAATCATATTCATCCATGGCTTTAGGGGATAAAAATGTATTTCTATTTTGAATTGGACCAGAGTAAATGTCTAAAGCTTTTTTTGATTGTTCTTGATTTATGGCCAAGAGGTTCAGGTATTCTTGAACGTATGGAGCTGCATTGCCATAAAATCCTTTTAAAAAATCGGCTGTGATTGCTTTTATATCTATTTCTGCATTCCACAATAATTTGGCTAGCAAATACTGTCTTAATTCTGAAAAGTCTCCTGGGACATCTGCGTAACCTTGCACAAATAACCCTTTGATATGCTGTTTTTTGAAATACTTATAATTTTCTGAAAAAGTATTAATGTTTGGAAAAGGAGACAAATAGTTTGAAAACTGAACTGTATAATCCCATAAGTATAAATTTGGCGTCAATTTTCTCCAATTATTTAATGTTTTTTCAATTGACAAATTATTATTGTCACTAGAAATTGATTTAGCGCGGTTTAATTCAATTGGGCATACCAAAGTGTAAATATTTGGACTTATTTTTAGATTAATTGGCGGTTGAAATGTGTGTTGATATGCTAAAGTGACTATTTTTATTTTTGGAAAATGCTTTGCAATTTTATTTAAAAAGAAATAAAGAGACCCTTGAGGACCACCATGTTTTTTATTTAAAATGCTACACTTTTCGCATTGACAAAAAACGGTATCATCATTTTGACTAACAGACAGGAAAGTTGCATTGGGATTGTCGCTAATAATTTGAGTTATTTTTGCAATTATTTTTTGCAAAGCCATATCATTTGTCATGCAAATTGACTCAGCTCTTCGTTTTCCTTCATAAAAAGCAAAATATTCAGGATTATTTTTAAAAAATAGTTTTGATGGTAAAAGCTCATTAAATGTATGTCCCCAAATACTAAAATCATCTTTATGCCAATCTAATTTATGCCATTCTCTAAAATCTTTATCAAAGGCATCGGGATAATAAAGTACACGATATTCAAAAGAAGGTCGATATGTTTTTTTAAAATTTTTGGGATAAATAAATTGATTTGTTTTTGGTATATAATAATGAGTAGCGGTAAATTTTCTGAAACCCCATTCTTCTAGTAAAGTGTAAACCCCATAAATAAGTTGTTGTTCGTTGGTGGCGATTAAATAAATGTCTTTCTCGTCACTTTTAATATAAAAAGAAGGCTCCTCTTTTTTACTTTTTAATGGTTCTATTATAAGATGAATGGATGCTTTTTTGGTTTTAAAATTATCTTTAATTAGAAAAGGGTTATTGAAACTTTTATCTAAATATTTCTTTAAAATTTTTGCTGCAGGAAGAGCATTTGTATTGCTAATACAGATTGAATTATGATCCTCTAATACATCTTTAATTGTAATAGTAGATTGAGCCATTGTTTTGGTATTTAAAAGAGCTAAAATAAATAGAAAATAGATTGAGATTGTCCTATTAATAAACATATAATGAAGTTATTTGACGAAATTGTTTTGAATTTATGTTTAATGAAATAGGTTGTTGATTACTATAGGTATTAATTAATCAAGTTACTCATCTATTGGTGTTTTTTAAATTTTAAAAACGGTTATACTTTTAAAGTATATTTAAAATAGTTTGCTGTTGTGAAAATTAACGATAGTGTTTCAATTATATATAAAATAATAGTTTAATGTTTTTTCAAAAGTATCATTAACAAAATTGAATTTGCGATTTATCTTTATAGAATAGTCGTTATTTCTTTTATTACAATAGAATACTTTAAATCGTTTTTTAGATAAGAATTTACTCTATTATTTCTTTTTTAATAGTAATAATGCTCTAATTTTTACTTTTTTTTTGAAAATTAATTAAATATTTTTTTTCTTACCTATTATTTGTTTTAAAATTATGATTTTAAAGAGCTAAAAATCTTAGTTATCTGTATTAAAATCTTAAAAAAATTAAAAGATTAATATTTTAACGAAAAATATTTTTTTTAAATTACTAAATAACTTCGATTAAATACCAATAAAAACGTTCAAAGACAGCTTTTTTTTAATTTATAAAAATAATCATTTGTTGATACAAATATCCAAAAATTGTTAATAGTTTTTTATATACATTTGCAACGTTTTAATAATTATGACATTACAGTTTTTAATAATAACTTGTTATTTGTGATAAAAATTTCACTTTTATTATTTTTTAATTAAAAAATAAGTTTGATTGTGTTTTTCTAAATTGTTTTATTCATAAATTTCAATAATATATAATAAAAATTAAAACCTAAATAAGTAAATTAACGTATATAAGTGTATTGGTTTTTGTATCTTTAAAATACATCAACCTTTTTTGCAGTTATATTACTTTTTCAACATATATCGATTCATCCTTTAATGGTGAACATTTAAATTATAATAGTTAATGAATATCAAGTATATGAATCAAAACTACGCTCCGAAATTATCTTTTTTGAATATATATAAATCAGTAAAATATTTATTTTTAATATTTACTGTAGGGCTTCTTACTTTCTCTTCTGCAAATGCTCAAGTTTGTGGAACGCCAGGAGTAGATGGGCCCATAACTATTTCTAGTGCTGTAAACACCTATTATCCTGTTTTAAGTAATACACTTACTTTGAATGCAGGGGCACAATCCATACAAGTAGGGGCAGTGCCAGCAACAGATAAGTATCAAAATAACTTTGGTACTTTAGCAATTGCAACTGGTGATTTGATTTTGATCATTCAGATGCAAGACGCAGAAATTAACTATACTAATAATGCTCAATATGGTTCAGGTTCCTCTACTTCATATACAGATGGTCTTGGAGGTACTGGATTTACCAATATTGGCAATACAGGTATTTTTGAATATGTAATAGCGACAAATAACGTACCGCTTACTGGAGGGAATCTAACTTTTAAAGGTACTGGTACTGGTGGTGGTGTTAAAAATAGTTTTTACAACGCACCTCCAACTGCAACAAGAGGAAAAAGGACATTTCAAATTGTTAGAGTTCCACAATATTCTAATTTAACATTAAACGCAAATATTACCACACCGCCATTTAATGGTAGTTCAGGTGGCGTTATTGCATTTAATGTTTCGGGTACTTTTAATTTTGCTGGTTTTACTATTGATGGTAATGCAAGAGGATTTAGAGGAGGCTTTAGCCCTATTTTAGTTTCTGGCAATAATAATTCAACAACCTATGTTGGTGCAACAACCAATACTACAATTTCAGGTAAAGGAGAAGGAATAGCGGGAACACCCAGATACATGTGGGATGGATTTAATGAAGTAGGAGATACTTCTCAAGAGATGCCAGGAGGATCTGCTGGTAGAGGAGCGCCAGGAAATGCAGGAGGTGGAGGTAACGATCACAATGCCGGTGGTGGTGGTGGTGGTAACGGTGGCTACGGAGGTTTAGGTGGTTTAGGATGGCAAGGTGGTAATGGTGATGTTTCTCCAAAAACAGGAGGAGGAAGACCTGGTTTTACATCTTATCTTACAACCCCTCCTTTGGATAGACTCATCATGGGTGGTGGTGGTGGTGGTGGTGACGCCAATAATGCTACTACTGGTGTAAAAGGTGGAGTTGGTGGTGCTATCATATTAATAAATGCAGGAAACCTTATAGGAACAGGTAAAATTCAAGCGAATGGTGGCAATGGTGCTGCAGGTGCTTATGGAAGCGCTCCCGATGGTGCAGGTGGAGGTGGAGCTGGAGGAAGTGTATTTTTAAATATTTCTAATCCTAGCACAGCGACAATTACAATCGATGCAAAAGGAGGTAACGGTGGTAACACTGAGAATGATGGTGGTAATGAGCATGGTCCCGGAGGCGGAGGCGGAGGCGGAATTATTAGATATAATGCAGCAGGAGCTACAATTACACGCAATGTAAGTGCGGGTTCGGCTGGAAAAACTAATAAAGGAGCTGCTCCAACAAGTACTCATGGAGCGATGGATGGAGGTGTTGGTTATTCAGCAACTTTTCCTGCTGGTGATTTAGCTGAAAATCTTCAGATTAATTCAGATTGTTTTCCAATTTTGGAGACCAAAGTAAAATCGTTAACTCCATCAGTTTGTAATTCGGTTAATAATGAAGTCTCCTATGAAATTCAAATAAAAAATATAGGAAGCGGAAATGCTGCAAAAGTTTTCTTAGACTTCGCTTTTCCAACAGGTATAGATTTTTTATCCGCTACAGCAGTTTATTCTATAGAAGCTACTGGTCCAGCGGGTCTTTTGTCGTATACTAACACTGCAAACAAACCTTTAATAGGTGATTTTAATATTGCTAAAGATGGAATAGTAACAATAACCTTGAAAGGTAAAATTACTAGTTCTGCTACTACAGGTGTAAACAATGCTAATGCTCAAGCAATATATTTAGATCCTACAAGAACAACAGCTAATCCAAACAGACAAATTACTGCATTTACTGATAGTTTTGGGTCCTATCCAAATAAATACCAAGGAGGAAGTCAAGCGAATGTTTCAGGTATAAATTTTAAAGGATCTACTACTAGTATTGATGATGTTAATATTTTGGCATTACCTGGAGCGCCTACGGTAACTGCTACACAACCGGATTGTACTACTTCGACAGGAACAATAAAAGTGACTGCGCCTCTTAATGGTTCGGGTATAACGTATACATTAACTGGTTTAGCTCCAGTTGCTACAGCAGTGTCTAATTCTACTGGACAATTCTCTGGTTTAGTAGCGGGTACTTATCAGGTAACCACTACTAATGCTAATTCATGTACTTCACTACCTACTTCTACAATTACTATAAATTCTGTTTTTGGTGCTCCTGTTACTAAAAGTGTGTCTATTTGTGTAGGAGGTTCAGGAAGTTTAATTGCGAGTGGATGTTCTGATAATAGTAAAATTGAATGGTTTACCACAGCTACAGGAGGATCTTCAATATTTACGGGTGCTACTTTTAATCCTATTGGTGTATTGGGTTCAGGATTACCCAATGCAAATGTTGCTGGAACAGCCACTTTTTATGCTAGTTGTAATAATTCCCCATGTAGAGCAGCAACAAATTTTGTTATAAATCCAATACCAACAATAAATGGTGTTACGCCTGGAACAATTTGCGGTGCTGGAAGTGTTACATTGAGTGCTACTGCTTCTTCGGGTACAATAAGTTGGTATGATGTTGCAACTGGTGGTACACCAATAGCTACAGGAGCTACTTATACCACCCCAAGTTTGTCTGTAACCAAAATATATTATGTAGAAGTATCTGATAATAATTGTACTTCAACTAGAACTTCTGTTACTGCTACAGTTACTGCTATACCAACAATAGCATCAACTACAGGAGCGGAAAGATGTGGGCCAGGAATTTTGACTTTAAAAGCTACAGCCTCAGCAGGAAAAGTTAATTGGTATGCAAATGCACTAGGAGGAACTTCGCTTTATGAAGGAACTGATTACATAACTCCAAATTTATCTGCAACCACTACTTATTATGTTGATGCAACAAATAATAGTTGTACTTCAAACTCTAGATTAGCTGTAGCCGCTACGGTTAATACAGTTTCTACTCTAACATTAACTACTGGTTCGCAAAATCAGACAATTTGTACAGGAGCAGCAATCACAAATACGGTATATACTTTTGCAGGTAGCGCTACTAATGCTGTTGTGACAAATTTACCTTCAGGGCTAACCTCCAATGTTGATACAACAAATAAAACAGTAACCATTAGTGGTACTCCAACAGTTGCTGGCACTTATATAATAACAACGAATGGACATGTAGGATCATGTACTGCAGCTACTTTAAGCGGAAAAATTGATTTTACTACTATAAATACTGTAGGAGTTGCTTCATCTACACCAACATTATGTATTAATTCAGCATTAACAGCAATTACACATACTACTACGGGTGCATCAGGAATCGGTACAGTAACTGGATTGCCTGCTGGTGTTACTGCAAATTGGTCAAGTAATAAAATCACAATTAGTGGTACACCAACCGCATCTGGAACATTTAATTATAGTATTCCATTATCTGGAGGATGTGGATCAGTAAATGCTACTGGAAAAATTATAGTTAATACTGCTCCTGTAACTCCAGTAGTGAGCACAACAGCAGCGACTTGTTCTGCTGCAGGAAGCATGACTCTTACTAATTACGATGCAGCCAATACTTATGTTTTTTCACCTGCAGGACCAACTGTTAGTACAGCAGGAGTCATAACAGGCGGCGCGATAGGAACGGCTTACACGGTTAAAGCAACTAACGCTTCCGGATGTATTTCAGCAGCTTCTAATAGTTTTACTGTTATAAGCCTAACACAGTTGGCTACACCAGTAAATCCAGTAGTTAGCACAACAGCAGCGACTTGTTCTGCTGCGGGAAGCATGACTCTTACGAATTACAATGCAGCCAATACTTATGATTTTTCACCTGCAGGACCAACTGTTAGTGCAGCAGGAGTCATAACAGGCGGTATGATAGGAACGGCTTACACGGTTAAAGCAACTAACGCTTCCGGATGTATTTCAGCAGCTTCTAATAGTTTTACTGTTATAAGCCTAATACAGTTGGCTACACCAGTAACTCCAGTAGTGAGCACAACAGCAGCGACTTGTTCTGCTGCAGGAAGCATGACTCTTACTAATTACGATGCAGCCAATACTTATGTTTTTTCACCTGCAGGACCAACTGTTAGTACAGCAGGAGTCATAACAGGCGGCGCGATAGGAACGGCTTACACGGTTAAAGCAACTAACGCTTCCGGATGTATTTCAGCAGCTTCTAATAGTTTTACTGTTATAAGCCTAACACAGTTGGCTACACCAGTAAATCCAGTAGTTAGCACAACAGCAGCGACTTGTTCTGCTGCGGGAAGCATGACTCTTACGAATTACAATGCAGCCAATACTTATGATTTTTCACCTGCAGGACCAACTGTTAGTGCAGCAGGAGTCATAACAGGCGGTATGATAGGAACGGCTTACACGGTTAAAGCAACTAACGCTTCCGGATGTATTTCAGCAGCTTCTAATAGTTTTACTGTTATAAGCCTAATACAGTTGGCTACACCAGTAACTCCAGTAGTGAGCACAACAGCAGCGACTTGTTCTGCTGCAGGAAGCATGACTCTTACTAATTACGATGCAGCCAATACTTATGTTTTTTCACCTGCAGGACCAACTGTTAGTACAGCAGGAGTCATAACAGGCGGTATGATAGGAACGGCTTACACGGTTAAAGCAACTAACGCTTCCGGATGTATTTCAGCAGCTTCTAATAGTTTTACTGTTATAAGCCTAACACGGTTGGCTACACCAGTAACTCCAGTAGCTAATAATCAAACAGTATGTGATGATGGTACAACAAATCAAACCTTAACAGCTATAGCAAGTGGTGGAACTATTACTTGGTATACAGCTTCAACTGGTGGTACAATTGTTACATCACCAACATTAACTGGTGTAGGTACAAAAACGTATTACGCTGAATCATCTAATGGGACTTGTTCTAGTACCACAAGGCAAGCGGTAATGTTAACGATCAATGCCACTCCTTTAACACCTACAACAAAAAATATTGAATATTGTCAAGATGATATTGCTCAAGCCTTAACTGCAACAGCTAATGACCCTTCCAATACACTATATTTTTATGAATCACAAACTTCCTCTCCTCAAATTAGTTTAATACCTAGTACTAACGTTTCTGGAGTATTTACTTATTATGTTTCTGAAAAAAGTAATTCTTGTTTCAGTCCACTAAAGGCATTAGTAGTTACTATTAATCCTAAAATAACAATAACTTCACAGCCCATAAACAAAACTATTATTTATGGAGAAGATACTAGTTTTGCAGTAGTAGCTAATAATGTTACATCATATCAATGGCAAGTAAATACTGGATCAGGATATACTAATATTTCAAATAATAGTACCTATTCTAATGCAACAACATCCACTTTAACTATTACAAAGCCTACGGTTTTGATGAGTAGTTATAACTACCGCGTTGTTTTAACAAATAATTGTAACACCGTAAGCACAACAGACGCGCTATTAACGGTAACGCCAAAAGCGATCAACGTGAGTGTGGTAGCCGATAATAAAACCAAAGTATACGGAGACGCAAATCCAGCGTTAACCGCTGTGGTAACTGGAACGGTAAATGGCGATGTGATTGACTATACGTTAAGCACTACCGCTACGACCACTTCAGCAGTAGGAAGCTATCCAATTGCAGTGACTTTAGGCAGTAATCCAAACTATACGGTAAGCACAACAGACGCTCTATTAACGGTAACGCCAAAAGCGATCAACGTGAGTGTGGTAACCGATAATAAAACCAAAGTATACGGAGACGCGAACCCAGTGTTAACCGCTGTGGTAACCGGAACGGTAAATGGCGATGTGATTGACTATACGTTAAGCACTACCGCTACGACCACTTCAGCAGTAGGAAGCTATCCAATTGCAGTGGCTTTAGGCAGTAATCCAAACTATACGGTAAGCACAACAGACGCGCTATTAACGGTAACACCAAAAGCGATCAACGTGAGTGTGGTAGCCGATAATAAAACCAAAGTATACGGAGATGCGAATCCAGTGTTAACCGCTGTAGTAACCGGAACGGTAAATGGCGATGTGATTGACTATACGTTAAGCAC
>NZ_JALNUB010000012.1:0-79545 GCF_023162025.1 Flavobacterium pygoscelis | reverse complement strand
TTCTAAAACTTTCGCTTTATTTTTGATCCGATTTTCATTATTTAAGTAAGAACTTATGCGCCATTGCGGGTGCAAAACTACAACGTTTATACCGTTATGCAAGCTTTTTTAATCACTTTTTTTTAACTTTTTATTGCCGTTTTATTTAAAGAGCTGAAAATCTGATTTTTGAATGTGATATTTTTTTTCTAAACAACTACTCCACTCTTCTAAATGCAATCTAAAAAAGGATTTTATCCTCTTTTATTGGCTTTGTATATACTATTTGCTCTTCTACCTTTGGCAATAATCCTCCTTAAAGCTACCTATTACATATAGTGTAGTCATTTTAAACACTTCTATTTTCTTTAATTATTACTATTCTTACCTTATACAATAGGTACAGCGATACTAGAATTTACATTAACACCGTTTTGACACCTATATATAGGTAGGAGTTTCTTCTTTAGCCACAATCAAATGTCAATATAATATCGCATTAAGCAATTCTCTTTGAAATCTAAAACACTTTACTATTGCTATTGTTGTATTATATATAGGTAACGCGATGCTAGGATTTATAAAACCGCTGTTTTTTACACCTATATATAAGTAGGTGTTTTTTTTTCTTACCTATATATAGGTGTAGTAATCTTATTGAGCAGATTCTGTGATCTAGAATAGTAAATTGTTTATTACACCTAATCTTTTCTAAACGTCTGAGAACAACAAAACCGCGTTAGGGATAGCAGCGTAAAGCCCACAGTCAAGTGAAGTATAACGGAACTTGACGAGGACTTGAAGCGAATAGCCCGACCCATTCTAAAAAAGAGGCTATAACCGAACTCGGATATAGCCTCTTTTTTAGAATGGGAAACGCCAAAAGGAAATCAATAGAAACGAACGGCTTTTGTAAACACTATTTGATAATTAATTAGATTTAAAAAAATGTATTAAATAGTATCAGGTGTATTTTCATCTAAATCATTGTGATCATCTCCTCCTAAACTGTAATAATTATTTTCTTCGTCTTCACTACCGATTTGTTCGGCTTGGTCATCCAACTCAGCGCCTGGAACATCTAAATCTGCTCCAGAATTATCCTGATTAAAATCCTTTTCGTTAAAATCACCAGTATTACCTATTTCTACAGGTACTTTGTTTTTAGATATGTTTTCTGGATCTATGTCCGATTCTTTTTTTAATTGGTTGTAAATATCTTCACTTGGTGGGTACAAAAGAGAATCTGGAACTTTATTATCCCTATTTTTTTGCTTATCTAAATTCAATTTATTTTCTCTATCATTCATCTTTCTATTGGTTATATTGATTTATAATACACTAAGTTAGGTCTTTTTTTCAAATTAAAAAGTAAAAAAAATAACATTTTAAAGATTTAAATAAGTAATTTTAAATATCTATTGAAGATGCATTAAACTTCTCAACTATTTAAAACAATAAAAAATGAGCATAATAACAGACAACGTAATTCCAGGAAATGATGGTAAAAAATTCGGAACAAACGCCATGGAAGATAAAGATTTACTGCAAATCAAGACGATCCTATTGGAACTTGAAGGAATCAAGGAAGTGGTATTGAACATGGAAATTTTTCCAAGAGAATTTACCGTTTTTACTACTAAGATGATTCCTATTACAGAAATCGAGAATAAAGTTCGCGAAGTTGGATTTCACGCTATTCCAAAGGATTTATTTGACCTTTAAATAAATTAAATAATCCATAGGACAAATAATAATTAATACAATTATTATTTGTCCTTTTTATTTGAACATCGTAATATTGCAATATTAATATATACAAACTTGGGAACAACTAAATCAGAATGTTTTACTGAAGAACACAATCAAATTGCTATATTGACTAAAGCAATAGGACACCCTGCGAGAATTGCAATTATAGAACATCTCATAAAAGTAGACAGTTGTATTTGCGGAGACATTGTAAATGAACTGCCTTTGTCACAACCTACCGTTTCTCAGCATCTAAAAGAGTTAAAAAATGCAGGGCTTATAAAAGGTACTGTTGAAGGAAATACAATATGTTACTGCTTAAACGAGGAAGGTTTTAGTAAATTAAAAATTTTCTTTGACCATATAAATACCTATTTAGAAAAAAACAAAAATCAGTGTTGTTGATTTATAAAATAATAAAAAATGAAATTATCAGAAATTAAAACGGCGTTAAGTACATTAGAAAACGTTGCTTTTTTATTACCAAACGGTAACTTTGTTCCAGAACATTTTCACGTGACCGAAGTTGGGCTAATAACGAAACACTTTATTGATTGTGGAGGTAAAGTTAGAAAAGAAACTGTTGCGAATTTCCAATTATGGGATGCAAATGACGTTGATCATCGTTTGAAACCAAAGAAATTACTATCGATTATTGCACTTTCAGAAAAGATTTTAGGGATAGAAGACTACGAAATTGAAGTAGAATACCAAGCAGAAACTATTGGAAAATATGATTTGGGTTTTAATGGACAATCTTTTGTTTTAATCAACAAACAAACTGCTTGTTTAGCCGAAGATCAATGCGGTATTCCTGCATCTAAACCAAAAGTAAAATTATCTGAAATCACAAGTCAACCTAATAGTTGTACTCCTGGAGGAAGTTGTTGCTGATTTTTTAAATTAAAGAATGTAGGCGAATTCAATAACCTAAAGCAACAAATGATAAATTTTATATTTGTTGAATTATTAAAAAAACAGAAGCGAATCAACCTAAAAGAGCGAATAATTACAAACTAACACTGAAATATTCTTTATATTATTTCAAATAAAATCACAAAATGAAATCATCTAAAAAAAGGATAAAATTTCTCGACAAATACCTAACTGTTTGGATATTTATCGCGATAATAATAGGTATTTCAATTGGTTATTTTATACCATCGAGTAGCACTTTCATTAATTCTTTTTCTAGCGGTACTACAAATATCCCTTTAGCAATTGGGTTAATTTTGATGATGTATCCTCCATTGACTAAAATCGATTTTTCGAAAATTACATTGATCTTTGAAAAACCAAAATTATTAGCCTCTTCATTTGTAATTACATGGATAATTGGTCCATTTTTAATGTTTTTATTAGCTACTTTCTTCTTAAGAGATTATCCAGAATACATGACAGGCTTAATAATTATTGGGATTGCTCCTTGCATCGCAATGGTTATTGTATGGAATGAATCAGCAGAGGGAAATAGAGAACTAACTGCCGGCCTAATTGGTATAAATAGTTTAATTCAAGTTTTCTTTTTTAGTTTATACGCCTATTTCTATCTAGAAGTTATGTTACCTTTATTTGGCATAAAAGGTTTAGCGCTGAACATAACAATTGCGCAAATTGCTACCACAGTAGGTATTTATCTAGGAATACCATTTGCATTCGCTGTATTAAGTCGCTATAGCATTCAGAGGTTTATGGGCAAAAAGTGGTTTGATCAAAAATTTGTTCCATTCGTATCACCTATTACTTTATTAGCTTTACTTTTTACAATTGTAATTATGTTTAGTTTAAAAGGAGAGATGATTGTTGACTTACCAATGGATGTTGTACGAGTTGCAATACCATTAGTAATTTTCTTTACAATAATGTTTTTGTTGATGTTTCTAGTTTCAAAAAAGATTGGAGCTGACTACAGAGACAGTGTTGCACTTTCATTTACTGCTGCTGGAAATAATTTTGAACTTGCCATTGCTGTTTCAATTGGAGTTTTTGGAATCAACAGTGGGCAAGCATTTGCAGGAGTTATAGGGCCATTAGTAGAAGTTCCAGCTCTAATCCTTTTGGTAAATGTTGCTTTTTGGTTAAAGAGGAAATTGTATTAAATTTTCATTTACATCATATAAAATTTTACCAATTTTTTTATACTAACTAAATAAAAAGGAGACTAAAATTATAGGTGTAATATCAAATTTTAATGAGTTCCATACTAATCATTATTTTAAAGTTATCATAATATAATAATTCATTTCCACCTTTAAAGTCTGATTATAAGCAAATAAAATATTGTTTATTATCAGACTTTCTCAATTTAAGCCCAATCTTAAGTAACTAAATCTGCTGCAACATATAACTAATATCATTTTTAACCAAAAAAACTAATTATAAAATAAAAAAAAGACTTAAAACATATTTATTTAACAATTTTTACAAAAAACTATTTTTATTTAACATTTTATTTAGATATTTGATACAACTAATCTTAAATAAACCAAAAATGAGAATTAAATTCAAATATTTTTTGAGTATTGTAATTGTATTTATTATGCAATTAACATTTGCTCAAGAAAGTAGGTTTTCAGGCAAAGTCACAGACAGGAGTGGACTCCCTATTCCGGGTGCCAATATTATAGTAAAAGGATCGAACATAACAACTCAAACTGATCTTGATGGTAATTTTACCGTAAACACTAAAAAAGGTCAAATCTTAATTATTAGTTTCGTTGGTATGAAAACACTCGAAATTGCAGCATCTGCAGGAATGAGTGTAAAACTAGAAGATAATTCAAACCAATTGGATACCGTTTTTGTCGTTGGCTACGGAACACAAAGCAAGAAAAAATTAACAGATAACATTGCGCGTGTCACTGCAAAGGACATGGAAAACGTTCCAGTTGCCAATTTTCAGAATGCAATGGTCGGGAAATTAGCTGGTGTTCAAATCACACAGATTAATGGTAAAGTAGAAGGTGGTGTTAAAATGAGAGTAAGAGGTGTTTCTAGTATTTCTTCATCTCAAGAACCTTTGTATGTAATTGATGGAATGCCTCTCATAAACGATAATGAGAGCGGATCATCTGCACCTATCAACCCATTAATTTCTTTGAATCCGAATGATATTGAATCTGTTGAGATTTTAAAAGATGCCTCTTCAGCAGCTATATATGGAGCAAGAGGAACAAATGGAGTGGTTTTAATTACAACTAAGCAAGGTAAATCAGGCAATACAAAAATAGCTATAAATACCTCAGCAGGTTGGAGCGAAGCAACTCATAAAATGAAATGGCTTAATGCCGCACAATATATAGAACTCTACACAGAAGCATCTGCTAATAGATATGGAGCAAATGATTTGTGGTTGACGGAGCCAGGTGGAGTGTTTGATGGATACTCTAACGGGAAAGATTGGAGAACTGGTCAGGTTGATACTGATTGGCAAGACTTAGCATTAGTAAAAGGATCTGTTCAGGATCATACTTTCTCTATTTCGGGAGGAGATAGTAAAACTGTATTTTTTCTCTCTGGGGCTTATAATAAAACAGAGGGAATTGTTCGAGGAAATAGTATGGACCGCTATTCTTATAGAGGAAATTTAGACCATAAAGTCTCTGACAAATTAAGAGTAGGTCTAAATACGAGTTTGAGTAAAACAAAAATTATCAGAATAGGATCTGATAATTCCTTTACTACTCCATTACAAGCAGTTGCGCAAACTCCATTAGCGCCTGCATATCTTGATGATGGTGTTACTCCCAATAATCAAACTACTTTGTATTATAACTTTTTGATGCAACAATACAACGGAAGTTGGGATGCTAATATTTTTAGAACATTAATGAATTCTTATGCAGAGTATAAAATAATTCCAGAATTAAGTTTTAGAACTGAATTAGGATACGACAACAACAACCAAACCGAAGAATATTTCGCAGGAAGTTTAACTGAATCTGCTTCAACAAATGGTTATGCTGATGCCAATGCTATTCAATCGGATAAGTATAGTATTAATAATTATTTTAATTACAATAAAACTTTTAAAGAAGACTACAAATTAGATTTAGTTGTGGGAATGAGTTTTGAAGAAAGCAGTCGAAAAAGACAATATGTTGCTGGAACTGGTTTTGCCTCAGATGATCTTCAAACTGTAGAAAGTGCTGCAGAAATTACAGCAGGTTCTTCTAGTAGAACTAAGTATAACTTTCTTTCTTATTTCGGAAGAGCAACCTTTTCTATTTTAGATAAATATCTAATAAAAGGAAGTTTACGTTATGATGGATCTTCTCGTTTTGGAGCAGCAAATCGCTACGGTGTATTTCCAGCGGCTTCTGTTGGTTGGATTATGTCTCAAGAAGATTTTTTAAAAGACAGTAATTTTATTAATTTATTAAAATTAAGAGGAAGTTTTGGAGTTACTGGAAATGCAGGTATAGGAAATTTTGCCAGTTTAGGTCTTTTTAACGGATCTTCATATAATAAACAATCTGCTATAAATCCATATCAATTGGTAAATCAAGATTTAAAGTGGGAAAAAACCAACCAAGTAGATGCTGGACTTGATTTTGCTTTTTTGAATAATAGAATTTCAGGTGAAATTGACTATTACGTAAAAAAAACAAATGATCTTTTGTTAAACGAACCTTTGCCAGGTACCTCTGGATGGAGTTCTCTAACACGTAACGTGGGATCTTTAACTAATAAGGGTTTTGAATTTGTGTTAAATACTACCAACATCAAAACCGATAAATTAACCTGGAAATCTTCTTTGAATATAGCAACATTAGATAATAAAGTAACTAATTTACCTGGTGGCGATATCGTTTCTGGTCAAAACATCGTAAGAGTTGGAGAAACTATTTCCTCTTTTTATTTAGTAGAATATGCTGGTGTAGATCCTGCAAATGGAGATGCATTATTTTATAAAAATACTTTAAATAATGATGGCTCATTAGACAAATCCACTACAAAGAATTATAGTGATGCTCAAAGGGTAATTTCAGGAAACCCCTACCCGACATTAATGACAGGACTAACAAATACTGTGTTATTTAATAATTTTGACTTTTCATTTACTTTTCAGGGAGAATGGGGTGCCTCTATGTATAACGAAGCTGGGAAATTTCAATCTAGTAATGCTAGATACAAGGACAATCAAACCACAGATCAAATGAACAGATGGCAAAAACCTGGTGATATTACTAATGTACCCCAAGCAAGATGGGGCCGTAGTAATGGAGATCAAGCCTCTACTCGTTATTTAGAAAAAACTGATTTTGTGCGTTTAAGAAACCTATCCTTTGGATACACCTTACCTAAAACAATGATTCAAAAATTAGGTGTAGATAGAATTCGTTTGTACATGACGGGAGTTAATCTTTTAACTTTTACCAATTATAAAGGATACGATCCTGAATCATCTTATGATAATAATGGAGATTCGAACATTCAAAAAGGGATTGCATTTTATTCAGCACCTTCGGCAAAAACGATAATTATTGGATTAAATATTGACCTTTAATAAATTAGACATGAAAAAAGATAACTATAAAATAATTTTAGTAGCCTTTCTAGTACTCACTTTTGTAGCATGTGATGACAATCTTACTATCAGTCCTGAACAAGCGATAACAACTGATATGGCTATTAAAACTCCGTCGAATATTCAGAAAATTTTGAATAATGCTTACGGAGATGCTAGATCAAGTGCCTTATATGGAGGCGGAATTGCATTGGCATCAGAATTATTAGCTAATGATGGTGACCTTTATTGGGACGGTACTTATGTACAACCTTCTCAATATGATGAAAAAGCCATATTAACAGATAATAGTTTTGTAGAAAGTATGTGGTTAAGAGCCTACAAAATAAGCAATCAGACTAATGTAGTACTGGATAATTTAGCAGTTTTCACCAATGCAACTGATAAGGACGTAGCAAAAGGGGAAGCAAAATTTCTTAGAGGTTTGGTTTATTTCGATTTAGTCCGTTTGTTTGGCAAGCCTTACGTAGCGGGTACAGCAAATAATCAGCTTGGTGTTCCTATTATATTAGAGCCTATTTTAGATCCCGCTAAAATCACTTATCCTTCTAGAAATACTGTAGATGAAGTCTATAAACAAGTACTTGCTGATTTAAAAGATGCTTACACCTTATTACCGGCAACGAATGGTTTATATGCAACAAAATATAGCGTAGCGGCACTTTTGGCACGTGTATATTTGCAACAAGGAGATTATGTAAATGCTCGCAATATGGCTAATATAGTAATTACCGATAGTGGTTCGGTTTTGGCTAATTCGTATTCAAAAGTATTTAATAATTCCGAAAATTCAACCGAGGATTTATTTGCTTGGCAAGTAAGCAGTCAAGATGCAAGCTCGAATGATTATAATGTATTTTGGGCTGGTTCAGATTTTGGGGGGCGCTCTGGAAATCCAGACATTAGTATTGAAAACCAACATTGGGATATTTATGATGATTCTAATGATCAACGTTCTAAATTCTTCTACGAAGCAGATAATTGGTGTACCACAAAATGGAAAAACCAGTACGGTAATATTCCTTTTCTAAGGTTAGCCGAAATGCATTTAATTCGTGCTGAATCTAATTTTAGAGAGGGTACTCCAATAGGTCTTTCTCCTTTAGACGACATTAACCTTTTAAGGGAACGCGCTACTGCCAGTTTGTTTAATTCGGTTGACTTAGCCACTATTCTAATGGAAAGAAAAAGAGAACTTTCCTTTGAAGGATTTGCTTTGTTTGATGCAAAAAGATTAAAACAAAACATAGGCTCTCTTGCTTATAATGCAAATAACCTTGTTTTACCAATCCCATTAAGAGAAAGAGATGTTAATAAAAATTTAGTTCAAAATGATGGGTATTAAAAAAATATCATTTAAAATAAAAATGAATTCTACGACGGGAACCATTTAACATAAAACCCCTTAAAGCAATTGTTTAAGGGGTTTTTATTTATCTAAAAAATCCGTTTAATATTTTAATTCAATTTAATGGTCTCCGTGATGTTTTCTAAAACTTCGAAAGCAATTTCAGCCATTTTATTCCCTTTTGTATCTAGTAAAGGATTCACTTCAACAAATTCGACACAAACCACTTTTTTTGTTTCTATAATTTGATTAATAATAGCAATAATTTCAAGGTGATCAAATCCTTTAGGCACAGGAGTTCCTGTTCCATAAGAAATCATATCACAATCCATCGAATCCACATCAAATGAAATATAAAAAACGTCACATTTTTCTAATTTTGCTAATGCTTCAGCTACACAATTTTGTAAACCTCTATAACGTACTTCCTCTACTTTATAGTTTTTGATTTGTAATTTTTCTATTTGCTTATCCTCTTCCTCTTCAGTGTCGCGAACACCAAAATAAATCAAATTTTCTGCAGTTATTTTAGGTCCTTTACAACCTATATTTTTCATGTTTTCCCAATGCTGTTGCGTTTCAGGAGCCACATTATTTGTATTTGCCGAAGTTAAATTATCCTCAGAAAGTGCTGCTGACAATGGCATACCGTGAATATTTCCAGATGGAGAAGTATATGGTGAATGCAAGTCTGCGTGAGCATCAATCCAAAAAACACCTATAGTTTTTTCGGGATATGCAGCCTTTATACCGCTTATAGTACCCAAAGCCGAAGAATGATCACCTGATAAAACAATAGGAAAATTATTTTCTTCCAAATTTTCTTTTACCGCATTGCTAACTCTCGTACACTGTTCTACTACATGCTCAATTCTTTTTGCAAAAGAACTTTTGTTTTTATCATAGATTGATTGATTGTGGGTCTTTACATCATCAAATTTATATTGATTAAAATAATTACTATTTTTATTAATAGCTGCTATTTCAATTGCATCAATACCCAAATCAGATCCCCGAGTTCCAGCACCAATATCCGATCTGTTTTTTATTAACTTTATAACTTTGTCCATCAGTACAATTATTTAAAATCATTTAATGCTCTTTCAATAATACCTAAACATTCGTGAATCTGAGATTCAGTAATAACTAATGGCGGTGCAAATCTAATTTTATTACCGTGTGTTGGTTTAGCTAATAATCCGTATTCGCTAAACTTCATACAAATATCCCATGCTAAATCAGACTCCTCATCGCAGTTTACAACTATCGCATTTAGCAATCCTTTTCCTCTAACCAATGTGATTAATGGATTTCTAGAAGCAATTTCATTAAGCCCTTTTCTTAAAACTTCCCCTAAATATTGTGCATTTTTTGCCAAATTTTCTTCTTTCACTACTTCTAGTGCTGCAATGGCTACTGCTGCTGCAATAGGATTTCCTCCAAAAGTAGATCCGTGTTGTCCTGGTTTAATAACATTCATGATAGCATCATTCGCTAAGACTGCAGAAACGGGATAAACACCGCCAGAAATTGCTTTTCCTAAAATAAGAATATCTGGTTTTACCTCAGGTTTATTTTCACAACCATTCTGGCAATCACAATTTCCACAAGTTGCCAATAATCTTCCCGTACGTGCAATTCCTGTTTGCACTTCATCGGCAATAAATAAAACGTTATGTTCCTCGCACAGTGCTTTTGCTTTTGCTAAATAGCCTTCTGTTGGAACATAAACACCTGCTTCTCCTTGAATTGGTTCTACTAAAAAACCAGCGATATTTTTTGTTGATTTTAATACCTGCTCTAAAGCCTCTGCATCATCGTAAGGTATCTTAATAAATCCCGCAGTGAATGGGCCAAAGTTTTTTCGGGCACTTTCATCATTAGAAAATGAAATAATTGTAGTGGTTCTTCCGTGAAAATTATTTTCACAAACAATAATTTGTGCTTCATTTTCAGGAATTCCTTTTACCTCATAAGCCCATTTTCTACATAATTTCAGTGCAGTTTCAACCGCTTCGGCACCGGTATTCATGGGTAATACCTTATCAAAATTAAAGTAATTAGTCACATACTCTTCATAAGGTCCTAACTGATCATTATGAAAAGCACGAGAAGTCAATGCCAAAGTTTGTGCTTGCTTCATCATTGCACCAACAATTTTTGGATGACAATGACCTTGATTTACAGCAGAATAAGCGGATAAAAAATCATAATATTTCTTTCCATCTACATCCCAAACATATACACCTTCTCCTCTTTCTAAAACTACTGGTAAAGGGTGGTAATTGTGAGCTCCATATTGGTTCTCTTTTGCTATCAATGCTTCAGATTTCGAAGAAAGATTTTGTTCTATGTGTGTCATGATATTTGGATTTTTATATAATAAAACACAAAAATAGTACTATTTTTCAATATGCCAATCATTATATTAATTTTGACTTTTTAAAATAAAAAAAACATTACTATTTATTTTAAATATATAAAAATTTAGTCATTTTAAATATAGTAAATCCACTTCAACATATCTTTAAAAAACAAATATAATCTGTACATTTATAGCTACATAAATACTTAAATTAAGAGTTATAAAACATGGATATATTAGACGAATTTGATATTAACATTATTAAAGAATTAGAAAAAGATGGAAGAATGGCCTACTCAGCAATTGCTTCTAATTTAAAGATTTCTAATACAATGGTTCACCATCGTATTAATAGACTTACTGAACAGGGGATTCTAACGGGTATTAAGCCCGTAATTAACGAAAAAAAAGTGGGTTATGACTGGGGTTCCTTCACCGGTATTACCTTGAATAAAGACCAAGATTCTAATAGAATTATAGAAGAATTAAAAAAAGTTCCTGAAATTACTGAGTGTTATTATATTACTGGATCTTTTACTTTATACATAAAAATAATTGCCAAAGATCATGAGCACATGCGCAAAATTCTCTATGAAAAAATAGATAATATTCCTGGTATTGCCAAAACAGATTCAATTATTGAATTAGGATGTGCCTTTAAAAGGAATGTATCGCTCTAAAATACTATTTTACTTTACAACCAACCAAAAAACCACCAATGAAAAAACTATTACATTCCAATTATTTTATAAAATTTTGTATTGCTCTACTTGTGTTTCTATCTTACAACACCGTGTCTGCACAAAATTCAAAAGGTAAATTATTCATTATTGGTGGCGGTAATCGATCTGACGCTTTGATGAAACAATTAATCAAAATTACAGATTTAAAGAAAAAAGATTATGTAGTGGTATTGCCCATGTCTAGTGAAGAACCTGATAGCGCTTATATTTATTTTAAAGACCAGTTCCAAAAACTGGTTCCCAATCCTATTATTATGCTGAATTTTGATAAAAACACCGTAAATAATAAAGCGCTGAATGATTCCTTACAGCATGCAAAATTAATATTTATAAGTGGTGGAGATCAAACTCGTTTTATGAATGTAGTCAAAAATACTCCTGTTTACGATGCCATTCACAAAGCTTATCAAAACGGAAGCACAATTGCTGGTACTAGTGCAGGAGCTGCGGTAATGTGCGAACACATGATTACAGGAAATCAAAAATTAGAATCAAAATACACTGAAACTTTTAACAACATTCGGTATGATAATCTAGAAACCACGGAAGGCTTAGGTTTAGTAAAAAATGTAATTATCGATCAACATTTTCTAAAGAGAAGTCGCTACAATAGATTGTTATCTGCATTGGTTGAATTTCCAGATCACATCGGAATTGGTATCGATGAAAGTACCGCCTTAATTGTACGCAACAAAGAAATTGAAATTGCTGGAGAAAGTGAAGTCATAGTGGTAAAAAATCCTGTGGGAATAAGCAAATCCAAAAAAGAAAATTTAGTGAGTATAAAAAGTTTAGAAATGGGTGTCTATACGGAAGGTCAAAAATTTAAAATCAAATAAAATGAAGTTTTTAAAAGAACATTTATCGTTATTACTTTTAGTTTTTTCTTTTAGTATCGCTACTTTTTCACAAAAGTCTAATAGTAAAGAAATTGAAAGATTAGAAAAAATCGCTCAACAAGTCAACATAATTAGAGACAATTGGGGAATTGCTCATGTTTACGGAAAAACAGATGCCGATGCAGTATTTGGAATGTTATATGCGCAATGCGAAGATGATTTCAAAAGGGTAGAAATGAATTATATCGAAAAACTAGGACGTCTTTCTGAGCTCAAAGGACAATCTGTTTTGTATAATGATTTAGAAATAAAACTTTTAATTGACACAGAAGAAGCCAAAGCAGATTATAAAAAAGTGGCACCTTGGTTAAAAAAATTATTAAATAGTTACGCAGACGCAATAAACTTTTATTTACACAAACATCCAGAGGTAAAACCTGCTTTACTTACCCATTTTGAGCCTTGGTTTCCGTTGCTTTGGACAGATGGTAGCATTGGTGCTATTAGTACCGCTGATCTTACTACTGGAGAATTGAAAAGTTTTTATTCTGGAAATACAGATAAAGTTGCTTACATCGAAAGAGAAAAAAACGTACAAACCGGTTCCAACGGATTTGCAATTGCCCCTTCAAAAACAGCATCTGGTAATGCTATTTTATATATAAATCCACACACTACTTTTTATTTTAGACCAGAAATACAAATGAGTAGCGAAGAAGGATTGAATGCTTATGGCGCTGTAACTTGGGGACAATTTTTTATTTACCAAGGATTCAACGAAAGTTGTGGCTGGATGCATACCTCATCAAATGTAGATGTAGCCGATATGTATGCAGAGAACATAGTTACCAAAAACAATAAATTATTTTACGAATACGATAACAAGTTACTGCCCGTAATCGAAAAAATGATTACTATAAAATACTTAGAAAACGGACAATTAATTCCTAAAACTTTTAAAACCTATTATACCAATCACGGTCCAATAATGGCCAAAAGAGATGGGAAATGGATCAGTTTAAAATCGAATAACCGCTCGATGAAAAGTCTGGAACAAAGTTGGGTACGCACCAAAGCAAAGGGATTTGAGGAGTATAAAAAAGCTATGGATCTTAAAGCAAATACATCTAATAATACAGTTTATGCAGACAAAGAAGGAAATATTGCTTATTGGCATGGTAATTTTATTCCCATACGGGATAAAAAACTAAATTGGTCAAAAGTCATGGACGGGACTACCCCAGCAACGCAATGGAAAGGATTACATAATGTTTCTGAAACGGTACATTCCTATAATCCTACTAATGGTTGGTTACAAAATTGCAACTCCACACCTTATTCTGTAGCTGGAGAAAATAGTCCAAAAAAAGAAAACTACTTGCCGTACATGGCTCCTGATGGAGAAAGCTTTAGAGGTTTAAATGCAGTTCGTCTACTGAGTAAGGGTAAAGATTATACTTTAGACAAAATAATTGCTGACGGTTATGACACAAAGCTAACCGCTTTCGAAGTTTTAATTCCAGCATTACTTTCTGCTTTTGAAAAAAACATCAAAAGTAACGATCCTCTTTATTCCGAATTAATTGAACCTATAAATCTATTAAAAAAATGGGATTATTACACCCACGAAAACTCTATCGCAAGTACATTAGCAATAGAATGGGCTTATAAATTAGATCCAATTATTCAAAAAGTATATGTCGATGAAGGTGAAATGGATCAAGTAGAAAACACACATAATTTTGCAAAAAATGCAGTTCCAGAACAACTCATTCCACAGCTACAGCTGGTTATAAAAGAGCTGACAATTAAGTTTGGAACATGGAAAATTCCTTGGGGAGAAATGAATCGTTTTCAAAGAAATTCAGGAGATATTGAACTCGTTTATAAGGATAGCCTTCCTAGTTTACCTATTGGATATGGTCCAGCAATATGGGGTAGTTTGCCTGCTTTCAAAAGTGCTTTTCAAAAGGACACTAAAAAACGATATGGAACCAACGGAAACAGTTTTGTGTGTGCGGTAGAATTTGGACCAAAAATAAAAGCAAAATCATTGTTAGCCGGAGGTAATAGTAGTGATCCTAAATCAAAACATTTTTACGATCAAGCAGAAAGCTATCGAGAAGGAAAATTCAAAGAGGTTTTATTTTACAAGGAAGATGTACAAAAAAATGCAGAGCGAACATATCATCCAGGACAATAATATTTATTTACTATAAGTTTTAAAAATACTTATATAAATTAAAAAAATAAAAGTGTGAATTACAACAGCAATTAAATGTAGAATTTAGTAGTAATAAAAAAACTCAAAAAAATATGAAAAAATCACTATTTGCCTTATTAGGTTTGTTTTTAATTTCTAACTTATCCTTCGCACAATTGAAGACAGTAAAATACAATGATGGAAATCAAAAATTAGATGGATTTTCAATTGCTCCCGTAAAAGGAAGTAAAACTAAGCCTGGAATTTTAATTTTACCGGCCTGGAAAGGGATTGATGCACACTCGAAAAGATCAGCAGAAAAACTTTCAAAATTAGGTTATTATGCCTTTATCGCAGACATTTACGGTGAAGGAAACTACCCAACAAATACACAAGAAGCCGGAAAACAAGCTGGTTTTTACAAAGCTAATGTGACTGATTACCAAAGACGCATTCAATTAGCTTTAGACCAATTAGTAAAATCAGGGGCCAATGCTGATAATATTGTAGTAATAGGCTATTGTTTTGGAGGAACAGGAGCGCTTGAAGTAGCGAGAGCAGGAATAAAAGCGCAAGGAGTAGTTTCTTTTCACGGAGGTTTAGGACGTGATGCTTCTCGCGTGAACAATCCAATAACGACTAGAGTTTTAGTATTACATGGTGCTGATGATCCTTACGAGCCCGTTGCAGAAATCACAGCTTTTCAACAAGAAATGAGAGATACAAAGGCAGATTGGGAAATGATTTATTATGCCGATGCAGTACACGCTTTTACAGAGCCAGAAGCAGGAAACGATAAATCTTCAGGAGCAGCTTACAATGAAAAAGCAGCTACAAGATCTTGGGAACGTATGAAATCGTTTCTAAAAGATGTTTTGAAATAGTAGTTAAAACTCTTTTTTCAAGGCAGTAAAAATTGTTTTTTTTAGTTAGTTAAAGAAATTTAAACAGCAAAATCAAACAATTTGTACTGCTTTTTTTTATATCTAAAAGCTATGTTAAAAAAGAAGAATTTCTTGTTACCAAATTTATAAATTAGCATATTATGTTGCTAAACCACCTATAAAAAAAAACTACCAGAAGGAGTTTTAAATATATTTATTCCTATTTTTACCTTTTGCCGTTTACATATTTATCAATTTATAAAAAAGAAATGAAAAAAATCCCATTATTAAGTCTGTTTGCTATTTTAAGTTTAAGCTGTACCTCTCAAAAAAATAGCGTTGCTCATACTGATCCTACCAAGTACATGAATACAATTACCGCTGACGAACTAAAAACACATTTATACATCGTAGCTTCAGATGAAATGGAAGGTCGCGAAACAGGTTCAGCAGGTCAGAAAAAAGCAGGTATTTATCTTATTGATCAATACAAAAAAGATGGAATCTCATACCCTGCAAAGGCTTCTGATTTTTATCAAAAAATACCAGCTGCTTTCCTAAATGCCAAACGAAACGAGAACCTTCCCGATTCTGAAAATATTTGGGCCTACATAGAAGGATCAGAAAAGCCAGACGAAGTTTTAGTTATTTCTGCGCATTACGATCACGTAGGTGTAAAAAACGGCAAAGTTTATAACGGTGCAGATGATGATGGCTCAGGAACAGTAGCTTTACTAGAAATAGCGCAAGCCTTTCAATTAGCAAAAAAAGAAGGTCATGGTCCAAAACGTTCTATACTTTTTCTTCATGTAACTGGCGAGGAACACGGCTTGCACGGTTCGAGATATTACTCTGAAAACCCATTGTTCCCATTAGCAAATACAATAGCCGATATTAATATCGATATGATTGGTCGCCGTGATGATGCCCATCCCGATAGCAATAATTACGTATATGTAATCGGTGCAGATCGCTTATCTACTGATTTAGATAAAATTTGTGCTGAAGCAAACGCAAAATACACAAAGCTAAATTTAGATTATAAATACAATGATCCAAAAGATCCAAACCATTTTTACGAAAGATCAGATCACTATAATTTTGCCAAATTCGGAATTCCTTCTGTTTTTCTTTTCAACGGAGTGCATGCAGATTACCATAAACACACCGATACTCCAGATAAAATTGAATATGATGCCTTAGCCAAAAGAGCACAATTTGCTTTCGTAACCGCATGGGAATTAGCTAATAGAGACAATAGACCCGTTGTAGATAAAAAGTAATATTTGGGCACCTCCTTATAACCACTTCCCGAACGATCGGCAAGTGGTTATAAGGTCGGGCTTTTCGCTACAATCTTTTTATGCTCCGTTCCTCCGCATAAAAAGGATTTTCACTACAATCCCTTGTGCAAAAAAAAGTAGAAAAAAGTCTGTTTATAAATTCTTAGATTTTAACTTACCAAATAAGTTTTTCTGTTTGTCAGTAGTACTATTTCAAAAATAAAAAAATTTAATAGCTATCATTCAGATTTATGATTTTCTAAAAACTAAAAAAGCTTAAATTCAAAATAATCAAAGCCTTGAAGCAATTCAAGGCTTTTTTAATACGAAACTTTATGGCACAAAAAAAGCCTCTCATTTCTGAGAGGCTTTTACTTTCTGGGTGGGAGACGGGGCTCGAACCCGCGACCCTCGGTACCACAAACCGATGCTCTAACCAACTGAGCTACAACCACCATAATGCTTAGCGGTGGCAAAGATACAACATAAGTTCACTTCTGCAAATAATTTTTTCAAAAATTTCAATCTATTTTTTACTAAATATGCTAAGGCATTGACTACCAAATATTTTTAGATATTTTTTTTTTTCGAATTATTGAAAGTACATCACGATGCTTAAATTTTAATTTAAGAATTAATAATAATGACTCCAAATAAAATTCGTTCTAGTACTATATTTTACAACAAATAAACACAAACACTTTAAAAATCCGTTCATTATCCTCCTATCAATAATGAATAGGATAATATACAGTAAATCAATTTTCAATAATGTTAAGCATTGAAAATCTTATGTTAAGAAAATTAAATATCATTTTTTAACAATTAAATTTAGCACAAATAATAACATTTATAGCTACATTTGTTGTTACAAATTATAACAAACTCGTTATGTCATTATTTTCTGATAATATTAGAGCATTAAGAGTGAAATATAAAATTTCACAAGAAAAAGTAGCTGAGAGCCTTATGATTACTCGTGGCCGCTATGTAAAGTATGAAGATGGAACCTCTGAGCCTCGTTATGAAATTCTGAAAAAAATTGCTCATTATTATCATATTAGTATTGACTTATTACTATCCGTTGATGTGCGTGAAATTGATGTAAATGATTTATTAAAATTAGAAAATAACCGACTGATTCTACCAATTCAAGTAGATCAAATGGGCGAAAACTGCATCGAAGTCGTAACCCAAAAAGTAAAAGCAGGATACTTAAATGGATACGCAGATCCAGAATACATCGAACAATTACAGCAAATATCTTTACCGTTTTTAGGTGTTGGTAAATACAGAGGTTTTCCTGTAGAAGGAGATTCAATGCCACCGCATCAAGATGGTGATATTATTGTAGGACGCTACTTAGAGCAATTAGGAGAAGTTTTAGGTGGCAAAACATATATCATTATCACACGATCGGAAGGAATGGTGTATAAAAGGCTAAATAAAAACAGGAATGACACCTTGGTAGTTGCTTCCGACAATTTTTTTTATCCGCCCTACGAAGTCAAAGCTTCAGACATATTAGAAATCTGGGAATACCAATGCAGCATCGCTAGATCTGACAAAAGAAATGAAGCTTTAGAAAGTGATTCTATAAAAAATATGTTTGTAGAAATTAAAAATGAGATCACTGATCTAAAGAAGAATATGGTTCTAAAAAATTAATTAACAAAGTTAAGGCTTAGAGTTTTACTCCGTGTAAACAAGAGAGCAATTCCCCTATTATAAAAATGAAAAAGCAAGAATACGCAATAGTAGATATTGAAACCACAGGTGGAAATGCAAGTCATAGCAGAATCACCGAAATAGCAATTCTTATTCATGATGGCGAAAAAGTAATTGAACGATGGGAAACACTTATAAATCCAGAGAAAGAGATTCCGCCAGCTATTTTTGCACTCACAGGAATTACTAATGAAATGGTTAGTGATGCACCCATTTTTGAAATGATTTCGGATACCGTTTTTGAAATGCTATCCAATCGTATTTTTGTAGCACATAATGTCAATTTTGATTATTCTTTTATCCGACACGAATTAGAAAAAGCGGGTATTAAGTGGACCGCTAAAAAACTCTGTACTGTAAGAGCTGCACGTAAGATCAAACCCGGATTGCCTTCATACAGTTTAGGAAGGCTTTGTAAATCTTTAGAAATAGATTTAGAAAACCGACATCGTGCTGGGGGCGATGCAGACGCTACGGCTATTTTATTTTCTAATTTATTAGCATGGGATTCGGAACATGAAATAGATAAAATGATTCAGAAAACCTCACAGGATCAAAGGTTACCTCCTAATTTACCAAGAGAAGACTTTGATCAATTACCAGAAAAAATTGGTGTTTACTATTTTTATAACGAGCAAAAAAAGGTAGTATATGTTGGAAAAGCAATCAATTTAAAAAAAAGAGTTGCCTCCCATTTTAGTGGTCATAAAATCACTCCTCAAAGACAGAATTTCTTGCGTGACATTTACGCAATTACTTTTGAAGTTTGCGGCACCGAACTGATAGCGCTCATCCTTGAATGTACAGAAATTAAAGATTTATGGCCTATTCATAATAAAGCATTAAAACGTTTTGAACCTAAATATGGACTTTTAGAATACGAAGCTAGAAATGGATACCGTTATTTAGCCATAAGTAAATTGGCTAAAAACCAAAACTGTATAGAAACGTTTGACGCGATTTATCCCGGAATTAATTTACTTCGTGAATTAGCCGAAAAGTTTGAAATAGATCAACGATTTTGTAAATACGGAAGTATGTCAGATGGTGTTTTTTCATTGCAAAATGATACTGCTATTTTGCCTGAAATTGAATCTCACAATGAACAGATTCAAATAGCACTAGACTCTTATTTAAACAGTAGACCTAGTTTTGCTATTATTGATAAAGGTCGAAACAAAGAGGAATTAAGTTGTATTTGGATAGAAAAAGGACATTTTTATGGCATGGGCTATTTGCCTTCTGACAATCCCATTTCAGATCTGTCTTACGTTAAAGATCATATTACACGATACCCTTCTAATCAATACATAATGCAAATTATAAATGCATTCGCTTTAAAATATCCCAGTAAAATTCTTTTTTTTCAAGCTGATTCAGAATGAAAGGAATATTAAAATATTTTTTTTTATACATAAATACAAATTCAAAATAGTGCTTAACCTTTTGAATGTTCTAAAACCTATTAAAGCAAACAAAATCTCTTTTTTATAGAAAACGGTGTTAAATACACTTTGATTATCAAAAAAAATATCCAATTACTTTCATAAAAAGTAAAAAAACAAAGTGATCTTAAGAATTATTACGTATTTTAATACATATAATAATTACATTTAATTACTTTAGACTAATTAAATTCTAGGATATAAAAATATTTAATGATTTTAAAATTTATCAACTATTCCAGAACATATTTGTGATTTAAGACTAAAAGAGCTGGAAGAACTATAGAGAAAGTTCATTATTCATTCTTTTACAAAAATACGTAAGGTTTTAAGATACTTAGAGTGGAACAGTTTTTGTTTTACAAGAACAGATTTAAAAATAAATAGCTACTTTAAAGTAGCGTTAAAAAGCAACATTTTGAAAAGAAGAACATTTATAAAAATAACCTCAGCAACTGGTGCAGGGATTATTGCCTCTAATACTTTTGGAATAAATTTAAAGATGAAACATACTGAAGAAAATGTAGAGAACTTAGTAATTGGCTCTGGTTACGGCGGAGCAGTTGCGGCTTTACGACTTACTCAAGCAGGCAAAAAAGTAGTAATGCTAGAAATGGGATTAGATTGGGAAAAAGAAGGTGGTAAATACAAACCTTTTTCTAATTTGATTACTCCTAAAAATAATTCTACTTGGCTAAAAAAATCCACACAAGCGCCAATGATGAATATCGCTCACTTTAATAAAAAATTTACAGGAGTTCTCGACCGAATGGATTATGAGAATATAAAAGTATATGCAGGACGCGGAGTTGGTGGTGGTTCTTTAGTAAATGGTGGAATGGCGGTGCAACCTAAAAAATCATACTTTAAAGAAATATTTCCTAATTTGAATGTCGATGAATTCTGGGATAATTATTTCCCGTTAGCAAAAAAAGAACTTCAAGTTAATGAAATTCCTGAAGATTATTATGCACAAACTCCTTATTATAAGTTTGCTCGAGTTGGAGAAAGTGAAGCTCATAAAGCAGGTTTTGAAACGGTTAGAGTTCCCAATGTCTATTCTTTTGATTATATGAAAAAAGAGGAAGCGGATGAAGTACCAAAATCTGCTTTGGCAAAAGAAGTAATTTATGGTAACAATCATGGAAAACAAAGTCTTGAAAAAACATATATAAAAAAAGCAATTCAGACGGGATTATTGCATATTAATGACCTTCATCGTGTTAACTATTTTCAGGAAACAGAAAATGGATATGCAGTTTTTGTTGACGTAATTGATACGGAAGGATTAGTAGTAGCCAAGAAAACCATTAGTTGTAAAAATCTTTTTTTGAATGCAGGAAGCATTGGTACTACTAAATTATTATTGACTTCTAGGTATAAAGGAAAAATGAACAATTTTGATGCTAGCTTGGGTAGCGATTGGGGAAATAATGGCAACATTATGACGGGTAGAAACATGGTAAATACGCTTTTTAATCGCGTAGAAAATGAAGCTACAAACACAAATCACACTACTGGGACAGGCTCTAAACAATCTACAATTCCTGTTTCAGGTATTGATAATTGGGAGGATAAAGAACATTCTTTCTTTGCAGAAATATCTCCTTTGCCAATGGGCGTGGAAGTTTATACCGCATTATATTTAGTAATTAATAAAGTGCCTACTCCAGGAACGATTTCTTATGATCCTAGTGTTAATGATATTCAAATTAATTGGGAAAAGAAAAACTATAAACATACCGTTGAAAATGCCAAATATTTTATAAAAAAAATGAATAAAGCAAATGGCGGAACTCCAGCTGGATTACTGTGGAAAGGAGCCTACGGACCGGATATTTGTTATCATCCTTTAGGAGGAGCAGTTCTTGGTAAAACAACCGATTTGTATGGAAGAGTAAAAGGTTACAAAAATTTATACATAACCGATGGCGCATTAGTGCCCGCTAGTATTGGAGTGAATCCTTTTCTTACTATCACTGCTATTGCAGAATATTGCATGAAAGAAATCATTAAAAACGATTATTCTGTTAGCACTAAATGATACAATTTAAAATAATGATTTTCTGAATTAAATTTCAAGTAAAAAATATTTTAAATCAACTATTTATAAATAGATAGTTGAGCTTATAAAATTTAATCAAATACTTTGAAACCCTAATTATAAAAAATAGTTAGGGTTTATTTTGATTTAAAAGTCCATGATAAAAACTTAAATTATTAGCTAACTAAATCCAAGTTTATTTACTTTTAATTATAAAAATAATCTCATGTTAAGAATTGCTGAAGATTATCTTTATAAAGATTAAAATTTCCTCCTCAAATTAATGATTTGAAAAAAGTAATAATAGCAATTAATCGTACTAGCTATAAATCTTTCTTATTGGGATTTAAAGCTTTTGAAATCAAAAAAAACTATTTTTGAAAAAACATAATCAAGATTAAATAAACTCTAAAAAAAATCTGGATGTCTATAGAAAACATACCTGAAATTTATCTTAAAAACAAAAAAGGAAGTCCTGACCTATTTGTTTACGATTTCAAAATGACAAGCGAAATCGTTAAAATCAAAGTCAATTTAGGTATGAATATGTTTAGTTTTTTACAAGTAGGAAAAAAGCAAGTTCACTTTGCAGGAATATCAGTCGGTGTAAATAAAGAGCAATCATTGTTATTAAAAAAAGGGAATTGGCTTTGGACAGAATTACTAGATAATGAAGCTATTTACAACTGCAAACTTCTCTTTTTTTCTGAAAAAAAACTTCAAGATTTCTTAGAAAACCACACTTTAAATCAGGGAATTAGAAATGATGAAAAACCATTTTTTATTATTAAGAATGATGATTATATACTTTCATATCTCAATTCTTTATCAACCATTAGTCAAGCACCTACAATTTTCATGGAAAACTTACTTTCTATAAAATTTGAAGAATTAATGCTTTACCTATTACAAAAATATGGAAAACCATTTGAATCCTATCTCTACTCTCTGATCGTTGGAGAGACCTCAACATTTAAAAAAATTGTTGAAAGTAAAGTGCATTCAAATTTAAAATTAGAAGAAATTGCATTTTTATGCAACATAAGCTTATCTACATTCAAACGTCGTTTTAGTAGTGAATACAATATGGCACCTGGAAAATGGCTATTGGAAAAAAGATTACAAAAAGCAAAAGAAATTTTAGAGCAAGGAGAATTAAAACCATCAGATATTTATTTAGATTTTGGTTACAATAATCTGTCCAACTTTAGCATAGCTTTCAAAAATAAATTTGGTTGTAACCCAAGTCAACTTTCTCGTAAAGCTTATTAAAAATTTGACCTTATATCATAAGTTATTGAACTAAAACAGTAAGCGATTTTAGAAGCTTTAAACTTAAATTTGTGGTATTAAACTAACATTTAAAACACATATAATATGAACATTACATTAGCACAGGCTGAAAAAGCAATTGTAGCAGCCCAACAAAAATCTAAAGCAATTGATACAAAAATGAACATTGCAATAGTAGATTCTGGAGCAAATTTAGTAGCATTTGCAAGAATGGACGGCGCTTGGTTAGGATCTCTTGATATTTCTATTAAAAAAGCAAAAACAGCTCGTTTTTTTGATATGAATACTGGGATTATAGGAGAATTATCTCAACCTGGAGGTTCCCTATTTAATATCGAACATTCAAACAACGGATTAATTACATTTCCAGGTGGAATTCCAATAAAAAATGCACATGGAGAAATTATTGGAGCAATTGGAGTAAGCGGAAGTTCTGTTGAAAATGATCATGCAGTGGCCGAAGCTGGCGCATTAGCAATCCAAATAAAAAAAGGAGTATAATTAAATTTAATTATACTCCTTTTTTTTAATTCTCTTTATAAAGAAGAAATGAAGCTTTTATAAAATATTCGTTAGTATCATTTTCTACAATGTTTCTAGAAATATACTATCTAATGAATATTAAATACTTTTTAAGCTCAGAAACAGTTCACAATCGTAAGCTACAAATCAAAATGAATTTTACTTTAAGTCAGATAAGCTATTTACCGCTACATATCTTTCAACTGTAAAACCTTCGGCATGCTCTACTCCAGAAAGTCTTCCTAAATCTCTTGAACGATAATTTAAACTTTCTAAAAAGTTTTTACTCGTAATTGGCGATTCAGCTTCTTTTGAATTAGGGTCGTAAAATTGAGAGCTGTAGGCCAAAATTGCTTCAATCTTTTTATCTGTAAAACCAGTTATATCTACGACAAAATCGGGTTCAATATTTTTCCATTGAATATAATGATATACAATTTTTGGTCGCCATGCTTTTTGCTGTTCTCCATCTAATTCAGTTTCTATTTTCATCAAACCAGATAAAAAACAAGCGTTAGAAACTAACTTACTTCCTTTGCCGTGATCAATATGTCGGTCATCGATAGCATTACACAATACAATTTCAGGTTGGTATTTTCGAATCATTTTGATAATTTCCAATTGATGCTTTTCATCATTCACAAAAAAACCATCTCGCATTTCTAAATTTTCTCGCGCCACCACTCCCAGAATTTTTGCAGCAGCATTTGCCTCTTGATCCCGAATAGCAACAGAACCTCGTGTTCCTAATTCACCACGAGTCAAATCAACGATTCCAACTTTTTTTCCTAAGGAAATTTCTTTTAAAATAGTTCCGGCGCAACCTAATTCTACATCATCGGGATGTGCTCCAAAAGCTAATATATCTAATTTCATAATTTAATTTTTAATATATAATTTTCTATTCAAGAATTATTTTTCAGCAATTAATTAAACCAATTTTCAAGGAATAATAGTAGTTAATTATTAGAATCTCTATCTGAAATATTTCAAAATTCGTTGCAAATCAGTATCATTTAGATCCATAAAAAATGAGAATCCAATAAATTACAACACCTTTTTCATTGTCATAGATTTATTAACACTTTCCTCCCACTCTTTTTCAGGATTACTATCTTTTGTAATGCCACAGCCTATATATAAATGAGCTTGTGAATCCTTTATTTGCATACAACGTAAATTTACAAACAAATCAGAACTTATAGTTCCTTTTGCAAAACTACAATTTAATTCACCCAAAAATCCAGTGTAAAAACTCCTATCGTAAGGTTCATTTTTTAAAATAAATTCTTTCGCAACTTCTTTTGGCAAACCACAAACTGCTGGTGTTGGATGCAATAATTTTATGACTTTTTCTAAACTTGAATCTGAATTCAGCACTCCTGATACATCCGTTTTTATGTGCCATATTGTCCCTGCTTTGATGCTATAGGGTTTGGTAAATTGTACAGCCGAAGCTACCTTTTTAAGCCTTTCAACCAGATAATCAGTCACAAACTGCTGCTCTTCTTTTTCTTTTTCTCCCCAAATAATTTCAGACGAACCAGTATCTTTTTGCGTACCGGCTAATGAAATAGTTCCCAATTTATTTTCGCTTACTTTTAATAATTGTTCAGGAGTAGCACCAATCCAATTTCCAATTTTTGGATGATAAAAACAATACACAAAAGCAGTAGGATAAAGATTTACTAATTTTTTAAAAGTTTCGAACATATCAAAATTAGTAACTTCGACTTGCTCCGTTCGAGATAAAACAACTTTTTTGAAATGCTCTTCTTTTATAGCTTGAACCCCTTTTGCTACTAAGATTTCAAAATCTGTTTTTGAAACAGCATCTAGTAGAGTATCTTTTTTGGGAGAAAACTGAATTTCTGTTTTATCCAAAACAAAATGTGCTATTTCGGATTCATTTTCAGGAATCAAATAAGTTTTTGATCCATCAAAACTAGCCAAAACAAACCCTTTTTCGCCAAAATCATTGATTTCAAAAACAGAATCGTTATGTTGTAAAAAAACGGTTGTTTCTTCTGAATTGGGTTTAGAATACAAAACGAAAGGAAGATTTTTCTCCAGTTGATTCTGAATTTTTCTTTCAATTGTTTCCATTATTTATCTTCACTTTTTCTTTTTGGTAAAATCATATTGGTTAATTTACATAGTGAAATTAGATTATTGCTTTCGTCAGTAATTCTTATTTCCCATAAGTGAATGCTACGTCCTTTATGAACAATTTTGGCAGTTGCAGTAACAATTCCGTTGCGTTTTGCTTTTAAATGATTCGCTGATATTTCTATTCCGCGCACTTCACTCACTTCTGGATTTACAAACAGCATCGAAGCAGCGCTTCCAACACTTTCCGCTAATGCTACTGAGGCACCACCGTGTAATAATCCAACCGGTTGATGTACCGCTGGTGTTACGGGCATTGTAGCTACTAAAAAATCTTCTCCTGCGTCAGTGTAAGTAATATTGAGCGTTCTCATTAATGTATTTTCAGAAATAAGATTACAATAATTAAGTATTTTTTCTTTGTCAAAAGTCATGTTACAGTATTTTAATTGGTAAAATTAATTAAAAGATATGGTTGAAGACTCCAATTATATTTGTTATTCTAATTTCAATATAGATTTTACCTATTTTTACAAAAAAAACAAACTCAAATGCGTCCACAGATAGTATTATTTTTTATTGGAATGGTATTTTCTATTTGTTCTTGTCGCTCTGATTTTGAAACGGTAGCTAGTAACGGAAAGTTAGAGTTTTCTAGAGATACTATATATCTAGATACTGTTTTTACAAATATTGGTTCTAGTACCTACCGACTAAAAGTTTATAATAGAAGCAAAAATGATATTACAATTCCAAGTATACGATTAGGAAAAGGGCTGAACTCTAAATACCGATTATCCGTTGATGGAATGCAAGGAAACAATGGAAAAATCTTTAATAATGTTGATATACTTGCCAAAGACAGTTTGTATATTTTTATAGAAACCACCGCAAATAGTGCAGACGCAAACCCAAATGATTTTTTATACACGGATCAAATTCAGTTTGATAGTGGGAAAAATCTTCAAAATGTAGAATTGGTAACCCTTATTCAAGATGCCGTTTTCCTATATCCTAAACGTTATGCCGATGGAACGACTGAAACACTTCCTATTGGAGATGAAAAAATTGAAGGTTTTTATTTGGATGAAAATGATCCCATTAATGGAAACGAATTACAGTTTACCAAAAATAAACCTTATGTAATTTATGGTTATGCAGCCGTACCATCCAATAAAATAGCCACTTTTGAAGCCGGAACTAAAGTTTATTTTCATTCAAATTCCGGACTTATTGTTTCTAATAAAGGTTCGATACAAGTGAATGGAACCGTTTCTACAACAGAAAAAATGGAAAACGAAGTGACTTTTGAAGGCGATCGCTTAGAAACTGATTTTACAAATATTCCAGGACAATGGGGAACTATTTGGCTTACTGCTGGCAGCACTAACAATTCTTTCAATCATTTAACCATTAAAAATGCTTCCATTGGATTATTAATTCAAAACAATGATGGCTCAACAGTTTTGATCAAAAACACTCAAATTTACAACTCAACAAACTACGGAATTTTGGCGCAGACCGCAAAAATTGATGCGCAAAATGTAGTGATTAATAATTCCGGTCAAGCTAATTTAGCGTGTACTTATGGAGGTGATTACACTTTTACACATTCTACTTTTAACAATAATTGGAACAGCTCGCAGCAAGTTTCAGTTTATATAAGTAACTACATTACAGGTGCAATTCCCGAGGTTAAAGATTTGACTGCAGCCACTTTTAACAACTGTATTATTTACGGATCTTATTCGAACGAAATGAGTTTGAATAAAAAAACAGGCGCTACATTTGAGTATAAATTCAATAACTGCTTGCTAAAATTTGACAATACCAATACAAAATTCGCCACCAATCCAGATTATCAATTCTTTTCAGATCCATTGCATTATAACGGTATAATTTTAAACAAAGATCCCAAATTTTTTAAAATTTCAAAAAGTAAATTAAATATTGACCCAAGTTCTTCGGCTTTCGCAAAAGGGAATTCGGCCTATTTAATTCCGCTAGACGTTTTAGGAAAAACCAGAACTTTGCCTCCTGATTTGGGTGCGTATCAAAGTATGGAATTTCCCAAGTAAGTCACTCTTTATAAATGGTTCTTGATGTAAAATCAGAAAACTCAAATATAGATTATTGGTGTAATATTTATTTAATTAGTATTGTTTTTATATAAATTTATTCTTGTTAATAATTTAATGATTAAATAACACAAAGGAATAATTGAGCTTCTTATATTAGCTAAAATTTGCAAAAACAATTTACTTAAAATTACATTAACCAATAACCGAATGAAACAAATTTACTCGTTACTTTTTTTATTACTTTTTACAACAATTTTTGCTCAAGCACCTGCAGGATATTACTCTTCTGCAAATGGCAGTGGATATACGCTAAAAACTCAATTATACAACATCATCAAAGGGCATACTGTACTTAGTTACGGTGAATTATATGTTACTTACGAAACATCTGATGTTGATCATTCTTATGAAAATGACGGATCTGTTTTAGACATGTATTCCGAAAATCCAACAGGAATAGATCCCTATAATTTTAGCATTAATGCTACTCAACGTTGTGGATCAAGTGGATACGATAATGAAGGCGATTGTTACAACAGAGAACACATCATACCACAATCTGTATTTAATGAGCAATCTCCAATGGTTTCTGATGCGCATTTCATCACACCTACAGACGGAAAAGTAAACGGAATTAGATCTAATTATCCACATTCAAATGTAACAGTTCCAACTCTTGTAACTCAAAATGGGAGCAAATTAGGTCTTAGTACAACATCGGGCTATTCTGGTTTAGTTTTTGAACCAATAGATGAATTTAAAGGTGACATAGCAAGAATGTATTTTTACTTTGCAACGCGTTACGAGAATACAATTGCTAGTTATACCTATCCTATGTTTAACGGATCTTCAAAAAAAGCATTTACAACATCTTTTTTAAATCAATTGTTAGCGTGGCACAATTTGGATCCTGTAAGTGACAAAGAAATTGAAAGAAACAACGCAATCTATGCGCGTCAAAATAATAGAAATCCCTACATTGACCATCCTGAATATGTTGCTGCTGTGTGGACTACTGAATTACCCGATACCGAAGCGCCTACTGCAGTTACCGATCTCACCATAACTGCTTTAACTTCAAATTCTGCAACTTTGAATTGGACAGCGGCTACTGACAATGTTGCTGTTACTGGATATGACATATATGTAGATAATGTTTATAAATCTACTCAAAATGGCTTAACTTCAACAATTACAGGATTATTGCCTTCCACTTCTTATAGCTTTTATATAATTACTCGAGACGATGAAAGAAATTCATCAATCGCTTCTACAACTGCAATTGGAACTACCACTGCAACTCCAACAGGAGGTTCAGGGGCAACAGAGTTATTTTTCTCGGAATATGTAGAAGGCTCTAGTTTTAATAAAGCATTAGAAATTGCAAACTTCACAGGAGCAGACGTAAACTTAGCGGGTTATTCAATAAAAAAACAAAGTAACGGGGCTGGAGCATGGACTACAGGATTTAATTTAACAGGAAACTTGGCCAGCGGTTCCGTATTCGTAGTGGTCGCCCCTCAAATAGCAGTTACTTGTTACTCGACTGCTAACGCAAACTTAATTTCTAATAATCAGGAAGCTTACAACGGAGATGATCCAATAGGATTGTTTAAAGATGGAGTATTAATTGACATTGTTGGAACATTCAACGGAGGAACTGCTAAATTTGGTGCTGATGTTACTTTGAGAAGAAAACCTAGTATTGTTGCTCCAAATATTACATTTGATAAAATTGGTGAATGGGATATCTATGGGAAAGATATTTGTGATGGTATTGGTAGTCATTCTGTAACCACTTTAGGAACTAATACTTTTGAAAGTAGTAATTTCAATATTTATCCAAATCCATCAAAAGGTACTATAAAAATAAAATTTGAAGATGCTAATGAAAAACATACCATCCAAATATTTACAATTTTGGGACAAAAAGTTTATGATAAAACTTTAAAAAATAGTCCTTTATCAACAGTTGAAAATCTCCAAACAGGAATCTACTTTGTAAAAATAACCAACGAAAACACTACAGTTACTAAAAAAATAATTGTAAATTAAATCCTGGAGATAAAAGAGCGACATTTATTAATTTTGCTCTTTTATTTTAATTCTGTTTTTAAATAACGAAAAGCACATAGGATTTCAACACTTATAAATTCTATTATTTTTGGTACAACTAAAAAAATTATTTTTAACCTCACCTACTTTTTACTTGAAGTGAATTAAAAGCACTTTTTAATCCTAATTTGATATTTATAAACTGAAATTTAAATTTTATTTTTGGAATTTTAATCCTTGCTCGTACTATTTTTTTAAACTAAATTTGCACCTAAATACAACAAACTACACAACAATGATCCATTTCTTTGAAAACCAAAGCAAAACTGTTTTTGCAGTACAAACGCAAAACGAAATTTCGGCTCAAGACATTTCAAAATTAAACTGGCTTTTTGCCGACTCAAATAAAATAGAAAAATCCGTACTCACGGATTTTTTTGTTGGACCACGTGCCACTATGGTGACGCCTTGGAGTACTAATGCCGTTGAAATTACTCAAAATATGGGGATTTCAGGGATCATTCGAATTGAGGAATTTCATAAAGCAACGGCCGATTTCACTGATTTCGACCCAATGCTTTCGCAAAAATATACGGAATTAAATCAAGATATTTTTACGATAAATGTGCAACCAGAACCTATTTTAGACATTGATGATATCGATGCGTACAATAAAAAGGAAGGTTTGGCTTTAAGCTTGGAAGAAGTAGAATATTTGGATAATTTAGCAACCAAATTAGGTAGAAAATTAACCGATTCTGAGATTTTTGCTTTCTCACAAGCGAATTCAGAGCACTGTCGTCACAAAATTTTCAACGGAACATTTGTAATTGATGGAGTAGAAAAAGAAACATCTCTTTTCAAATTAATCAAAAAAACATCTCAAGAAAACCCGAACGATATCGTTTCGGCGTATAAAGATAATGTGGCTTTTGTAAAAGGGCCAAGAGTGCAACAATTTGCTCCAAAAACGGCTGACAAAGCTGATTTTTACGAAATCAAAGAATTTGATTCGGTTATATCGTTAAAAGCAGAAACGCACAATTTCCCAACAACGGTAGAACCTTTCAACGGAGCTGCAACAGGTTCAGGTGGAGAAATTCGCGACCGTTTGGCTGGTGGACAAGGTTCTTTGCCATTAGCAGGAACAGCAGTTTATATGACTTCTTATTCTAGACTAGAAGAAAATCGTCCTTGGGAAGATGCCGTAGCTGCACGAAAATGGTTGTATCAAACTCCAATGGATATTTTAATTAAAGCCTCTAATGGAGCTTCTGATTTTGGAAATAAATTTGGACAACCGCTAATTACAGGTTCTGTTTTAACTTTCGAACACGAAGAAAATAATCGCAAAATTGGTTACGACAAAGTAATCATGCAGGCGGGTGGAATTGGATATGGAAAATTAGACCAAGCGCTTAAGAAAAAACCACAAGAAGGCGACAAAATCGTTATTATAGGTGGAGAAAATTATAGAATCGGAATGGGTGGTGCTGCAGTTTCCTCTGCAGATACTGGCGCTTTTGGTTCCGGAATTGAGTTGAATGCCATACAGCGTTCGAACCCAGAAATGCAAAAACGTGCGGCAAATGCCATTCGTGCCTTTGTAGAAAGTGACAACAATCCAATTGTTTCTATTCACGATCACGGTGCTGGCGGACACTTAAACTGTCTTTCAGAATTAGTGGAAGAAACGGGTGGATTAATCGATCTAGATAAATTACCTGTTGGCGATCCTACCCTTTCGGCAAAAGAAATAATCGGTAACGAATCTCAAGAAAGAATGGGATTGGTAATTGGTCAAAAAGACATTGATTTATTACAAAGAGTGGCCGATAGAGAACGTTCTCCAATGTACCAAGTGGGTGATGTAACGGGCGATCACCGTTTTACTTTTGAAACCCGCAACGAAAAATTCTTTTCCGAAAGAGATAAAAAGCGGGTTCTTGACTTCCAAAATTCAAATAATATGGAGGAAAAATCAAAATCGACTGGTGCTAAACCAATGGATTATGCTTTAGAAGACTTCTTCGGGAGTTCTCCAAAAACCGTAATGAACGATAAAACAATTGCTTACAACTATGGTCCATTAGAGTATTCTGTAAGAAACATTTCGACTTACTTAGAACAAGTATTGCAATTAGAAGCAGTGGCTTGTAAAGACTGGTTGACCAATAAAGTAGACCGTTGCGTAGGTGGTAAAGTTGCCAAACAACAAACTGCTGGACCGTTGCAATTGCCATTGAATAATGTTGGTGTAATGGCTTTAGATTACCAAGGAATAGAAGGTGTTGCTACGTCAATCGGGCACTCTCCTATTGCCTCTTTAATTGATCCGGTTGCTGGTACACGAACTGCCATTGCAGAATCGTTATCAAACATTGTTTGGGCTCCTATTAAAGATGGAATGAAAGGGATTTCATTATCTGCCAACTGGATGTGGGCTTGTAAAAATGAAGGAGAAGACGCTCGTTTATATGCAGCGGTAGAAGCTTGTTCGGAATTTGCAATTGAATTGGGAATCAATATTCCAACAGGAAAAGATTCGCTTTCTATGAAACAAAAATATCCAAATGACGAAGTAATCGCACCAGGAACGGTAATTATTTCGGCAGGTGGTAACTGTATCGATATCAAAAAAGTAGTAGAACCTGTCCTTCAAAAAGACGGTGGCGCTATTTATTATATCAATTTATCGCAAGACGATTTTAAATTAGGTGGTTCGTCATTCGCACAAACATTAAATGCCATAGGAAACGAAGCACCAACTATTAAAAGTGCTGCTTTCTTCAAAAAAGCGTTTAATACCATTCAAGAATTAATTTTAGACGATCAAATTCTTGCAGGACACGATATCGGAAGTGGTGGTTTAATCACTACTTTATTAGAAATGTGTTTTGCTGATGTGAATTTAGGAGCTAAAATAGATTTCTCTGTTTTTGAAGAAAAAGACATCATCAAGTATTTATTTGCGGAGAATATCGGAATCGTCTTCCAAGCGAAAGACAATGCGACGATTGAAGCTAAATTAAACGCTAAAGGAGTTGCTTTCTACAAATTAGGAAACGCTACTACCGATGCTACTTTAGACTTCGGTCCTTGTAAATTAGATATTGCAAAATACAGAGACATTTGGTTTAAAACTTCGTTTTTATTAGACCAAAAACAATCAAAAAACGGAACGGCACAAGAGCGTTTCAATAATTATAAAAACCAACCGTTACAGTATACGTTCCCTAAACACTTTACAGGTAAATTACCTGTCACTTCGAGCGCAGTCGAGAAGCCAAAGGCAGCTATTATTCGTGAAAAAGGAAGTAATTCCGAGCGTGAAATGGCAAATGCAATGTATTTAGCTGGTTTTGATGTCAAAGACATTCACATGACCGATTTAATATCAGGACGTGAAAATTTAGAAGACATTCAATTCATCGGAGCGGTTGGAGGTTTCTCTAACTCAGATGTTTTAGGTTCTGCCAAAGGTTGGGCGGGAGCCTTTTTATACAACGAAAAAGCAAAAACGGCTTTAGATAATTTCTTCAAACGCGAAGACACTTTATCAGTAGGAATTTGCAACGGTTGTCAGTTGTTCGTCGAATTAGAATTAATCCATTCAGAGCACGAACAAATGCCAAAAATGTTGTACAACGACAGTAACAAACACGAAAGTATTTTTACATCAGTAACCGTACAAGAAAACAAATCGGTGATGTTGTCAAGCTTGGCTGGAGCGACATTAGGAGTTTGGGTTTCGCATGGAGAAGGAAAATTCGAATTGCCATTGGGCGAAGAGCGTTACAACATTGTTGGGAAATACGCTTACGAGGGCTATCCTGCTAATCCAAACGGTTCTCATTATGATGTGGCCATGCTTTGTGATGTTACAGGACGCCATTTGGTGACCATGCCGCACATCGAGCGTTCTACCTACCAATGGAACTGGGCACATTATCCAAAAGATAGAAACGACGAAGTTTCTCCTTGGCACGAAGCGTTTGTCAATGCTAGAAAATGGATTGAAAACAACTAATATATAGTAATTTATAATATGGAAAGCGTTCTCGAAAGAGAGCGCTTTTTTTGTGATGTTTGTTTTCAAAATTGTTGTGGCATTACGCCTAGGCAAAATAGGCAATTCGTTAAAATCTTTCTCATTCAAAAAAAAATACGATTTATCTCGTTGAAACCTATTCTAATTGGTATTTGATGCTTTTCAATTTCATTACTATTCTACACGCAAACTAGCAGAAATCTATCTGTTAATTAAAAAATACAATTTGTAATATTATTTTTATAAATTAGCTAAACTAATAATGTACGATGACTGTCACATTAACACCTACAACTAAGCGAAAATTATATGAGAAACTTAATTTCCACATTGACATTAGGTTTATTTATTTGCTTTCAAACAATAATTGCTCAATCAAAACCTGAAAAGTATTATGGTATAAATTTTCAAGAAATCAGCAAACAAGAATTTGAAAAATATGTAAAAAAAGAGAAATTTTTTAATTATAACCAATATGATATTGAAGATCATATTACTAAAATACTATATAAACGTAAAACAACAGGAAAACTAAATAATGAAGAATTATCATTGTTAAAAAAGGAACTTAGTAAAATTGGACCTTTAGAAAATGAAATTACTATATTAATTTTCTACCCAGGAAAAGATGAATGTAATAATAGATCGGATAGTTTAAGTATAGATTTTTTTGAAACAGAATACAAAAATAAACTTGATAGAATAACAAAATACAATCACTTTTGGATTTATAAAACTGATGAAGATTTAAAATATTATCATCCAGAAAAAATAAATTGGGAAAAGGATAACGATCGAGTAATTGAAAAGTTATTTTTCAAAATGCATTATCCATGTTTTAGTTCCGCAGTAGTAGATAGGTATGGTAATTTTCGTTTGAACTTGGCTGAATTCTCAACTGACCAAATTGTAGAAGATGTAAAAAAAATATCGCTAAAAAATACCTTCAATAATTTTATAAATTGAATGAAAATTCTTTCTTTTAAGTAAAACATTAAAAGTTAAATCTTTAATTGATTTTTATCCAAATCATTATGATACAATATAGATATCAATAGATAAAAGCATTAAATTTTAAGAGAAGAGTTTATTTGTTTTGACTTTATTCAAATTTTAATGATTTGAAAACAAGACACTTTAGAAAGATACTCTCCCTACTTTAAACATAAAATTTCATAAGTATTAAATGATTTGATACCATAAATAAATTTTAGATTAAATTATAATGTAAATAATAAAAATGATATTTAGATACGCAAGACATACTGATGATTTAGAGAAAATTGAAAAATTTTATTTAGAAGTCGTAGGACTAGAAAAAATTGGATCTTTTGAAAAACATAATAATTATAATGGAATTTTCTTAGGTCCTAAAAATGCTAATTGGCATTTAGAATTCACCACTTCAAGTGACCTACCAAAACGTAAGTTTGATCAAGATGATATACTTGTTTTTTATTTGAACTCTGAAATTGAATTAAATAAGATTAGGGAAACGATAAGAAAAAAGAATATAAAAACTGAAGTCTCTAAAAATCCATATTGGTTAAAAAATGGATTAATGATTTCAGATCCGGACGGATTTAATGTTATATTTTCGATCAAAGAACTTTACTTTAATTCCAATGATTATTTGACTAATTTAATCATTGAAAAAGGGATTAAAAACTGGAGTGACTTAATTGAGTTTACGAGAAAACTGGAATATGGAAGAAATTTAAACCGAGAAGATTTCTCACTAGTTCTTAAAGAAAAAAAGGGTACTTGTAGCTCTAAACATTCCTTTTTAAAAAAAGTTGCTGACCTAAATAATTTTCAAAACGTAAAACTCATCTTAGGTATATATAAAATGAACCATTTAAATACTCCAAAGATTGGAAACATACTATTAGATAATAGATTAGAATATATTCCAGAGGCACATTGTTACTTAAAATTAAATAATCTACGAATAGACATAACTAATAATAATTCTGATATTGAAAAGTTGCTACCTGATATTGTCGAAGAAATTGAAATTGAACCTGAACAAGTCAATGTTTTTAAAGTAAATTATCATAAAAATTACATAAAGATTTGGATAAAAGAAAACTTATTAAATAGGGACTTGGATAGCATTTGGCAAATTAGAGAACAATGCATAAAGAAACTGGAAGAATAGGATGCTAAAATTTATTGATCATAAAATTATCATTACGATTGATTTAATTGGAATTCATCACCCATTTATCAAAAGAATAAATTTCAATATTTCCTCTGTTGTCAAAATATAATCTGGTATCATATTTTGAATGGCATTATTCGGCATAAAAGGCATATCAGCTGATGTTGGATTCTGAACCACAACAGTACCTCCTGATTTCTGAATGGCTTGTAATCCCGCAGTGCCATCGGCATTGGAGCCTGAAAGCAAAATTCCTATTACATTACTGCTGTAAATTTCTGCAGCAGCTTCAAAAGAAACGTCAATACTAGGTCTGCTGTAATTTACTTTTTCAGAGCTATCTAAAGCCAGAGTACCATTTTTTTCAAATAGCAAGTGGTAATTAGAAGGAACTACATATAAAAAGCCAGGTTCAAAAGGCATTTTGTCCTCAATAAATTTTAATGGAGTTTTTGATTTTATCTTTAATAATTCTTCTAAAGTTACATCATGAGAATGTTTTCTATGAAGGACAATTACCAATGCAAAGGACCGTATTGCTGGCAAATTAGGCAATATATCCATAAGTGCATGCAAGCTGCCCGCAGAGCCGCCAATAATGAGAACTTTACAGTTTGCTGCTACTTTATTTTTCTCCATAATTTTTCTTTCTGCACTTGTTTGTATTTTCCTTGACCAATGGAGTATTTTATAGTCTCTTTGGTTCCTAATGCTAAGAAACCAAGTATAGAAAGACTTTGGTCAAATAAATTAATGGCTCTGCTTTGCAAATCGTTGTCAAAGTAGATTAAAACATTGCGACAAAAAATCATATCAAATTCATTGAATGAAGTATCTGAAACAAGATTATGTTGCGAAAAAACCATTTTCTTAATTAAATCTTCACTAAATTTTGCATTGCCATAATTGGCAATATAATAATTAGAAAAATCTTCTTGTCCTCCAGAATCTCTATAGTTCTCAGAATAGTCTTTCATCATTCGCAACGGAAAAATTCCTTTTTTTGCCGTTTCTAAAACCTTCGAATTGATATCCGTTGCATACAATATTGATTTATGTAGCAAGCCAGCCTCTTTTAATAAAATAGCCATAGAGTAAACCTCTTCCCCGCTAGAACAACCAGCATGCCAAATCCGTATAAAAGGTTTTGTCGCTAAAACAGGTAAAATTTCATTCCGCAAAACTTTATAAAAAGATGGATCTCTGAACATTTCGGTTACATTCACCGTAATTTCATCAACAACTCTTTTGTAATAATCGGCTTCGTATTTCACTTTTGACAAAAAATCATAAAAACTGGAAAAACCATCTAACTGCATGATTCTATTAACACGTCTTTTTAAGGAAGCCCTAGAGTAATTTCCAAAATCAAAACCATAATATTCATAAACATCGTTAATAAAAGTATCTAATTCTATGTCCTCTATCATAATAAACTTAAATTTTAGATAAGGCTACAAGTAGTTTATCTACATCAACAGGTTTTGAGATATAAACATCCGCACCTGCTTCAAAGCATTTTTCTTTATCACCAGTCATCGCCTGAGCCGTTACTGCAATAATTGTTGTTGACTTGCGAGAAGGAATTTTTTTAATCAATGGAATAGCATCATAACCATCCATATCTGGCATCATCATATCTATTAAAACAGCATCGAAAATTTGATCTGTTTCTAAAAGTACTAACGCTTCTTCGGCACTCAAGCAAGAAAGACATTCATAAGATCTTGCACGTAACGTATTTACCAATGCAAAAATATTCCTTGGATCATCGTCAATAATTAAGAGTTTCTTCTTATTCATAAATTTAAATCAATTTTTAATTAAACTTTATCATACAACCACACTCTTAATAACGAAAGTAATTGGTCTATATCTACTGGTTTTGTTATATAATCTGAAGCGCCTGCTTTAATGCATTTTTCTCTATCGCCTGTCATAGCCTTGGCGGTAACTGCTATCAAAGGTAATGCTATCATTTTAGGATTGTTTCTAATTTTTTCGGCCGTTTCATAACCATCCATATTAGGCATCATCATATCTAATAAAACAATATCGGTATCGGTATGTTCAGCTAACATTTTGATAGCTTCATTACCATCAAAAGCTGTTATTACATTCATCTTAAAAGCTTCTAAAGCTTTGGTGAGAGAATAGATATTTCTAACATCATCATCGACAATTAGAACTTTTTTATTATGTAAAATATTGTTGAGTTGATTTAACTTTTTAAAATTTTCTTTTTTATCATCGGTTCCTTTGTTCTCTTCCACTAAATGTAGAAAAAGAGAAACCTCATCTAACATTCTCTGATACGAATGAGCCGTTTTTACAATAATAGAATCGGCATATTTTTTAATTTTAACCTCTTCTTTTAGTGACAAACTTTTCCCTGTAAAAACAATTACAGGAAGATTTTCTAATCCAGGACTTTTCTTAACTCCTTCTAAAATCTCGTATGCTTGTTTATCGGGAATTCCCATATCAAGGATTACACAATCGATATCTTTTTTATTTAGCGCGTCTAAACCTTCAGAAACTTCACTTTTTATCTCCGAATTGATATTGTGATTTTCTAAAAAGAAAGCCAATGCTTTGGCATGTTTGGGATTGTCTTCTATAATTAAAACTTTTTGTGATTCCTTACTAATGATATGTTCTATTCGAGTAAAAACCTCTGGAATTCGATCAAAAGCAACCGGTTTATGAAGAAAGTCAACTGCACCTTGTAGCAAACTTTCCTGTTTTAATTTATGTGATGACATAATATGAACTGGAATGTGCTTAGTTTGTGAGTGATTTTTTATTTCCTCTAATACTTCCCATCCACTTTTTATAGGCAACTCAATATCCAAGAGTATTCCTACTGGTTTGTATAAAATAGCAAACTTTAAGGCATAATCTCCTCGAACAGCCACAACTGTTTTATAGCCGTTTTGCCTGCTAAATGCTAAAAGTGATTTAGCAAAATTCATATCATCTTCGACAATCAAAATAACTTTATCACCAGATAAAATAGAATCTCTATCGTCTTCTATCTCCTCTGGAATTATTTCAGATATGTATTTCTTCTTAGTTTCTTTCTCTACAATAGTATTGTTTTCAGGAATAGTTAGCAACGGTCTTTTATCAATTACTACTTTACTACTTTGAGATACAAATCGTGGCAAACATAAAGTAAAAGTACTTCCTTCACCCTCTACACTATTTAATAGTATTTCGCCACTAAGTAATTTTGCCAATTCGCGACTGATCGATAAGCCCAAACCTGTTCCGCCATATTTTCTTTTGGTTGAACCGTCTGCTTGCTGAAAAGCTTCAAAAACGAGTGGTTGCATGTCTAACGGAATTCCAATTCCAGTATCTTTTACAATGAAACAGATTATTTTGTCATCATCAGTATTTATTTTAATCTCTAGTGTTACAGAACCGCGATTGGTAAATTTTAATGCATTAGAAATTAAGTTTTTTAGAATCTGTTCTAAACGCATTTTATCTGTTTTAAGAATAATAGGAGCTTCATTGGCTATAATTTCAAAGCCTATATTTTTTTCTTTGGCAACTTGCGTAAACAAACTAGATAAACCATCTGTTATTTCTTTCGTGGTAACATCTATAAACTCAAGCTCCATTTTTCCAGCTTCAATTTTAGATAAATCTAAAATTTCATCAATTAGTCCTAACAAGCTATTTCCTGAACTTTGAATTACTTGTGCAAATTCTATTTCCTCACTGTTCATACTCTGATTATTATTCTCTGATAACAACCTACTTAAAAGTAATATAGAGTTTAACGGAGTACGCAATTCATGTGACATATTAGCTAAAAACTCCGATTTGTAACGGGTTGATAACTCTAAAGCTTCTGATTTTTTTAAAATTTCAGTATTTTTTTCTTCTAATAAAATACTGCGTTCCGAAAGCTCTTCATTGGTTTGTTCCAATTCTTCTTGTTGTACTCTTAATTCTTCTTCTGAGGCTTGTAGTTTTTCAGTTTGTGTTTCTAACTCTGCGTTCATTGACTCTAATTCACTATGCTGAATGCGTAATTCTTCAGATTGCGCCTCCGTTTCTTCTAGTAATTCGAGTACCCTTTTTCTATTCTGAGTAGATTTTAAAGCAATTCCAATATTATTACTAATAATTTTTAAAAACTCTAAATGCAAGCTAGTAAAACCAGTGATACTAACTAATTCTAACGCTCCTTCTACTTTATTATCTATTAATGGTAAGGCAACAATATGAGTAGGTTTTATTTCGCCCAAGGCATAACTAATTTGAATATCTTCAGATGGAACTCCTTTGATCTCTAGCAGTTTTCCTGAAACAATCGTTTGTCCAAGTAAACCTTCTCCTTTTTTAATTTGTGTTCTATTTTTGTTAGGAACGTAACTATATCCTGCTTTTGCAAAAAGTGTTTCTCCTTCTAAAACATAAAATGCACCCGCACTACTATTGGTGTAAACACACAAAAACTCGATAATATCGTTTGATAATTCCTCAAGATTTTTATCTCCCAACATGACACTATTAAGATTAGCAATACCCGCTTGTAACCACTCTTTATCAGATAATAAAGTGAACGATTTTTTTAAAGAAGTACTCATATTATTTAGTGAATCACCAACACTTCCTAATGCGTCTGCTTTACTATCATCTACTTTGATATCGTAATTGCCTTTAGCTATATTTACTGCAATAGTGCTAATGGCTTCAATCCTTTGAGCTGTTTCTTTATCTTTTTGCAATAATTCTTCTTGCAATTTAGCACGTTCTGTAAAATCTCTTAAAATACGAATTAAGAATATTACTGAGATAAAAAAGGCTATGATAAATGCTACAATAATTAGAATTAAACTATAACTACCATAATCTTGTGAACTCTGATTACGATTTTTTAATTGCGTTTGTTCATTTTTTTCTACTTGTTTAAAATTCTCTCTTAATTCATCCATCAACTTTTTCCCTTCATTAAGATCAAATGTTGCTGTCAATTTTCCAAGGCGTTTTTTGTCAATTTGCTTATTGAGATATTGAAAATAATTGGCTCGGAGAACCTTTAATTCTTTTAGTGATTTTTGCTGTAAAGAATTGTTTTTTGTCAGATCATCGAGTTTGTTAAAATAGATATTTGATTCCAATTCGGCTTTTTTATACATATCAACAAACTGCTCGTTTCCTGTAATTAAAAAACCGCGCATGCTAGTTTGACCGTCCGTTAATACGGCTTGACCCTGATTCAAATTATAAATAATCTCTTGAGTATGATTGACCCAATAAACACTTTCTAATAATTTTTTTATACTAATATAAGACGCTGTAGAACTTACTACTAATACCAGCAATGAAATCGTAGAACTTATTAATAAATTTCTTTTAAAATTACTTCTCATAAATTTTAATCTAATTGTTTTGAATATCATGTTGTAAGGGCAAAACCAGGATAAAACTAGCACCTTTTCCTAATTGACTTTTTGCAGTAATCAGTCCGTTGTGTTTTTCCATTATTTTTTTAGAAATGGCAAGTCCTATTCCGGTTCCTTCGTAAATAGAGCGATCATTCAAGCTTTGAAAAATAACAAAAATTCGGTCCAAATAAATTTCATCAAAACCAATTCCATTATCAGAAATAGTAATTCGGCAAAATTTACCTTCTGGTGAAGCTTGGCCTTCAAAATCCTTGGTCAAGATTAATTCTGAACTAATTTCTATGGTAGGAATAGCAACATTCCCTGAAAATTTGAGCGCATTTCCTATCAAGTTCTGAAACACTTGTCTTAACTGACTCGGAATACTATCAATTACGGGTAAATCACATATTTTTACCACGGCATTCTTATTTTCTATTTGATAATCAAAATCAGATAGCACTTCTTGTAAAACTATATTTAAGTCTGTTTTTTCTAAAACCACTTTTGACGACAATCTCGAATAAGCTAGCAAATCACTAATTAAAGTTTGCATTCGCTCGGCCGATTTCATTGTCCGATTTACATAATCTATTGCTTTTGGATTGTCCTTTAAATATAAGTCTTTCAGAATTCCGATAAAGATTTGAATTTTTCGGATTGGTTCATTCAAATCATGTGAAACTACCCAAGAAAACTGCTGTAATTCGTGGTTTTTGAATTCTAATTCTTCATTTTTCAAAACTAATTCTTTAGTTCTCTCAATAATTTTCATTTCTAAATTATCTTGAGCTTCGGTTCGAATAGCAATTTCTTTAGAAAGTAAATCCTTCATCACTTTCAATTCGTTCTGCTGATCGTAGATTTTTATAAATGTTTTTACTTTTAGAATTAACAAATCTGAATCTACGGGTTTTGTTATATAATCAACAGCGCCAGTTTCGTAACCTTTAAAAATATATTTCTTTTCTATGTTAATTGCCGACAAAAAAATAACCGGTATGTCTTTTGTTTTTTTGTTGCCCGATAAAATCTTTACCACTTCAAAGCCATCGAGTCCAGGCATCTGAACATCCATTATAATCAGGCTATAATTAATTTTTAAAATTTTCTTAAGCGCTTCCTCACCAGATTCTGCAGTATCAACATCGATATTGTGCAATTCTAATGTTTTTTTTAAGGCAATTATATTTGCTACAATGTCATCTACAATTAATATCATTTAATATTGGAGGTAAATCGTATGGTTTAATTAAAGTAAAACCTTTCCGAAAATTGTTATCAAGTTTAAAAATAAATGAATTGAAAAAATTCATAAATCGTCCAAATTTATAAAAAAAATACAAAATATTCTTTCAAAACAGAGTAAGATAATTACATAATTCCCATGTTTAAAAGTCAAAGTTTACCTTAAATCTTATACTATTATTTTTAATTATTGAAACATTAAATAGATTCATTTACCCATTTAAAATTTATTACTCTAAGATCTTATATATTAAAAACAAAAGATTTTTTTTAAAAAAAATTCAACATAGGCCTTTATTCTAATAGAGATTATAAGAGTAAAACGAAACCGAATTAATAAATCAATGCGTATTTTATCAAAATATCTCAACACTTTAGAGACAAAAAGTCATATTAAAATAAACAATTCGCAATTAGTCATTTAATAGCTTACTTTTGCAAAAAAATTAGCATTGTGAATTACTTATCAGTTGAAAATATTTCCAAGTCTTTTGGAGAAAGAACACTTTTTGAAAACATTTCTTTTGGGATTAACAAAGACCAAAAAATTGCCTTTATAGCCAAAAACGGCTCTGGAAAAACTACAATTATGAGTATCATTAATGGTTTGGAAGAATCAGATACAGGTCAAGTAGTTTTGAGAAAAGGAATTAGAATGGCATTCTTGTCGCAAAACAATAATCTACAAGAGGAATTAACTATTGAAGAAAGCATTTTTGCGTCGGATAATGAGATTTTAAAGGTGATTGAAGCATACGAAAAAGCATTAGAAAATCCAGAAGATGAAGAAGCGTACCAAAAAGCTTTTGACGGAATGGACCAGCATAACGCCTGGGATTTTGAAACGCAATACAAACAAATCTTGTTCAAGTTGAAATTAGAAGATTTCAAACTGAAAGTAAAAAACCTTTCAGGTGGACAAAAAAAACGGTTGTCATTAGCTATTATTTTGATCAATCGTCCTGATTTATTAATCTTGGATGAACCTACGAATCACTTGGATTTAGAAATGATCGAATGGTTAGAAAGTTATTTTGCCAAAGAAAATATTACCTTATTTATGGTAACACACGACCGTTTCTTCTTGGAACGTGTTTGTAATGAAATCATCGAACTTGATAATGGAAAATTATACAACTACAAAGGGAATTATTCCTATTATTTAGAGAAAAAAGAGGAACGCATTGCATCTGAAAATGCGAGTGTGGATAAAGCACAAAACCTATTCGTAAAAGAATTAGAATGGATGCGCCGTCAACCAAAAGCGAGAACAACTAAATCTAAATCGCGTCAAGATGATTTTTACGATATTAAGGAAAAAGCGCAAAGTCGTCGTCGCGAGAATAAGGTTGAGCTTGAAATAAACATGGAGCGTATGGGAAGCAAAATTATTGAGCTTCACAAAATCTCTAAAAAATTCAAGGACCATGTGATCATGGATAATTTTAGTTTTGATTTTCAACCCGGAGAACGTATTGGAATCATTGGTAAAAACGGAACGGGTAAATCGACTTTCCTGAATTTATTGACTGGAACTTTACCGCTTGATGGCGGAAAAGTAGTGATTGGAGAAACTATAAAATTAGGCTATTACACGCAAAGCGGAATTAACCCAAAACCAGGACAGCGTGTCATTGATGTGATCAAGGAATACGGAGAATTTATTCCGTTGATGAAAGGGAAGTTGATTTCTGCTTCACAATTACTAGAGCGTTTTCTTTTTGACGCCAAAAAACAATATGATTTTGTAGATCGATTGAGCGGTGGCGAATTAAAACGACTGTATTTGTGTACGGTTTTGATTCAGAATCCAAACTTTTTGATTCTGGATGAGCCAACAAATGACTTGGATATTGTGACGTTAAACGTGCTAGAAAGCTTCCTTTTAGACTATCCTGGATGTCTTTTAGTAGTATCGCATGACCGTTATTTTATGGATAAAATTGTAGATCACTTGTTCATCTTTAGAGGTCAAGGAGTGGTAGAAAATTTCCCAGGTAATTATTCTGATTTTAGAGCTTATGAAGACAGTACTGATGTGGCTCAAAAAGAGGAAAATAAAGCCGAGAAGAAAGATTGGAAACAAAATAATCCTACTGGAAACTTAACTTTCAACGAGCAAAAAGAATATCAGAAAACGGAAAAAGAAATTAAGGATTTAGAAGCTCAAAAAATTTCGATTGAACAGCTTTTTGCAGAAGGAAAAGTAGCTGATGATAGTATCGAAAAAAAGGCAAATGAATTGCAAAATATCATAAACAAAATAGAAGCAAAAGAAGAACGCTGGTTTGAATTGAGTGCTAAGATGGAAGGATAAAACTTCTTATATCTCAAGACAAATAGTATTTCTATTTAGTATTAAAAAACCCAAATAATTTTAGTCAAAACTAAAGTTATTTGGGTTTCTTTTTTATAAAAAAAAGTTTTACTCGTAAGAAAAATGTTAATAAACTGTTACACTAATAATTAGTATGATGTAATATCTTCTATATTTGGAACGCTAAAAAGAACGATAGTATCTTATAATCAATTCAATAAGGAGCTAAATTAGAAAACATCATTAATCATCAAATCAATTATTCAAAAAATGCAAAAAATCATCATCCAATCGTTTCTACTTCTATTGCTTCATCAAATAGGAGTTGCACAGAACATTAAAGGTAAAATAATAGATGCCACTACTCAAGAAAGTATTCCCTATGCGAATATCAGAGTAAACGATTCTGAAAATTTAGTTTCTAATGCCGAAGGTTTTTTTACACTTTCAGAAAGTAATAGCTCAGAGCAAACAAAACTTAGTATTTCCTATTTAGGATATGCCAATCAGCAAATTAATGTTGCTGACTTGAAAAAATCAAATTTTATTATTCAACTTGTTCCCGCTGTTTATGAATTGAATGATGTTACTATATCCAATGTAAAACCAAATCCTGATCAGATTATGGCGAATGTCAAAGCCAACTTGAAAAGTAATTATGTAAGTGATGGTACACCATCAAAAGATATGGTGTTTTACAGACGATCGGACTATTTTAAACCTAAGACAATTGATGTGGAAATAGAAAAATCAACAGGATTTACTAAACAGACGCTTCAAAAAGCAAATGCTGATATCAAAAATTTTTCTAATAATCTAATTACTCACCCGCCTAAAGAATTTACGGATATTCTTGGTAATTATTACACCACCAATGTAAAAAAAGAAAGCAAAACTTCATTCGTTTCAAAATTAGAAGTTTTAAAAGCAACCAAGTTAAAAAATGAAGGTAGCGCTACTTCCTCTGAGGATTTAGAAAAAAAAGCGATGAATATGATGTTGCAACACCTTGATTCTACTAAATATTATCGAGTAAAAAGTGGGCTTTTTGGCTCTCGTGATTCCATCTCTTTGCGAAAAGATTTTAATAGCAGAAAAAATAAAAAAATAGGTATTGAAGCAACCAATCAGTTGACTAGCGCTAAAAGGAATATTACATCATTTTTGTCACAAAATAACTTTGCTCAGACCAAGAAATTTAATTTTATAACAGACCCAGATCTTTATAATTATACCTACGAAGGAACGACCTATTTTGCTGATAATGAATTTGCCTATGTAATAACCTTTAAACCTAGAAGAAGTAAAGCAAAGTTTTCAGGAAAATTATATGTTTCAGAAAACGACTATGCTGTATTAAGAGTAGACTATACCTTAGATGAAGGCGAGAAACTAGAGGGTTTTAACATGAAATTGCTATTAGGCATCAAAGTGTCTCAGAATGTGAGCAAGGGAACAATTATTTTTCAAAAAAAATCAGAAGGAAACGGCTATTATTTGCAATATGCAACAATAGATTCAGGAATGTATTTTTATGTGAATCGCCCATTAAAATTTATTGAGTTAGCCAAAGGAGAGAAAGATGTACTTTCAATTGACATGAAAATAGAGGGAAACGCAAACTCTACTACTGAATTCCTAAACATATCAAGATCAAAAATAGCTACTGAAACAATTGAAAAAATAAAAGAAGTTGACTTTAAATTTCTAAATGTAAAATCCTACGATGCTAGTATTTGGAAACAATATAATGCTATAGAACCACAAGAAGAAATGAAGCGTTTTAAAGCTATAAATTAATTATTTAAACTGCACAAATTCTGGATCATTAGTGCTTTATATAGTTTAAAAAAAAAATCGTTATTAATTGTAAAATATTAATACAGCAATTTTGCTATTTTTACAAAAATGAGAAAATGAGAAAATGTTAGAAATTTGATAAAATAAAAAGATGCTTCAACAATCAATTAGTCGACTTGAATATTTAACTGAAACAATTCCTGAAATTATTAGTAAAATTGAAGATGAAATTTTTTCTAAAAAACACTCTGCAAATAAGTAGAGTAAAAAACAAATTATTGGACATTTAATTGATAGCGCTACAAATAATCATCAAAGATTTATACGTGGACAATTTGAAGAAAATCCAGAAATAAAGTATGATCAAAATAAATGGAATGAATATAATTTCTATCAAGAAATTGAAAAAGAACAAATAATTTCCTTTTGGAAAGTTTACAATAAACAACTCATTGAAATCATCAAAAGAATACCAAAAGAAAATTTAATACGAGAAATAAAAATTAACGATAAAAATTTGACTTTGGAATTTTTAATAATTGATTATGTTGTTCATTTAGAATATCATTTAAAGCAAATATTGAAAGAATAAAAAAGAAACGTAAAACAACCTTTTTCAGTAAGTAAGGCTTTAATGGGATTACAGTTTTTATTTATATCGTTACTTAGCATAAACACTCTACTTCTAAATTTTCCAACCATGGCAAACGAAGAGACAACAAGAAGTTTAAAATCAATAAATAAAACAAATTATGAAAAAATACAATTCTAAATCTTTTCTAAATAAAGAAATTAAGTTAATACCAACTATTATTCTGGCAGGTATTGTATTTTTTTTCATATTTAAATTAGGAAAAGATTGCGCCAATTATGATAAAAGACATACTGAAATTACAAATGAATTCAAGTAATTATTTACAGTATTTTGATAATTTATAATAAAAAACCACAACAGAATTAGATCAAGTTGTGGTTTTTTTATTGAAGTTATTTTTTTTACCAAGGAATCGGATTGTAGTCTTTTAAGAATTTACCGGACCAATGTTTTCCTGTATTAATTCCGTCAAAAAGCGGATCCATTACTCGGGCTGCACCATCAACAATATCTAATGGTGGCTGAAAATCTTCCTCTTCTTGTTTCTTTTTGGCTAACTCAGCCGGATCTTCGTCAGTTACCCAACCGGTATCAACGGCGTTCATAAAAATTCCAACTTTAGCTAATTCTCCTGCTGCCGTGTGAGTAAGCATATTTAGCGCCGCTTTCGCCATATTCGTGTGTGGATGACGCGCTTCTTTAAAAAAGCGATGAAACTTACCTTCCATCGCAGAAACGTTTATAATGTGTTTTTGTCCTGTATTTTCTTTTTTCATCACTTCCGAAAGGCGGTTGCATAATACAAAAGGCGCTACCGAATTAACGAGTTGTACTTCGATCATTTCAGTAGTTTCTATTTGACCTAATTTCAATCGCCAACTATTTGTTTTCCTTAAATCGACTTGCTGCAAGTCGGCATCAAGTTCTCCTTCTGGAAAAACTTCATTTGCCACTAAGGCATTATCAAATGAATACGGAATTTGAGATAATTTAGCGGAAGCTCGCAAACCAATTCCAGGTTCTGGTCCGTGCCAAGTTACTGGCATATTTTGATTGGAAGAGGCGCCAGAAGTCAATATCTTCAATTCATCCAAACAATTTGTGTGATCTAATAATAATTCTTGTGCTTGTTTGGGTAAATCAGAAAGTAGGCGTTCTTCATTCTGCATCAAATGAGTATAAAACCCTGCAGGACGTCGTACCGTTTGTGCCGCATTATTAATTAGAATATCCAATCTTTCGTATTTCTGTTCTATAAAATTGCAGAATATTTCGACACTTGGAATATGTCTTAAATCCAATCCATGTATTTTTAAGCGATGTCCCCAATCTATAAAATCGGGTTCTTTAGAAAAACGCAAAGCCGAATCCACCGGAAAACGAGTTGTTGCAATCACCGTTGCTCCACCGCGCAAAAGCATTAGTGTGATGTGGTATCCAATTTTAAGTCGAGATCCCGTAATTACTGATACTTGTCCTTTTACATCGGCAGTTTGAAAACGTTTGGCATAATTAAAATCACCACAATCGGTACACATCGTATCATAAAAGTGATGCATCTTTGTAAATGGTGTTTTACATACATAACAATTTCTAGGGGTTTCTAATTCTAATTGCTCTTTGCTATTAAGCTCATTAAAAGCCAATAATTTTGGAGCTACAAACACACTAGCTTCACGAGCATAACGAATTCCGGTTTCTTTACGTGCCGTTTTATCTTGCTTTTCTTTCTTGCGTTTTGCCACTAATCTTCCGTCCTTTTTTCTGCGAGAAAGCTCATCACGATCTGGTCTCGAAAACTGTCCCGCTGCTTTTATCAAAGCTGTTCTTTGCTCTTTTTCAATATCAAATATTTGATCGGTATCAGTATTTAACTGTGACAAAATGGCGATACATCTGTCAATTTCATTTGAGGTTATAGCAATCGTAGGCGCTATTTCATCTTTCGTCATCATAAAAAACGGGAATTATTCTTAGTGTAAATTTCAAGTCGGCAAATATAGTTTTTTAAAAGTTTACGAGATCAGTTTAACTCATTTTCGAAAAGAATCACGCCATAACAAAAAATACTTTTTACCCATACTCTTGAGAAAATCTGTAGTAATTAGTAAAATTTGTGTTTAATGTAAAGAATTCTCTGAGTATCTTCGCTTTTTTTTGTGCAACTCTGTGTAATAAACCTTTATGTTATTTCAAGTAAAATCATATCTAAAATTTCTTTGGCATTCCAAAAACGAGCATGCAGTTCATTCTCCATTTGTCTTTAATTTATTGACAAAATGCTTTTATGATCGTAAAATAAAATCAGAATATGAGGTTTTAAAAAAGTTTAGGAATTCACTTTTAGAAAACAAAAACACTATTGAAGTCACTGATTTTGGTGCCGGTTCCAAAGTTTTTAAATCTAATAAAAGAGAAATTTCAAAGATTGCTACAACTGCGGGAATTTCAACAAGAAGAGCCCAATTATTATACCGTATTGTAAATTATTTTCAGCCTTCATCTGTTTTAGAAATAGGAACTTCAGTAGGATTAGCAACTGCTGCACTTTCTCTAGGAAACAAAAAGGCACAAATCACAACTTTAGAAGGCTGCAAAAACACCTTATCTGTTGCTCAAAATCAGTTGCAAAAATTCAAATGCATAAATATTGAATTTTTAAATTCAGAATTTAGTCATTATTTAAAAAACAGCGACTTAAAATCTAAACGATTTGATATTATTTATTTTGACGGAAACCACCAAAAACAAGCTACTTTAGATTATTTTGAAGCATTACTTCCTACAGTTACCAACGAAACGGTATGGATTTTTGATGATATTCATTGGTCAAAAGATATGGAAGAGGCCTGGAAAATAATACAAAAACATAATAAAGTTAGCGTAACGATAGACACGTTTCAGTGGGGATTTGTATTTTTTAGAAGAGAACAACCAAAAGAACATTTCATCATTCGCGTATAGATTATTATATTTGCAATCTAAATATACTACATGGACATCAAACAGATCTTCGAGAATAACCGCAATTGGATTGCAAAAAAGCTTCAAAGCGACGAAAAATATTTTGACAAATTAGGCGACGGACAAACTCCTGAATTCCTTTATATAGGTTGTTCTGATAGCCGCGTTTCTGCCGAAGATCTAATGGGATTAGAACCTGGACAAGTTTTTGTACACAGAAATATTGCTAATATGGTTCCCAATACAGACCTTAATTCGATGTCTGTTATTAATTATGCCGTAACGAGTTTAAAAGTAAATCACATTGTAGTTTGTGGCCATTATGGTTGTGGCGGTGTACTTGCTGCCATGCAACAAGCCGATTTAGGGATTTTAAATCCATGGTTAAGAAACATACGTGATGTATACCGTCTTCACAGACAAGAGCTTGATGCAATAGAAGAGGAAGGTCAAAAATACAAAAGATTAGTAGAGTTGAATGTTCAAGAACAATGCATCAACGTGATTAAAACCGCTGAAGTTCAGAGAGCCAATAGACAACGCAATCTAAAAGTGTACGGATGGGTTTTTGATATTCACAACGGAGAATTAATAGATTTAAATATCGATGTTGATGCTATCTTTAAAGAAATTACATCCATTTATAAAATAGCGGATTAATAAAATAATCCTCTTCAATTAAAATTTACAACAAAGGCTGTTTCAAAATTATTGAAACAGCCTTTTATACATTTATTCGTTATCGTAAAATGGTAACCAAAAAAAATGACAGCCATTACTGACTGTCATCTTCCTATTGAATTAACTATTCCTTATTCTTCAGCTTATTGTTTAGCTTATTGTTTAGCTTTTTTCATTTCTTCTGATTTAGCTCCCATTCTATTTAGAGTGTACATCGGTGCAAATTTAATTTTTAAACCAGCAATTTTTCTATTGTCTTCAGAAGAAAGACCTTCTTTTTCTACTGTATTTTTTCTGCTATCCAACGCTTCATACATTGCTTTTACTTCATCCCAATCTTCACGAGAATATTTGTCTTTGTTGTTTTCTACAGTATGAACAAATTGTTGGTAAACACTATGAATATTAGCGGCATTTACCCAACCAAAATTCATATCATCACCTATTTTTCCTTCACCAAACAAAGCATTTCTCATTTGTTGTTTTGGATTTGCAGCAGCAGCGGCAGCCATTTTTTGAGCTTCAACTTTAACTTTTAAAGCTTCATATTTTGCTTTACTAGCATCAATTCTTGCTTGAGATTCAGCATTATCTTTCATATCAGCTATAGCAACTTCAGCTTCTCCTACTCTAGTTTGGTATGAAGATTCAATACCTTCCCAATTTTGAGCTGCTTCAGCTTCAGCTACGTTTCCAAGAGAATCTACGTAAGTTACGTACGAATCAACTTTTTTCTTTGCTTGTTCTGCTTTTTCATCTTTACATGATGTAAATCCTATAGCCATTACTGCTAATCCTAATACTAGTTTTTGAGTTTTCATAATTTTTGATTTAATTAATTATTATGAAACAAATGTATATCAGATTGTGAAATATTCAATAATAAACCAATAATTATACAACTAATCTTAAAAATTGTGAAATAACACAAAAACTTAGTTGAATTATAAAAATATTAACTAAAATAATATAAAAGTTTATAACTTGTTTTAGCTTATAAACCACTAGAAAAATCATCTAAATCGCAGTATTAAACTAAACTTAATGATGTAGAAATTAAAATTCATTATTCTAAACAGTGTAACAAATTAAAAAAAAGACTACTTATTAATAGTTCAAAAGTTTTTGTACTTTTAAAATCTAAATTAATAGTAGCCTGAGCAAAGTCTAAGGTTAAAAATCATACATTCTAATGGCAAACCCGCTAATAAAAATAACGAATATCAAAAGAGATTTTGTACTTGGAAATGAAATCGTTTATGTTCTAAAAGGCATTGATTTAGAAATAAATAAAGGCGAATATGTAGCTTTAATGGGTCCTTCGGGATCTGGAAAATCTACCTTAATGAACTTATTAGGATGCTTAGACACCCCTACTTCTGGGAATTACATTTTGAACGGAAAAGATGTAAGCAAAATGAAAGATGATGAGTTAGCCGAAATAAGAAACAAAGAAATAGGTTTTGTTTTTCAAACCTTCAACCTTTTACCTAGAACAACTGCCCTAGATAATGTGGCATTACCCATGATATATGCAGGTTTTTCTAAATCAGAACGCAACAAACGAGCTACCGAAGTTCTAGAACAAGTAAATCTTGCCGATAGAATGGATCACCAACCCAACCAACTTTCTGGAGGACAACGTCAGCGTGTAGCTATCGCTAGAGCTTTGGTCAACAAACCGTCTATCATTCTGGCCGATGAGCCTACCGGAAATCTAGACAGCAAAACCTCACTAGAAATCATGAAACTATTTGGTGACATACACTCCAACGGGAATACCGTTATTCTAGTAACTCACGAGGAAGAAATTGCCGCTTATGCTAATAGAATCATTCGTTTGCGCGATGGATTAATAGAAAGTGATACCACAAAATAATTTTTTTTCAAGGAGCTAATCCGGCTATCCGCTACAATCTTTATTGCTATTTCTCGCCTCCAAAAAGGCTAAAATAGCAATAAAGGATTTTCACTACTATCCGGGCTAGTAACGAGTTGTAAAAAGAACTTCTATAATAGTTAAAAAAAGTTTTAAACTTTTACAGAAGGCTTAGTTTTAGTAATAAATCCATTTGAAGTTTCTCCTATTTCAAGAATCAAATTAATAGCCTAAATTTGATCCAAAACACTAATTCAAAAAAATGAAAGTATATACAAAAACGGGAGACAAAGGAACGACAGCTCTTTTTGGAGGAACTCGAGTACCTAAAGACCACGCCCGAATAGAAAGTTACGGAACCGTAGATGAGTTAAACTCCCATATCGGATTAATTCGTGACCAAGAAATGAATATCCATTACAAAGAAATTTTAATCGAAATTCAAGATCGGTTATTTACAGTGGGAGCAATTCTTGCTACTCCACCAGAAAAAGAGGTCATGAAAAACGGAGAATTACGATTAAAAAAACTAGGAATAATTGAATCTGATATCGAATTATTAGAAAATGAAATTGACGCTATGGAAGAAGCCTTGCCGCCAATGACACATTTTGTACTTCCTGGAGGACACACTACTGTGTCATATTGTCATATTGCACGCTGTGTTTGCCGTCGAGCAGAACGTCTAGCCGTTCATTTAAGTCATAATGAACCCGTTGCCGAGATTGCAATTAAGTACTTAAACCGACTTTCTGACTATCTTTTTGTGTTGGCACGAAAGTTGTCTCATGACTTGAATGCTAACGAAGTGCAATGGATACCGAGGAAGTAAGTTTTCAGTCCTGAAGCTTTAAGAAAAGAGTAATGGTTTTTTAATTTTAGAGGTATTCAAAATGAAAAAATTGTTAATTTAAAGTCAAAAATCTGAAATCAATTTAAACGTTCTTAACTTTAACTAAAAATAAATCATTTTTTACTTGTCTCTTTCAGTAAAAATTTTATTTTTGCACAAAACTAAATCGACAACAAATGTATTGGACATTAGAATTAGCATCCTATCTTAGTGATGCCCCGTGGCCTGCTAACAAAGACGAACTTATTGACTACGCTATTAGAGCAGGAGCTCCATTAGAAGTAGTAGAAAACCTTCAATCTATAGAAGATGAAGGCGAGATATATGAATCAATGGAAGAAATATGGCCAGATTATCCTACTGACGAAGATTATCTTTGGAATGAGGATGAATATTAAAAGGTAACCCAATTAAAAAGTCTCTAAAGAGGCTTTTTTTGGTTTAAAGTCTCAAAATTAAAAAAAATAGAAATAAAAACATATCATGAGTTTCATAAATAGCCTTATTAAAGTCTTTGTTGGCGATAAGTCACAAAAAGATGTAAAAGCATTACAACCTTATCTTAACAAAATTAAAACGTTCGAAACTCCTTTAATGTCATTAACCAATGATGAACTTAGAGGACGCACCCTATTTTTTAAAGAAAAAATAAAACAAGATCGTTCCGAAAAAGATGCCAAAATTGCCTCTCTTAAAAAGGAAGTAGAAAGTATCACGGATATTGATAAAAGAGAAGACATTTACATCGCTATTGATGCTCTTGAAAAAGAAGCTTACGATATTTCTGAAAAAACATTAATGGAAATTCTTCCAGAAGCTTTTGCTGTAGTAAAAGAAACAGCAAGACGTTTCAAAGACAATTCTCAAATTGTAGTTACAGCAACTCCAAAAGACAGAGAATTATCTGCCACAAAAAGCTACATTACTTTAGACGGAGACAACTCAGTTTGGAGTAACACATGGAGTGCTGCAGGAAAAGAAATTACCTGGGACATGATTCACTATGATGTACAATTAATTGGCGGAATGGTGTTGCACGAAGGAAAAGTGGCAGAAATGCAAACTGGTGAAGGAAAAACATTAGTGGCAACTTTACCCTTGTACTTAAATGCATTAACAGGAAACGGTGTGCATTTAGTAACTGTCAATGATTATTTGGCAAAAAGAGATAGTACCTGGAAAGCGCCTTTATTCGAATTTCATGGTATGACTGTAGAATGTATTGACAACTACCAGCCCAATTCTGATGACAGAAGAAAAGCGTATGATGCAGATATAACTTACGGAACTAATAATGAATTTGGTTTTGATTACTTAAGAGATAACATGGCACATTCGCCAAATGATCTGGTACAACGCAAACATAATTATGCTATTGTCGATGAGGTCGATTCAGTATTAATTGATGATGCAAGAACACCATTAATTATTTCTGGACCAGTTCCTCAAGGAGACCGTCATGAGTTCATGGAAATGAAACCAAAAATCGAAAACCTAGTGGCGCTTCAACGTCAATTAGCAAACGGTTTTTTATCAGAAGCTAAAAAATTAATAAAAGAGGGAAATACTAAAGAAGGTGGATTCCAATTATTAAGAGCTTACCGAGCATTACCAAAAAACAAAGCATTAATTAAGTTTTTAAGTGAAGAAGGAATTAGACAATTGCTTCAAAAAACAGAAAACCATTATATGCAAGATAACAATAGAGAAATGCACAAGATCGATGAGGCATTGTACTTTGTTATTGAAGAAAAAAACAATCAAGTAGAATTATCGGACAACGGAATAAAATATCTTTCTGGAGATACTGATGCTGACTTTTTTGTACTTCCAGATATCGGAACAGAAATAGCTGCTATCGAAAAGAAAAAATTAGACAAAGACGTTGAAGCAGAAGAAAAAGAAAAATTATTTCAAGATTTTGGTGTAAAAAGTGAGCGTATTCACACTTTAACACAACTTTTAAAAGCCTACACTTTATTTGAAAAAGACACAGAATATGTGATCATGGATAATAAAATCATGATTGTAGATGAGCAAACGGGTCGTATAATGGATGGTCGTCGTTACTCTGACGGATTACACCAAGCGATTGAAGCTAAAGAAAATGTAAAAATTGAAGCGGCTACACAAACCTTTGCAACAGTAACTTTGCAAAACTACTTTAGAATGTACAACAAACTGGGTGGTATGACAGGAACTGCTGTTACTGAAGCGGGTGAGTTATGGCAGATATATAAATTAGACGTTGTAGAAATTCCTACGAACAGAGGAATGGCACGATTGGATAAAGAGGATTTTATTTATAAAACGACTCGTGAAAAATTCAACGCTGTTATTGAAGACGTAACAGAATTATCAAAATCAGGAAGACCAGTACTTATTGGTACTACTTCAGTAGAGATTTCAGAATTATTAAGCCGAATGTTAAAAATGCGAGGGGTTACACATAATGTGTTGAATGCCAAAATGCACAAACAAGAAGCTCAAATTGTTGAAGAAGCAGGAAAGCCAGGAGTAGTTACTATTGCAACAAACATGGCTGGTCGTGGTACGGATATTAAATTATCTGCCGAAGTAAAAGCAGCAGGTGGATTAGCAATTGTAGGTACAGAGCGTCATGACTCTCGTCGTGTAGACCGTCAGTTACGTGGTCGTGCAGGTCGTCAAGGAGATCCAGGAAGTTCACAGTTTTATGTTTCTCTTGAAGATAATTTAATGCGTTTATTTGGCTCTGAAAGAGTAGCCAAAGTAATGGACAGAATGGGATTGCAAGAAGGAGAAGTGATTCAACACTCGATGATGACAAAATCTATTGAGCGTGCTCAGAAAAAAGTAGAGGAAAATAACTTTGGTGTTCGTAAGCGTTTGTTAGAATATGATGACGTTATGAATGCACAACGTGAAGTAGTTTACAAACGTCGTCGTCATGCGTTGTTTGGAGAGCGTTTGAAATTAGATATTGCTAATATGCTTTATGATACCTGCGAATTAATTGTAGATCAAAATAAAGGAAGTAATAATTTCAAAAACTTCGAATTTGAATTGATTCGTTATTTCTCTATTACTTCACCAGTTACCGAAAGTGAGTTCAATAAATTGAGCGAAATGGAGCTAACAGGAAAAGTATATAAAGCGACATTAGAATATTATACTGAGAAAACAGCAAGAAGCGCAAGAGAAGCCTTCCCTATTATAAAAAGTGTTTACGAAGATAAAAACAATCAATTTGAGCGTATCGTAGTTCCTTTTACAGATGGAATTAAATCGTTGAATGTGGTAACTGATTTGAAAATGGCTTATGATTCTCAAGGAACGCAACTAGTGGCTGATTTTGAGAAAAACATTACATTAGCAATTGTTGATGAAGCGTGGAAAAAACACTTGCGTAAAATGGACGAATTGAAACAATCGGTTCAATTAGCCGTTCACGAACAAAAAGATCCTTTACTAATTTACAAATTAGAAGCTTTTAATTTGTTTAGAGCAATGATTGACAATGTAAACAAAGAAGTAATTTCTTTCTTGTTCAAAGGAGATCTACCAGCTCAAGAAAATCAAAAAATTCAAGAGGCAATAGATGTTGCACCAAGAGAAGATTACGAGTTAAGTAAAGATGAGATTCCTAATAGTGAAGCTGCAAATCGTGAAGCGGGAGAAACCCAACCACGCCAAGTTACCGAAACTATTACCAGAGATATGCCAAAAATAAATCGTAATGATAACGTTACAGTTCAAAACGTGGCTAACGGACAAATACAAGAAATGAAATACAAAAAAGCCGAAAGCTTAATCGCTTCAGGACAATGGGTATTAGTGAACTAAAAACCCTTTTATTTCTAAACAATAAAAACTCCACTGCGCAAGTAGTGGAGTTTTTTTATGCTCTTTTTTTAGGAGCTATTCCTGCTGTGCGCTGTATCTTTTATTTTAGAATTCCGCTATCGCTTCCTCCTAAAATAAAAGGATGCCGCTTCCATCAGTGCTAGTCGATCTCGATAAATTAAGCGCTTTTACGGTTTTCCGTAAATATATTCTGTTGAGAGGAATTACTTTTGAAAACTAATTTTATATCAGCAATTTCGGAATAAATTTTTATATTTGAAGAGCAAGTAAAAAATAGTATTAAATTTCGCGTATATATTCAGAAATGGGTGTATTGGCGCTACTTTATAGGGCATATATTAATTTAGTGGCAATTTAACCACAAAATCGTAAAAAATATAAAATATTAAGAAAATGACTGAAAACAAAATTTTAAACCTATACCCTATTGATTATCCATTTGAGACACTGATTGACCGAGTGCAAAAAGGGAAATTAATCTTAGACCCTGAATTTCAGAGAAAATATAAATGGGATAAAGATGGAAATGAAAGAGCTTCAAAATTCATAGAAAGTTGCTTAATGAGAATCCCTTTACCAGCTTGTTACTTTGCAGAAAAAGATGATAATTCTCAAGAAGTAATAGATGGTGTCCAAAGAATAACTACTATATTAAACTTTTTCAATGATGAATTCGCATTGGAAGGTTTGTCAGTTTTTACTGAACTTGACGGTCTCAAATTTAGTGAACTTGGCGATTTAAGATCTGAACTGGAAACAACTACAATTAGATGTATCGTTTTACGAAAAGACAATAAAAAAGAATTAGTTAGTGAAATTTTTGCCCGACTAAATCAAGGAGCAGTCGAATTAACACCCCAAGAAATTAGACACGCTGTTTATCCTGGACTTTTCGATAACCTTCTTTCAAAATTATCTGGTATTGAAATTATTAAAAATTTTAAACAAGGTGAAAGTGGAACAACAGTAAAGGATGGAAGAGAATCTGAAGAATTAGTTTTGAGATTTTTCGCACTCAATAATTCTTTAGATGATTATGATAATAAACTATCAAAATATCTTGATAAATTTATGAAATCTCAAACTGCAATTACTGAACAAGAAATTTTGGAGCTGGAAACTAAATTCAAAGAAACATTAACAAAATGTATAGATATTTTTGATAATATAGTTTTTACTAACATAAATAAACAACAACCTAGACAAAGTGTTGCTTTATATGATTTACTTATGTGGTCATTATCCAATGAAAACAGTAATTTTCTAACAACACATAGACAAGAAATTGTTTTAGCTTATTCAGAACTTTGCGAAAACCCAGAATTCAATAGAACTATGACTGGAGGATTACAACAGAAATCTTCGATATTAGCAAGAAGAAAACTATGGAAACAAAAATTAGATGAAATAAGAAATAATGGAGAATAATATTTCAGTATTTTCAACATACGAGGCTTTACTTGAAGAATTAAAAGAATTAAATGCAGAAACACAAAACAAAGTTATAAGTGACGAGCCAGATGCTTTCATAACTCAGAACATAAATTTTTTCACAAAATCTTTTATGATAACTCTTTGTGCCTATTTAGAGAGCTTTTTAAAAGATATAACAATGACAATTATTGATAACACAAATCAAAAGTTAGCTAACTCAAAAATCACTCACAACTTGGTAAAATGGAGTATTTTAAAGAAGAAAGAATTAGGTGAACTTAATGATAATGATTTGCTATTCGAAGATTTAACAATTAAAATTACTAAAAAAGAATTGGACGAATTCATTTCTGGAAGTCCGTATAAAACAGAAAAACTTTTTAAAAAAATTGGAATAAAGTTATATGAGGATATAGTTTATAAAGAACAAAAAGAAAAGGTAATTTCTATAGTCGAAAAAAGAAACAAAATTGTTCACCATAACGATAGTGCATCTGACATTTCTTTTTCGGACATTCAAACAAATATTGATACAATTAATTCTTATATGAAAAATATAAATAGTATAATAAAAGCAGAACTAGTTAAATAAACTGCCACTAACAGCCGTTTGGCGAGATTGGGTTTTAGTGGAATTAGCGTTTTTTATCATATCTTCGTTTCGGTAGAAAATACTCTGCTATAAAGTCCCCAACCTAGCCAAGCGCCAAGAAGCTGGTGGTTATGCTAAGAAATGACCGTGAAATATAAAGAAAAAATAAGTTTGTAAAACAGAATAAATAGAAGATAATGCCAAAATATTTGAGAACATCAGGAATAACAGCCGAAGTAGAAGGACTAATTAGAGAAGCTAAATCGAGACTTTACATAATAAGTCCGTATCTAAAACTTTCAGACAATATTAAAGAACTACTTAATGATAAAGAACGAGAGAAAGTAGAAGTTCGAATTGTTTTTGGAAAGCAAGAACTGAATCCGACAGAGATGAGTTATATCCAAACTTTAAAATATGTACGCCTATATTTTTCAAAAAATCTTCACGCAAAATGCTATCTCAACGAGAAGAAAATGATTATTTGTTCTATGAATCTTTACGAATTTTCACAGCAACATAATAGAGAAATGGGGATTTTAATTGATAACGAAATTGAAGTAGACCGACCTGTATATGATGATGCTTGGAAAGACATTGAGTCTATTATATATAACGCTACAGATTTCGCCTATGTGGAAGCTCCTAAGGAAAAAGTAAAAGTAGAACGTGAGACAACTGATTCAAATTCCCAAAAGCAAGAAGCTGTTACTCAATCATCGACAACTTTAAAAGGCAAGTTTTTATCAGCAACCGGACTATCAAAGGAATTAGGAATTTCGGCTAAAGACTTACACCATAAATTTGAAAAAATAATGTGGATTGAAAAGAAAAATGAAGAGTGGCATTTGACAAGTTTAGGAAAAAGTAAAGGTGCTGAAATGAAAAAAGGACAATATGGAGAATACATTGCATATCCTGATACAGTTATAAAAGAATTACAATAACGTGTGTAAAAGAAGTACAACCACCAATCGAGTAGACGGCTCCGCCAGACACTGACGGAGTGTACCTCTCACGCCACCGTACGTACTGGTCTCGTATACAGCGGTTCGCTAAGTGATGGGTTGAGTTCCATGTAAATCTCCAACCCCGATCGCGCGGATTTGCAATCCGTGCCAATTCCAAGAACGGGAATGGTCGGGATCAAGAGGCTTTTACGCCTCTTTTTTTTTGCAGTAAAAAGAGAGTGATTTTTCTCGTGTTTTTGTTAACTTTTTAGTCACCGTTAAAACAATTATTTTTAATAGATAATTAGTTCGTTTTGAAAATATTAGAGGTTTATAAAAGTTCCGACATTAGTAGAAGCGTAGAAAAATTGCTGAAATTTAAAAACCTATCCACCTGGATTTAAACACCATGGAGAAAAACTTCAGCTGGAATACTGAAATAATTCTTTAACTTTTGAGCCATTTTTAATGTAATCTCACGCTTTCCAGAAAGTATTGCCGAAACGTGTCCTTTACTTCCTATAATTGGTTCAAGGTCTTTTGCCTTCAAGCCCATTTCTTCCATTTTGTATTTTATTACTTCTAAAGCGTCAAGTTCTGGTAAATGGTAATTTTTATCATCAAAATCTTTCACTAAAACTAAAAGCAAGTCTAGTTCATCGCTTTCTAAAGTGTTGGGTTTTGCGTGAAATATCTCCATTAATCTGATTGATGCTTTATTATAATCTTCTTCCGTTTTTAATACTTTCCAGTTCATAGTTATTGCTTTTTATAGTTTAAAATCGCTATGTCAAAAACAACGGTTTCAACATTAATTTTATCATACTCTTTATGAGTACCGAACCAAATTACATAACAAGCTGTTTGCACAAAATTTATTCAAACAACTAATCTAAAATCATTTCCTTTAATATTGAAAACAACTCTATCATTATTTACAATACTAGCATTTCCATAAACACTCTTAAGTTCATTGAAATTTTTAAAATTTAGTTTTGTAAATTCGTTATACCATATTAACAATTGCGTTTTTGCAATTGGATATTTTTCGATATAAAATAAAATTGTTTTCTTGACAAGAATTTTCATTTGACAAATATACCTTTAAGTTTTCAAATTGCAAACTTTTTATCCTTGATTTAAAATATGATAAGTAACAATAATTAGTCAAAAATGCTTTCAATAAATGGATAAAAATCTTTTTAATTGATATTTTTCAACATAATAAAATTTTAATTATAATCTACAATTACGACAGTAATTGGGATTTTCTTTACATTTGAAATCTACTTAAAACAAAAAAAATGTCCTGGAAAAGCGATCTTACAATTCATACCGATTTACTTCTTACTAAAGAACAACTTTATGACACCTATAATTTTGAATGTTCGTTTCCTGAAAAGGAAAAAGAAAGCGCTGAATACGGAGCGTATTCATTCCTACTAAATAATAAATCAATTGTATTTCGTGTTGCAAAAATTACTCCAACCAAAATCGGGCAATTTGTAACTTTATGGAAAAGAATTGATAAAGGACCAATTCAACCTTTTGATTGCACTGATGCAATTGATTTAATTGTGATTAGCGTTCGGAAAGAAATTCGTGTTGGACAATTTGTATTTCCTAAATCCGTGCTTTGTGAAAAAGGGATTATTTCAACAACTGCTAAAGAAGGTAAAAGAGCGATCCGCGTATATCCGCCTTGGGATGAAGCAACAAGCAAACAAGCTCAAAAAACACAACAATGGCAATTGGATTATTTTTTAGAAATTCCAACTGATGAAAAAGTTAACATCGAACGCGCAAAAATGTTGTACGGTTTATAAAACTGATTTCGGATTGTCAATAAAATAACGCGTTTCGATTCTTTTGATATCTTTTATAGAATTTTTAGCCCAAGCCAAACGTTTTTCTAAAATTTCATCATCGGATAAATGCCAATCAATGTTCGTTTTACGCAATCTACTGGTTAAGTTTTGAATTATTATTGCTGCAGAAACTGAAATATTCAAACTCTCTGTAAAACCTACCATTGGAATTTTAAGAAAACCATCGGCACGTTTGAGAATTTCTTCTGACAAACCGTCTCTTTCCGTTCCAAAAAACAAAGCACTTGGTTTAGTAATATCAAAATCATCCATTAAACAATCACCTTCATGAGGAGTCGTAGCAATGATTTGGTAACCTTTATCTTTAAGAGTATCTACACAATTCGTAATACTATCAAAAGTATTGATATCAACCCATTTTTGAGCACCCATAGCAATTTCCTTATCAATACTTTTACCGTAACGCTGTTCGATAACATTCAATTCTTGAATTCCAAAAACTTCACAACTTCGCATTACCGCGCTAGTGTTGTGCATCTGAAAAATATCTTCAACAGCAATGGTGAAATGTTTCGTTCTAGTTTCCAAAACTTTCAAGAATTTCTCTTTGCGGTTGTCAGTCAGAATATTTTCAAGAAAATTAAGGTAATCGATATCAATCATTAGAATAAGTTTTTTGGCAAAAATAGTAAAAAAGAGTAGCTTTATCACTTTAGAATTGGCTTGTTCAATCTTCAGTTTATATTTTTGAATAGAAATTGATTTATGAATTTTTGCAGAATTTGCGTGAGGGATAGAGGCGATATCCTTTTGTGGACTTTTTAGGACAGAAAAGATAAAGCCGAAAGCCCGGTCGCTTTTGCGAACACGCCCAAAATAAAAAAATATGAAAAAGAAATTAGTAGTCTTAACGGGAGCGGGAATTAGTGCAGAAAGCGGAATTAAAACTTTTCGTGATAGCGACGGACTTTGGGAAGGTCATAACGTGATGGATGTAGCAACGCCGGAAGGTTGGCGTAAAAATCCAGCTTTAGTATTAGATTTTTATAATCAAAGACGCAAACAGCTCAAAGAAGTTGAACCCAATCTAGGACATCAAATTTTAGCGGAATTGGAAAAGGAATTTGAGGTGTATATAATTACTCAAAATGTAGATGATTTGCATGAGCGTGCTGGAAGTACAAATGTTTTACATCTTCATGGCGAATTATTAAAAGTGAGAAGTGAAACAAACCTAAATTATATTTTGGATTGGTATGAGGATTTAAATTTTGGCGATGTGGATGACGATAAAAATCAATTGAGACCGCATATTGTTTGGTTTGGAGAGGACGTTCCTGCGCTTGATCGAGCTTTGGAAATTACACAAAGTGCCGATTTTTTTGCTGTAATTGGAACTTCTTTACAGGTTTATCCTGCTGCTGGATTAATCGATTTTACAGCTCGTGAAATACCGATTTTTTATATTGATCCTAAGCCAATAAAAATCCCTAATCTTAGAAATCCATTGCAAGTAATTCCAGAAGTAGCCTCAAAAGGTGTTGAAATTATGAGAAATAAGTTGCGTTCTTTTATTTAAAAAACAAAAAACAGAGAAAGTAGGGCTTTATCTAATTCAAATGTTATAAATCATACGGCTATTTTCTAATATCTGCTTATATTTGCGACTTTCGAACAAACAACTAAACAATGACTACTTTAAACGAATTGAATGCTATATCACCAATTGACGGTAGATATAGAAACAAGACTATTTCACTGGCTCCATTTTTCTCTGAAGAAGCTTTAATCAAATACCGCGTATTGGTTGAAATTGAATATTTCATTGCTTTGTGCGAAACGCCTTTACCTCAACTTGCAAACGTAAACCCAGATTTATTTGAGAGTTTACGTGCTATTTACAAAAATTTCTCTACTGAAGATGCACTTTGGATTAAAGAAACGGAGAAAGTCACGAATCATGATGTAAAAGCAGTTGAATATTTCATTAAAGATGCTTTTGAAAAACTAGGTTTATCAGAATATAAGGAGTTTATCCACTTTGGATTGACTTCTCAAGATATAAATAATACCGCAATTCCACTTTCGACAAAAGAAGCTTTTGAGAAAGTATATATGCCATCTTTGATCACTTTGACTTCAAAATTAAAGGATTTAAGCATCGAATGGGCGGCTATTCCAATGCTAGCACGTACGCACGGACAACCGGCTTCTCCTACTCGTTTGGGTAAAGAAATTGGCGTTTTTGTTGAACGTCTAGAAGAGCAAATGCGTTTGTTGTTTAATATTCCTTTTGCAGCTAAATTTGGTGGAGCAACAGGAAACTACAATGCACATCATGTAGCGTATCCACAAATTGACTGGAGAAAGTTTGGTGGAAAATTTGTGGAAGAAAATTTAGGTTTGCACCACTCCTTCCCTACTACACAAATTGAACATTACGATCACTTTGCAGCATTTTTTGATGCGTTAAAAAGAATTAACACTATCATCATCGATTTAGACAGAGACATTTGGACGTATGTTTCAATGGAATATTTTAAACAAAAAATAAAAGCAGGAGAAATAGGATCTTCGGCAATGCCGCATAAAGTTAACCCAATTGATTTTGAGAATTCAGAAGGAAATTTAGGAATTGCTAATGCTATTTTTGAACACTTATCTGCAAAATTACCATTGTCAAGATTACAGCGCGATTTGACAGACAGTACGGTTTTAAGAAACATTGGAGTTCCAATGGGACATACTTTGATAGCATTTGAAGCAACATTAAAAGGTTTAAATAAATTATTATTAAACGAACCTAAATTTCACGAAGATTTAGAGAAAAACTGGGCGGTTGTTGCCGAAGCGATTCAAACCATATTGCGTAGAGAAGCGTATCCAAATCCTTATGAAGCTCTGAAAGGATTAACTAGAACCAATGAGGCGATTGACAAGAAAGCCATTCATGGTTTTATAGCAACACTTGACGTATCAGCAGAAATCAAAGCTGAATTAATGCAAATTACTCCTAGTAATTTCTTGGGAATATAAATACTACGTTTTCTAATTAAAATAATCAATTCCCATTAAAAAGAACAAAACACTTCTTTTTAATGGGAATTTTTCATTTAAATCGTACTATAAATGCTCGTTTTAACAAAACATACTGTTATAAAAAAAATATTTTATATATCTTACCAAAATACAGAAAACCATAAAAAAACGAATAAACGCCTATGAGTACCGCAGAAACAGTAGCAAATGTATCACTCCATTTAGAACCCTTAATTAGTGATTTAGGATTAATATTAATGACAGCTGCTGTTGCAGTTTTATTATTTAAAAAAATAAAACAACCGCTGGTTTTAGGTTATTTGATTGCTGGATTTTTAGCGGGAAATCATTTTGATTTTTTTCCTTCTGTAAAAGATTTAAAAAGTGTAGAAGTTTGGGCTGAAATTGGAGTAATTTTTTTACTGTTTAGCTTAGGGCTTGAATTTAGTTTTAAAAAACTAATGAAGGTCGGCGGATCAGCATCAATTACCGCGGTCACACAAATAATTGCAATGATTGCAATAGGATATATGGTAGGACAATGGATCGGCTGGAAACCCATGGACAGTGTATTTCTAGGAGTTATTCTTTCTGTTTCATCCACGACAATTATTCTCAAAACCTTTGAAGAACTAGGTGTAAAAACACAAAAATTTGCTGGAATAGTTATAGGTTCTTTAATTGTACAAGATATTGTTGCTATTTTAATGATGGTATTACTCTCGACTATAGCTGTAAGCCAACAATTTTCAGGAACGGAATTATTACTATCGGTATTAAAATTGATTTTCTTTTTAACCATTTGGTTTGTAGGAGGGATTTTTTTCATTCCCACATTGTTAAAAAAAGCAAAGAACATATTAACCGACGAAATGCTATTAATAGTCTCTCTTGCTTTATGTTTAATGATGGTTATTCTAGCCGCTAATGTTGGTTTTTCTCCTGCTTTGGGTGCTTTTATAATGGGATCTATTATTGCCGAAACGACACAAGCAGAACATATTGAACATTTGGTAAAACCGGTAAAAGATCTTTTTGGAGCGGTATTTTTTGTTTCAGTAGGAATGTTAATTAATCCAGATACTTTATATGAATATGCTTTTCCAGTAGCGATATTAACAGTTGTAGTTATCATAGGACAATCGATTAGCTCAACAGCAGGCGCTTTACTTTCGGGTTTACCTCTAAAACAATCAGTCCAAACAGGAATGAGTTTATCTCAAATTGGGGAATTCTCTTTTATCATAGCCACACTAGGAATGTCGCTAAAAGTAACCAGTGATTTCCTATATCCTATTGTTGTGGCAGTATCTGCAGTAACGACTTTTACGACGCCTTTTATGATTAAATTTTCCACTCCATTTTCTGAATATTTAGAAAAGAAATTACCCCGAAGATGGATTAAACGAATTGAAAGATATAGTGCCAATGCACAGTCAATCAAATTAGTGACCAATTGGCAAATAGTGGTTCGCGCTTTTTTAACCCAAGTAATTATACACTCGGTAATTATCGTAGCAATGATACTGCTTTCTTCTAAATATATTTTACCATTGGTAGAAGTCACTCAATACGGAAATATCTTTGGCGCCTTAATTACTTTAGTAATAATATCTCCTTTTTTATGGGCATTATCCTTACGACGAGTAGCAGTAAAAGAGGTGGCAATTTTAAGAGAAGAACGCAAATACCGTGCTCCGATTTTGATGATGATCTTATTGAGAATGGTTTTAGCGCTTTTTTATATTGGTTTGTTACTTAATATCTTTTTTTCTCCTATAATTGCTTTCGTAGCCTTGATAGTAGTGGTATTTGGTTACTTTATTTTCCCTAAAAAACTAAATGCACATTACCATAAAATTGAAGATCATTTTCTAAGAAATCTAAATGCTAGAGAAATCAAAAAAGCAGTTAGAAGCCGAAGTGATTTAACACCTTGGGATGGACATATGTCTACTTTTGAAATTGCTCCAACTTCAAATGTAGTGGGAAAGACATTGGAAGAGTTGCGAATTAGAGAGCAATTAGGTATTAATATCGCCTTTATCAAACGAGGTGAATTCACGATAAATATTCCCAATAAAAATGAGCGTCTGTTTCCAGGCGACGAAATTTGTATCATTGGAACCGATAATCAAGTCAAAGATTTTAAACTTTATTTGCATCAAAATGAAATTGAACTTCCTGAAATTATTGAAACTGATATTATCCTAAAGCAACTAGAAATTAAAGAAGAAGAATTTATAGGCGCTACAATTAGGGAATCACAGCTTCGTGAAAAAACAAATGCTCTGATTGTAGGAATTGAAAGAAGCGGAAAAAGAATTCTTAATCCCGAATCAAACATGATTTTAGAAAAAAATGATATTCTTTGGGTGGTAGGGAGTAAAAAATTATTAAATATATTTTTCAAAAATTAATAGTTTTATCTCCTTTTAATGAATCCTGTCACCCTATCTTTTTGTCTGACAGGATTTACTTTTCAATAAAGATTAGAATTAATCAATATTTTATATCTTTCCATCTCATAAAACAAACAAAACGATTATAAATCAACTAAATAGACTTAATCCTACAGGACTTTATGTCAAAAAATAAAATATTAATCTTGTTTTCCCATCCCTTATTCGAAAAATCTCATGCGAATAAAGCATTGGTAGAAAATATTCCCAATTCAGAAAACATCACTTTTCATGATTTATATGAGGAATATCCCGATTTTGATATTGATGTAAAACGCGAACAAGCATTGCTAAGTGAGCATGACATCATTATATGGCATCATCCCATGTATTGGTACAGTTGTCCGCCACTAATGAAGCAGTGGATTGACATGGTTTTAGAATACAATTGGGCTTATGGAAAAAAAGGGAAAGCCTTGCAGGATAAAATTATTTTTCAAGTCATTACAACTGGCGGGGATAAAGAAAATTATTGCGAAACAGGAAGTCATCGTTATAGTATTTTAGAACTATTAGAACCATTTAATCAGACGGCAAAAGTGTGTAACATGCTATATTTACCTCCTTTTGTCGTACATGGAACTCACAATATGACACAAGAGGATTATTCTAAAAACGGCATAATTTATGGCTATTTTTTAGATTATCTAGAAAACAATATTATAGATTCTGAGGGAATTTTGCAATACCATTATTTAAACGAGTGGTTCGCAACAATACAAGTTTAATATGGAAACTGATTTTTTATTACAAGCAATCATCTATTTAGCAGCAGCCGTAATTTGTGTACCTATTGCAAAAAAATTAGGCTTAAGTTCTATTTTAGGATATTTATTAGCGGGAATAGTAATTGGTCCTTACGTACTTGGATTTATTGGTCAAGAAGGTCAAGATATTATGCACTTTGCTGAATTTGGAGTGGTAATGATGTTGTTTTTGATTGGTTTAGAACTAGAGCCTCGGAAGTTTTGGAAAATGCGAAAATTCATTCTAGGTATAGGTTCTGCACAATTAGCAGGTACAACACTAATTTTATTCTTGGGATTCCTCTTTTTTATGGATTGGAATTGGAAAACAGGATTGGCTATTTCACTGGCATTAACACTATCCTCGACTGCAATTGTATTGCAAACCTTAAAAGAAAAGGGATTATTAAACACCTCGTTAGGAAGATCCTCATTTGCAGTTTTACTATTTCAAGATATTGCCGTAATCCCTATCCTAGCTTTTTTACCACTTTTATCAACAGTTAATATTGATGTAACCAATGACGGACCCCAATCATTGATTGCGGGTTTTCCTAGTTGGTTACAAACGGTAATTGTATTGGGAATCATATCTACTATTTATTTTGCTGGCCGTTATGTTCTTGTTCCTATATTACACATTATTGCAAAAACGAGATTACAGGAATTATTTACTGCCTCTGCTTTATTATTGGTAGTTGGTGTTTCGTATTCCATGCAATTAGTAGGCCTAAGTCCTGCACTTGGTGCTTTTATGGCAGGAGTCGTGTTGGCAAACTCAGAATTTAGACATGAATTAGAAGGTGATATTGCTCCTTTTAAAGGATTACTTTTGGGACTTTTCTTCTTGGGAGTTGGCGCTTCCATAAACTTTCAATTAATTCTCAACGATCCTATTTTTATTTTTGTTTTTGGAGCCATTTTAACATTGGTAAAATTTACTGTTTTATTCTTTATTAGTAGATTTAATAAAAAAAAGACAGATCAAAATTTTCTCTTTGCTTTTGGATTAAGTCAAGCGGGAGAATTTGGTTTTGTGATCATGAGCTTCTGTATGCAATTGAATATCATTCCAACTATTCTAGCCAATCAAGTAATGGCTGTCATTGCCATGAGCATGGTAGCGACTCCTTTTTTGTTGTTAATAAATGAAAAACTCATTTATCCATTTACCAGAAATAGAGAAAGAGCTACTGGACCAAAAAAAGAAAATGATTATATAGATGAACCTACTCCCGTTATCATTGCAGGTTTTGGTCATTTTGGAAGTACTGTCGGACGGTTATTAAAAGCCAATAAGGTAAAACTAACCATTCTAGATTACGATTCGGAGCGTATTGATTTATTAAGAAAAATGGGGTTTAAAGTCTATTATGGTGATGCTACACGATTAGAATTATTAAAAGCAGCGGGTTGTGAAAATGCAAAACTTTTTATAGCTGCAATTGATAATCCAACGGTCAATTTGCAAGTGATTGAAACCTTAAAAAAGCATTTTCCAAATTTAAAAATCCTAACACGTGCTCGAAACCGTAATGATGCCTATGAACTCATTGATCATCAAGTTAAACATATTTATAGAGAAACTTTATACAGTGCGGTAAATATGGGTGTTGATGCGTTAGTTGCATTAGGACATCGCAAATATTCAGCCACAAGACAAGGACAACAATTTATAAAATACGACGAAATTACAACTAAAAAATTAGCTGAAAAAAGGCACGATAAAATGGCCTATATGATTACAATGAAAGAGGAAGTAGATTTACAAGAACAACTGCTTAAGACTGATATTTATTCGCAAGTTGCCGCAACAAACCACAGTTGGGATAGCGAGCATCTAAAAAATAACTTAGCCGACAATAACGAATAACATGTAAGTTTCGCTTAATTTTTAAATTTTAAAATGAAATTAAATAACAAAGCATAATTAAAATCCTAAAGGGAAATTAATTATGCTTTATTTTTATACTTAAAAATTATTTTACTGGAATATTAGCTAAAATTTCTAAAACAAATTTCCAGAATTTCTGAGAAGAGGTAATACTAGCTCTTTCGTCTGGTGAATGCGCACCGTGAATAGTTGGACCAAAAGAAATCATATCCATTTCTGGATAATTAGTTCCAAGGATTCCACATTCTAAACCGGCGTGACAAGCTACCACCTGAGGTTTTTCGTTATTTTGTTTTTCATAGATTCCAACCAAAACATCTAATATTTCTGATTCTGAATTAGGAGTCCATCCAGGATATGAACCTGAAAACTCTACTTCGCAACCCATCAATTCAAATGCAGAACGCAAAGCGTTAGCCAAATCGAATTTAGAGGTTTCAACAGAAGAACGTGTTAGACATTGTACAGAAAGTTGTCCATCGCCTAAAACTACTTTTGCTATATTGTTTGATGTTTCTACCAGATTATCAAAATCGGCACTCATTCTGTAAACGCCATTATGAGCGGTGTACATCGATCTTACAAAATAAAACTGTGCAATAGACGGCATTACTTTAGCAGGAGCAACATCCATTTTTTCAAAAACAACTTCTAAATCAGGTTCTGTAGTTTTGAATTCTGTTTTTATTTCGTTTACAATTTGTTGCATATCAAAAACAAATGCTTCATCATAAACTCCCGCAATACTAACTTTAGCAGTACTTTCACGAGGAATTGCATTACGCAAACTACCTCCAATTATCTCCGAAATTTGCAATCCAAAATTATCAAAACCATCAAATAACAAACGGTTCATGATTTTGTTAGCATTCCCCAAACCTTTGTGGATATCCATTCCTGAATGTCCCCCTTTCAAACCTTTAACCGTAATGGTATATCCTACTGAACCTTCAGGAGTTTCCTCTTCATCATATTCTGCAGTTGCAGTTACATCAATTCCTCCAGCACAACCAATATCAATTTCATCATCTTCTTCAGTATCCATGTTCAACAAAATCTGACCTTGTAAAACACCTCCTTTAAGATTTAAAGCTCCAGTCATTCCTGTTTCTTCATCAATAGTAAACAAAGCTTCGATAGCAGGATGCGGAATATCGGTACTTTCTAAAATTGCCATGATAGCCGCAACTCCAAGACCATTATCAGCACCAAGAGTAGTTCCTCTTGCACGAACCCAATCCCCATCAACATACATATCGATTCCTTGCGTGTCAAAATCAAAAACGGTATCGTTATTTTTTTGATGCACCATGTCTAAATGTCCTTGAAGCACAATTGCTTTACGGTTTTCCATTCCTGCCGTAGCTGGTTTACGAATAATTACGTTACGGATTTCATCTTCAAAAGTTTCCAATCCAAGGCTTTCGCCGAATTTCTTCATGAATTCAATTACGCGATCTTCTTTTTTAGAAGGGCGAGGAACAGCATTCAAATCAGCAAATTTATTCCAAAGTGCTTTTGGCTCTAGATTTCTTATTTCTTGACTCATTTATTTTAGTTTCAGGTTTTACAATTTAAGATTCCAAAGTTACAAAGTTTAAATTCTTTTTCAGTACTAATTGATATTGTAATTATATTTACATTTAGAAAAACATACTGTGAAACGCAAATACATTCTTCCTTTCTTTTTACTGTTGCAAATAGTACTCTTGAAAATCATTCCCTATTTTCCTGAAGTTGTAGAACATTATTATAGTAACGGAATCTACCCTGTTATTTCTAAAATTGAACGAATTATTTTAGGAATCATTCCATTTTCTATTGGTGATATCCTTTATTTTGTTCTTATTATTTTAGGAATCAAATGGCTATTTGCAAAAAGAAAAACGTGGAAATTAGATTGGAAAAATAATATTTTGGCAGTTTTAAGTTTTCTGTCTATTTTTTATTTTTGCTTTCATCTGCTTTGGGGTTTTAATTACTACCGCCAACCTCTCTTTGAAAAAATGTCAATTGAGCGTGATTATTCTGATGCCGATCTTTTGGCTTTCACCAAAAAAATTATTGCTAAAACAAATGCTGTCCATAATCTGATTACTAAAAATGATAGTTTGAAAGTCGTAGTTCCTTATTCTCAAGAAAAGGTTTTTAAAATGAGTTTGAATGGATATAAAATGCTTTCAAATCAATATGCATTCTTTGACTATAAAAATCCAAGCATCAAAAAATCATTATTCAGCTTACCACTAACTTATATGGGTTTTGGTGGATACTTGAATCCGTTTACCAATGAGGCACAAGTAAATTATCTTGGTCCGATGTATAGTTTTCCGATGACGACTAATCATGAAATGGCGCACCAAATGGGTTTTGCCAGCGAAAGCGAATGTAACTTTATCGGTTTTCTAGCTTGTGTAAGTAATGAAGATTATTATATTCAGTATTCTGGCTATAGTAATGCTTTGCGCTATTGTTTAGGAAATTGGTACGCAAGAGATGAAAAAGTTTATGATGAATTATTAAAAACAGTTCACCCCGGAATTTTGAAAAATTATAAAGAAAGTGAACTTTTCTGGAAACAGTATGACACCATTATTGATAAAGGTTTTCATGCTTTTTATGATCAATTTCTAAAAGCGAATCAGCAACAAGACGGTTTAGAGAGTTATAGCAAATTCGTGAATTTGATGGTGAATTATTATAAGGAAAGAGAGTTTTGAAATCCTCTCCCCCAACCCCTCTCCGAAGGAGAGAGGAGCCGAAACTGGAATAAATTTATTGTATATTTTTAACTTAGAAAAAGAAAAAACAATTTATGATACCATCATGTAATCAGCATCGCTGAGATACTTTCTTCGTCAGTATGACAAAATAACGCTGTAGACTATTTTAAATGACAAGTGAAATTTAATTTTGAACTTGATTTTTGCTACTGATATTGACTTTTGAAATTGTTATCTACTTTTGAAATTGATTTTTGAAATTAAACCCTTTATATCTCGTCGCTTATAAAAGTAGTAAAACTTTTCTTTTTATAAGGTCTAATGATGAGTCGGCCTTCGCGATCAAAACGGATGTAATTGTAAACCCAATTTAGGAAAACCACGGCTTTATTTTTGAATCCGATAAGTGAAAATAAGTGCACAAACATCCAAACAAACCAAGCAAATACACCACTAAAATGGTAATGAGGCAAATCGACCACGGCTTTATTTCTACCAATTGTTGCCATAGAGCCTTTGTCATGATACTCGAAAGCTTTGATAGGTTTGTTTTGAATTAATTTAAGCAAGTTTTCCCCCAATAATCTTCCTTGTTGCAAAGCAGGTTGTGCCATCATTGGATGTCCTTGCGGATAAGCTTCTGACTCCATAGAAGCAATATCGCCCAAAGCAAAAATATCACTGTAACCCACCACTTGATTGAATTCGTTTACTCGAATGCGTTCTACTTTTTCTACCAATGATTTACTGTCTAATCCCGCAACGATTGCTCCTTGCACTCCTGCGGTCCATATTACGGTAGCGGTATCAAAAATCAAATCGGAATTTGTGGTTATTGTACGACCGTCGTAATTAGTAACACGAACATTTTTCCAAATTTTGACACCAAGATTCGTTAAAAACTTTTCTGCGGCAGCTGAGGATTTCTCACTCATGGTGTTTAGGATTCGGTCTCCGCTCTGAATCAAATTGATTTGCATTTTGGCAATATCAAGATCGGGATAATCTTTTTGTAGAATCGCTTTTTTCATTTCGGCAAGAGCTCCAGAAAGTTCTACTCCTGTTGGTCCACCACCAACAAGAACAAAATTAATAAGGCTGTTTTGCTCTGCTACATCTTTAGTTAGAACTGCTTGTTCGAAATTCTCTAAAATCAGACTTCTAATATTAAGCGATTGCGGTATGGTTTTCATCGCCATACTATTGCGTTCCATTTCTTTATTTCCAAAATAATTGGTTTTAGAACCCGTTGCTATTACCAGATAATCATAACTTAATTCTCCAATTTCAGCGATTACTTTTTTGTTTTTGGTATCAATTTCTTCTACATTAGTGAGTCTAAAATAAAAATCATCATATTCCTGAATTACTTTCCTAATTGGATAGGCAATAGAACCTGCTTCGAGTCCGCCAGTTGCGACTTGATACATCAAAGGTTGAAAATTATGATAGTTGTGTTTGTCTAACAGCACAACCTGTACTTTTTTATTTTTGAGTTTTTTGGCTAATGCAATTCCGGCGAAACCGCCACCTATAATTACTATTCTTGGTAAAGTTGAATTTGGGATATTCATATATATTGAGATGCTGAAATTAAGAGTGGCTAATATACGAAGTAATATCCTCTTTTTTAATTTATCTCCTAAGGTGAGGCGAGTCTAGCCTTGAGAAAAAATAGATTTCTGATTGTAGATCAACGGTTTTTGCTTGCAGATTTAAACTAATTATTAGGAACTTTTTTTAAATAATTTACTTTTCTTAAAACGTTTAATGAAAATTAAATGATGTAATTAGCCCCGATTGTAGCGGCATCCCTTGCTGATGTTGTGCGGAGCAACAGCAACAGCGAGGATATAGCGTAAAGCGGGATGACTAGTTGTTAAGCATTAAAAAATTGGTGCTCCTAAAAAAAAGACTGTCCTTTGTAACAAAACCGATCATTGGATTACTAACGTATGTATGAGTGATAATCTAGAACATTCTTTTGTAAAGCAGTTGCGCGAAAATCAGAATATAATCCACAAAATATGTAGGTTATATACTAACGACGACGACGCTCACAAGGATTTGTTTCAAGAAATTACGATTCAGTTGTGGAAGGCGTTTCCGAAGTTTAGAGGAGACAGTAAGTTTTCTACTTGGGCGTACCGAGTCGCTCTTAATACCGCGATCACTTTGTATAGAAAAACCAAACGTTCTATAAACACAGTAGAATTTGAAGGGCGTCAACATTTTCTGAATGATGTAGAATATGATTATGAGGAGGAAGAACAATTAAAACTAATGTACCAAGCGGTTTACCAACTGAATGACATTGAGAAAGCGTTGATATTTATGTATCTTGAAGACAAAGATTATCATGAAATATCAGAAACATTAGGGATTAGCGAAGTAAATGCTCGCGTAAAAATGAACAGGATAAAAGGGAAATTAAAAAAAATATTAAATCCATTAGGAATATGAAAGAGCTGGATTTACTAAAAAAAGATTGGCAAAAGATTGATAATTCTTTTGTACAAGTATCGGAAACTGAGATTTACAAAATGATTCATAAAAAATCATCTTCCATTGTGAAGTGGATTTTTATAATTAGTATTTTAGAATTTATAGTTTTGAATTCGCTTAGCTATTTAATGCCGAATGAAAAAATAAGCGATTCTACAATTGTGGAGCTAGTAATTAGTATTTTAGATTATTTTAGCTACGGAGTGGCACTATTTTTTATGTATTTATTTTATAGAAATTACCGTTCTATATCCGTTACTTCGAATACAAAAAAATTAATGGAATGCATTTTAAACACCAGAAAAACAGTACGCTATTATATTATTTTTAATATATTGCTTGTATTTGTTATGTCAATAGTGGTGTTTTTTAATGAGTTTCAAATTGAATATGCCAACAACAATGGAGCAAAAATGATTTTCATATGCCTGTTAATGCTGTTTTTTATAGCACTTATAATTGGTGTTGTATGGCTTTTTTATCAATTAATTTATGGAATATTATTAAAGAAGTTGAATAGAAATTATGTAGAATTAAAGAAAATTGATCTGTAAATCATTTCCTTGAATTACAAATTAAAATCTGCATTTCTGTATTTCAGAAGCTTATTTATATAAAAGAATGCTACTTTTCATGCTTAATCACACTATTTTTACAATACTTCTATATTTTGTAAAGTTTAGACTAACAAACCTTGGCTATTTATTGGTTGTCTTTTTCTAATCATCTATCTTTGCATTCATAAAATTTTAAAAAATGATTAAGATTACTTTACCCGATGGGTCAATTAGAGAGTATGCTTCTGATGTAACTCCTATGGATGTTGCGAAAAGCATAAGTGAAGGATTTGCTAGAAACGTGATTTCGGCTTCTTTTAATGGTACAACTATTGAAACCACTACTCCATTGACGACGGACGGAAATCTTACATTATACACTTGGAATGATGAGAATGGTAAGAAAGCTTTTTGGCATTCTACTTCTCACGTAATGGCACAAGTTTTAGAAGAAATGTATCCTGGAATTAAATTAACGCTAGGACCTGCAATTGCAAATGGATTTTATTATGACGTAGATTTTGAAGATCATAAAATTACAGATGCTGATTTCAAAAAAATTGAAGACCGCGTTCTAGAAATTTCAAGAGGAAAGCACGAATTTAAATTACGTCCGGTTTCTAAAGCAGCAGCTTTAGAATTATACAAAGACAATGTTTATAAAACAGAATTAATTACTAATCTTGAGGACGGAACAATTACATTCTGCGATCATGATACGTTTACTGATTTATGTCGCGGTGGTCATATTCCAAATACTGGAATTATCAAAGCGATGAAAATTATGAGTGTTGCTGGTGCTTACTGGCGTGGTGATGAGAAAAACAAACAGTTAACTCGTGTTTACGGAACATCATTTCCTAAACAAAAAGATCTTACAGAATATCTAGCATTATTAGAAGAAGCGAAACGCAGAGATCATAGAAAATTAGGAAAAGAGCTTGAATTGTTTGCTTTTTCAGCAAAAGTAGGTCAAGGTTTACCATTATGGTTACCAAAAGGAGCTGCTTTAAGAGATCGTTTAGAGCAATTTTTGAAAAAAGCACAGAAAAAAGGCGGTTACGAACAAGTAGTAACACCGCATATTGGTCAGAAAGAATTGTATGTAACTTCTGGTCACTATGCAAAATATGGTGCAGATAGCTTTCAACCGATAAGTACACCGCATGAAGGTGAAGAGTTTTTATTAAAACCAATGAATTGTCCACATCACTGTGAAATTTATAATGTAAGACCATGGTCTTACAAAGATTTACCAAAACGTTACGCTGAGTTTGGAACTGTTTACAGATACGAACAAAGTGGTGAATTACATGGATTAACTCGTGTACGTGGGTTTACTCAGGATGATGCGCATATTTTTTGTACTCCAGATCAACTAGATGAGGAATTCAAGAAAGTAATTGACCTTGTACTTTATGTATTTGGTTCTTTAGGATTCGAGAATTTTACTGCTCAGATTTCATTAAGAGACAAAGAAAACAGAGAAAAATATATTGGTACCGATGAAAATTGGGAAAAAGCAGAGAATGCAATTATAAGCGCTGCAGCCGATAAAGGATTGAATACGGTTATTGAATATGGTGAAGCCGCTTTTTATGGTCCGAAATTAGATTTCATGGTCAAAGATGCTTTAGGAAGACAATGGCAATTAGGAACAATTCAGGTAGATTATAACCTACCAGAACGTTTTGATTTGACTTACAAAGGTTCTGACAACGAATTACATAGACCTGTGATGATTCACAGAGCGCCATTTGGCTCAATGGAACGCTTTATAGCAATTTTATTAGAGCATACTGCAGGAAATTTCCCATTGTGGTTAATGCCAGAACAGGCTATAATATTGTCTTTGAGCGAGAAATATGAAATATATGCGAAAAAAGTTTTAGATTTGCTAGAAAATCACGAAATTCGCGCCCTCATAGATAACAGAAACGAAACTATTGGTAAGAAAATCAGGGATGCCGAAATGCAAAAAATCCCATTCATGCTGATCGTTGGTGAAGAAGAAGAGAAAAATGGAACAGTTTCTATCCGCCGTCATGGTCAGGAAGGAAAAGGAAATATTACAATTACAATCGATGAATTTGCTGCAATTGTAAATGATGAGATCAGCAAAACATTAAAAGTATTTACAGTTTAACTTAAATTATAAAGTCATAGCAATAAGAAGCAACAGAGGTTACCAACCTCGCGTAGAAAAAAAAGATGCCCATAGAATAAACGGCCTTATTCGTGGTATACAAGAAGTACGACTTGTAGGTGAAAACATAGAGCCTGGAGTTTTTAAACTTACAGAAGCTTTGCGTTTAGCAGATCAATTTGAACTGGATTTAGTTGAAATCTCACCTAATGCAGAGCCGCCAGTTTGTAAAATCATGGATTACAAGAAATTTGTTTACGAACAAAAGAAACGTGATAAAGTCCTAAAAGCAAAGTCTACTCAGGTAACTGTGAAGGAAATTCGTTTTGGACCTCAAACCGATGAGCATGATTACGAATTCAAGAGAAAGAACGCTGAAAAATTCTTAAAAGAGGGTGCAAAATTAAAAGCATTTGTTTTCTTTAAAGGACGTTCTATTATCTATAAAGATCAAGGTCAAATCTTATTATTAAGATTAGCGACGGATCTAGAAGAATTTGGTAAAGTTGAAGCGATGCCAGTTCTAGAAGGAAAGAGAATGATTATGTTCATTGCTCCTAAGAAGAAGAAATAGTCCTCCCCCAACCCCTCCGAAGGAGGGGAGAAAGGATAGGGAGTAAATAATAACACTTCTCGGCTCCCTCTCCTTCGGGGAGGGC
>NZ_JALNUB010000010.1:0-86724 GCF_023162025.1 Flavobacterium pygoscelis | reverse complement strand
GACCTTAAGGTGGTTATTGCGGCGGGGCTCACCTCTTCCCATCCCGAACAGAGTAGTTAAGCCCGCCTGCGCAGATGGTACTGCAGTTATGTGGGAGAGTATGTCGTCGCCTTTCTTTAAAAACCCTGATTGTAAATAATCAGGGTTTTTTATTCCTTATTATAATTTTATAAATTAAGGTACCTTAGCTCAGATGGTAGAGCAATGGACTGAAAATCCATGTGTCCCTGGTTCGATCCCTGGAGGTACCACTACTAATTGCTCGGATGGTGAAATTGGTAGACACGCTGGACTTAAAATCCAGTGAACAGCAATGTTCGTGCGGGTTCAAGTCCCGCTCTGAGTACTAAAACTTCAATTGGCTTTGCTAATTGAAGTTTTTTTTTATTTTTAATTTATTAAAATTTACTTGTAAGATTTTGCCGTTAACTTCAAAAGTGGTAGAAAAACCTAAAGTTCAATTATTGGTTTAATTACTTCTCACTACTATTAAAATTGTATCTTATTTTTTATTTTATTATTAATATCTCTATTTTTAACATTCAAATTTTCTTGAAATTTATCCAAAGGATATTTATATTTATCCATTTTTAAGGTATTTGATAATCCTGAATTTTTTCCTTTAGAAGTATAACTTTCTATTAATAATCGTGCGGATAGATAGCAAACGGTTGATTCAGCTCCTTGATTTAAATTTACATTATTCTCTTCTAAACCATCATAACATCCGCCAGTAATAGGATTATACATTATATGACCTAAGTGATTCTTTCCTAAAAACCAATCAAAAGCTATCTTCATATATACTTTGTATTCTGTATTGCCAATAGTCTTATAAAACAAATTCAATGCATGCATCATATAACAAGCTTCTATGGGTTGTTCACCATAGCTATTAGGAACAACTCCTTTCTCATGCCATCCATCATTACTAATGATTTTGAATTGACCATCTACGAACATTTTATCAATTAAAAAATTCATAGATTCTATAGCAATTTCTTTAGTTTTTTCTTCTGCTGTGATCAAATATGACAATAATAGTGCTTCAGGAAGAATACTATTCGCATAGGTTAACTTATGTTCAAACCAATTCCAATCTGGTGAACTAACAGAGATATACATCGCTTGTATCTTTTGAGCTAAAATTTCTATTGTATTTTTTAATGGTAAAGAAGGAAAAACACTATACCAATAATAAAACCCTTTAATGGCGAAAGCAATAGCTCTAGGAGAATTATATTTTTCTGAATTGTCTTTTACTTTTTTCAAGCATTCAGTAGCTTTCTCAGTTAGAAATTCAAGATCTTTTGATGGTGCCAGAGTAAGAAAATAACCAAGAGCCCAAATAGCTCTACCATTAGCGTCTTCTAAATTTTCATCACTATTTCTAGCCTCAATTGCATTATTTTTATCTACATAATTAATGAAATTCCCATTTGATATTTGGCATTTTTGTATGAAATTGATATAGATTTTCATATATGCTATATCGTCTTTTTCTGCTGTAAGTTGATAGTGTTTGCAAATAGCAATTAACGCCCTTGCATTATCATCTACTGTATATCCAGAATCTAAATCTGGATCTGAAATTTTACAAAACTGTATCATTCCAATATCTGTTGTCATTTTCTTCAAATGATCCATTTTAATTTTAGGATAAGATATTTTAATTTGGTTTAACCCTTTTGAAATCCTTTGGTATACTTCGATATGTTTTATAGCTGTATTTTCCCAAGAAGTCTTGGTAGTTTTTGCATAAGCATTCAGAGCCATTTGATTTCTTAAATTTTCATTTGCCAATAATTTGATAGTAGCGGCTGCAAATTGTTCTACATTTTGTATATCAACTAAAATACCGACATCACTGGTTAAACTCTCCATGGTATGCGGAATTTTACTTGCTACAATAGGGCAAGAGCAACTCATAGCATATGAAAATGTGCCACTAACTGCTTGATTAGGATCTTTCGAGGTGAATAAATAGACATCAGTAGCTTTGAGATAATCTAAAAGTTGATTTACTTCTAAATATTCATTTACAAATCGAACATTATTTTCTAAATGCAGCTCTTTTACAATCTGCTCTAGCGAATTTCTATATTTATCTATATTATTTTCAATTGTATTAGGATGTGTTCTCCCTAAAATTAAATAAAGAACATTTGGAAATTGTTTAACTATTTCAGGAAGCGCTTTTAGTCCCGTTTCTATACTTTTTCCTTCTCCTAAAAGCCCAAAAGTGGATAGAATAATTCTGTCTTCAAAATCAAATTTTTTCTTAGCTTCAAGAGTAGTTTCATAATCTACTAAGTGCGTTCCGTGTGGTACAAAAGCAATACTAGTTTCAGCTAAACCATAATCTTCCATTAAGATCTGTTTGGATTTGTTTGTCATCACAAAAATAGCTTCGGAGTAGCTGATTAGCAATTGGACAATTGACTTTAAAGTTTCGTTAGGGTTTGGAATAACACTATGGAATGTGAATGCAATTGGTTTATTAATTTCATCTAGAAAATCTAAAAGATAATCTCCATATTGACCTCCGAATAATCCGAATTCATGCTGAATATGAACCAATTTTACATCTGGATCATTATTAATTTCTGCTGCCGCTTTTTTGTAAGCTTCTTTATTTTGAGAAGGTAGATGATAAGCCGAGTTTATATTTGCATCTCCTTTGAATGTTATTTCGCAAATTTCACAAGTAATACTCTTGCCATAAATTTTATCAATCGCATGAATGGTATCTTCTGTAAAAGTTGCAATACCACAATGAGTTGGAGGATATGTCGAAAGAAAAACAATTTTTGATTTTGTAGATAAAGTTTTCATCTGTATGTTTTTATATTTTATTAATACTTCATTTTGAAAATACTATAAAAAATAAAAACCTTAATTTTTATATTAGTAGTATTTATATAAATCTTGAATCAGGTAACCTCAAAATTAATTTTGTACATAATGCTTAATTTCTATTTAAGCTTATGAAATATTAATTAATCAGAGTTTATTAATGTCTTTATAAAAGATTTTGATTTTGTCAAATTTAAATACAATTCTTAAAACTATTTTTGATTTTTAATGAGCTTTCTTTGTCAAAAACAAAAAATTCTTATTTTACTCATTTTAAGTTTAATATAAAAAGGAATACTAATGATAACAAAAAAAATCTGTTTTGTAAATTTATAAATTACTACTAATATGATTGTTACATAATTATTAGTGTATTTTATACTATTTAAATTTAAGATATGTGAAATTTCAAAATTTGTAAAATTGAATGGAAAGTATAAATCCTATATTTTTTTTTGTAAATTTGGAATAAGGCCTATTTGTTTAAAACTTTAGCTAGACTGCAAAAAAATCATCTTTATGATAATTATTTCTTTTAACGGATTTAATAAAAGCGATAAATAAGTTAGAGTAAATTATTTAATTCAGCCAATAGGTTCTTCTTCTTTCCTTTAAAAAAACGAGTTGTTTTAATTTAGCAAAGCTTGTTTATTTGAATAAAGTAAATTATACACTAAAAATAATTTTATGCGAATTCCAGTAATACGAAAAGATATAATTTTCGCTCCTGATGCGAAACGAGTTGTTGCAAGGTATTTTATGAATGGTGATGAGCGTACACAAAATATGGTAGCTCGTATTATGTTACTCACAGAAAAACAAGTTATTGATACTTTAGAACATACCTTGCGAGAGTTTGCGAGAAGACACCGAAATATTTCTAAAATATTTTTTTCTCACTGTGAAAAGATAAGAAGTATTATTGAAGCTATGCAAATTGATTATAGTACTTTAACACAGGAAAGAAAAATGCTTATTGGGTCCTATTGTACAATGGAATACTCGTTAGAATCTGCTGCTTTCTTTAATCCATCTATCATTGAAGATTTGGATCAATCTGATCTTGAAGAAGGACAAAAAAGAGTAATTATATCGTTTCGAGCTACCGGAGAAGGTCATATTTCATCTATTGTTTTTAGAAGAGGAATTCTCGATAAAAATAATGAACTAAAAGTGATGAAAATTGGTAGTCATATTGATAAAGCAGAAATAGAACACAAAACATTGTATAACAAACAACGTTTCTTAATGAAACTGCGAGAAATGAATATTAGTGATAAGTATTCACATTCGATCATGCAGGAATTACCTCAGGAATTTGAGTATGCTATATTACAAAACTTACTCAATGATGCTTTAAACGATCCAACAATAAGCCATAGTAGAAAAACTGCTCTCGAAGAGATAGTTTGGTTATCTGATTCTTTTTACGATATACAATTCAAACATGACTCTGATATTACAGAACGCGTTATTTTTCCTATATCAGAATCCGAAAGTCGTGGAATTGAAGATGCTCGATTTGTAAGATTCATAGATGATGATAATTCAGAACGTATTATGGCCACTTATACCGCTTATAATGGCCATGTAATATTACCAAAACTAATTTCGACTGAAGATTTTTATTCCTTTAGAGTGATGCCTTTATACGGGACCGGAGCCCAAAATAAAAATTTAGCCTTGTTTCCTAGAAAGATAAAAGGAAAATATGCGATGCTTTCTAGAATTGACGGAGTTAATAATTATTTAATGTTTTCAGATAGACCTACTCAATGGAATAATCCTGTAATTATACAAGAGCCTAAATATACCTGGGAATTTACACAAATAGGAAATTGTGGTTCACCACTTTGGACCACCGAAGGATGGTTGGTCATTACTCATGGTGTTGGCGCTATGAGAAGATATTGTATTGGCGCTTCTTTGTTTGATTTAGAGGATCCGTCAAAAGAAATTGGTCGTCTTAAGGAGCCTTTACTATCACCATTAGAGGATGAACGCGAAGGATATGTGCCCAATGTGGTTTATTCTTGTGGATCAATAATACATAACAATAGTCTTATTTTACCTTATGCAGTTTCCGATTATTCGTCTACTTATGGTGTTGTAAATTTAGCGGATTTACTATTTGCTTTAAAAAACAGTAAGTAAATATAATAAGTATTCATTCTAAAAAATAGGATTTACTATTCTTTATAAATCTATAGAATTTCTGGAAGCTATTAATACACTGCAAAAATTTAAAACAAAGCAATAATTTTTTTTACAGAATTGTTAACTGATAACAATAAGTAATTAATAAAAAAACTTAGTTCCATTTTAAGTCAATTTTTTTATATATTTGTTAACCGAATGGTTAAACCATATAATTAAGAATAATGGCTAAGGAGAAATCAGATAATACGGAAATAGAAATATTAAATGCTGCCAAAGAGATTTTTCAGCAAAAAGGAATGGATGGTGCAAGAATGCAAGAAATTGCAGATAAGGCAAAAATAAATAAAGCCTTATTGCACTATTATTACAGAAGCAAACAATTGCTTTTTGAAGCTGTTTTCAAGAGTGCTTTTGCATTATTAGCTCCTCAATTAAATAAAGTATTGAATGATGATAGTGATTTATTTGATAAAATAAGAAAATTTACAGACAGCTATATCTCATTTGTAATTAAAAATCCTTACTTACCCAATTTTGTTATACAAGAATTAAATAAAAATCCAGAATTCATTCAAAAATTAAGATTACAAGAAAATTTTCCTTCAATAACTACTTTTAAATTACAAGTTAGCGACGCAATCGAAAAAAAAATAATAATACCAATTCAAGCGGAACAATTATTTATTAATATCATGTCACTCAATGTATTTCCATTTATTGCAGAACCCTTACTAACCGCTTTAATTAATGTAGATAAAAAAAAATACAATGAGATCATTCAAAATCGCAAAATTGATGTAGCTAATTTTATTATTAATGCAATAAAAATTTAAATCATGAAAAAAAGGATACTACTAATATTGCTATTCGTGATTTCAATAATTTCAAATGCACAAGAAACATTGACATTAGAGGATTGTTATGCTTTAGCAACAAAAAATTATCCTTTAGCAAAACAAAAGGAATTATTGCAACAAAAATCAAATTATGAAATTGATGCAATTACTAAAGGAAAATTACCCAAAATAGATCTCAATGCGCAAGCAACGTACCAATCTGATGTCATAGGATTTCCCAGTAAAATGCCCGGTGTAACTCCTATAAATAAAGACCAATATCGAGCGACATTAGATATAAATCAGCTACTTTATAACGGCGGAATGATTGAAGCTAATAGTGAGTTAAAACAAGCTCAAACCAAAACACAACAGCAACAAATTGAAGTGAGTTTATATCAGTTAAAAACTCGCATCCATCAATATTACTTCTCTATTTTATTACTTCAAGAAAAAAGTGAATTATTAAAATCTAAAAAGGAACTGCTGCAATCTAAAGTTCAAGAAGTTAAATCGGGTGTCAAATATGGTGCTATACTTCCTGCTTCAGAATTAATATTAGAAGCGGAATTATTAAAAATAAAACAACAATTGACAGAGATTGATTTTGAAAAAATAAAAATGACACAAAATCTTTCTGATCTAACTTTCACCAAAATAGATACGCAAACAACACTTCTGGCTCCTAATTCTAATTTAGAAAACAATAGAAATAATAGACCCGAAATCGTTTTTTATAATTTACAAAAACAACAATTAGAATTTTCCAAAAAAACCTTAGCTACATCAGTCTTGCCTAAGATAAATGCTTTCGCGCAAGCAGGTTATGGAAATCCAGGACTTAATATGCTAGATAATTCTTTTCAACCTTTTTATATTGCTGGTTTAAAAGCAAATTGGACTATTTTGGATTGGGGGAAAAATAAAACAGATTTAAAAACTTTAGATATCGCTAAAGAAATAATTGAAACTGAAAAGGAAATATTTGAATTGAATAATAAAATGCAATTGAGGGAGATAGAAAGTGAAATAGGAAAAATAAAACAATTATTAGAATTGGATAACAATATAATTGATGTTCGAGAAAAAATTGTTACGTCTGCCAATGCTCAAATGAAAAATGGTGTAATTACCACATCAGAATATCTAACTGAATTCAGCAATCTGTACGAAGCAAAAAATAGTTTAAAAACTCACGAAGTACAATTGGCTGCAGCCAAATCAAGCTACGAAATAACCAATGGGAAATAAAAAATTCTCTAAAATTAGAAAGTAAAATGAAGAAAATAAGCCTTTTAATTTTAATTGTTACCGGAATAATTTCCTGTAATACAAATAATGAAAAAGCAGATGGTTATGGGAATTTTGAAGCCACAGAAATTACTGTTTCCTCTGAAGCAAATGGAAAAATTGAATTTTTAAATCTTGAAGAAGGAGATTTAATAGCATTTCAAAAACAAGTTGGTTTAGTTGATACCTTACAATTGTATTTATCAAAACAACAATTGATTTCTTCTAAAACTACAGTTTCCTCAAAATCAATGAATGTGCTTTCTCAAAAAAATGTTTTAATAGCACAATTGAAAACCACAGAAATAGAGAAAAATAGAATACATAATATGTTTTCTGAAAATGCAGCAACAAAGCGCCAAGTAGATGAAATTGATGGAAAAGTAAAGGTAATTGAAGAGCAAATAAAAAGTGTTGGTACCCAAAATGCTCCTATTATTAGCGATTTAAAATCTATTGATGTACAAATTCAAAAAATCGATGATCAACTTCAAAAATGCAAAATTATAAATCCAATACAGGGAACCGTTTTAACAAAGTATGCAGAAGCTGGAGAAATAACTGCTTTTGGAAAACCTTTATATAAAATTGCGAATATTTCGGAAATGAGTTTACGTGTTTTTGTAAGCGAAAAACAATTACCTCAAATCAAAATAGGACAAGAAGTTTCCATAAAAATTGATGGTTTGAACGAAATGAAATCTTATAAAGGAACTATTTCCTGGATTGCTTCACAAGCAGAATTTACTCCAAAAATTATACAAACTAAAGAAGAAAGGGTGAATCTAGTTTATGCTGTAAAAGTAAAAGTAAAAAATGACGGCAGTTTAAAAATTGGAATGCCGGCAGAAATGTGGATAAAATAAAGCCTAAATATTTAAATAAAAAAAAATGAAAAATTCAATTATAATACTCACACTTTTTGTTTTGGTTAGCTGTAAATCGTTTCCCGTAGAACCATTAAAAACGATGAATTTAAAAGATTTACATACCGAACAAAAAGATGTTCAAACAGCACTTTTATTTACTCCCTCTGAGAATAAAGTGATGTCTTTACAAATTAATAAAGACAAACAACTATCGGAACACATTACAAAAGTCCCTGCTCTGCTAATTTGTGTTACCGGAAGTGGCAGTTATGGAGATGAAAGTGGTAGAAAAATTAGTTTAAAACCAGGTGATTATGTAAAAATAGAGCCCAATATAAAACATTGGGTTGACGCTTATGAAAACAGCAACTTTCTATTGGTAAAATAATGAGCATCATAGTCCAAAACATATCAAAGTCCTACAAAACTAAAAAAGCAGTAGAAAACGTTTCTTTTGAAGTTAAGAAAGGGGAAATATTTGGATTAATTGGTCCAGATGGTGCAGGAAAAACAACGCTCTTCCGAATTCTAACCACACTATTAAAAGCAAATGAGGGAAATGCTTCTGTATTGGGGTTTGATGTGATAAAAAACTATAAATCTATAAGGAGTTCCGTGGGCTATATGCCTGGTAAATTCTCATTGTATCAAGATTTAACTGTCGAAGAAAACCTTACCTTTTTTGCAACCCTATTTGGAACTTCTATCGAAGAAAATTACGATCTCATAAAAGAAATTTATATTCAAATAGAACCGTTTAAAAAACGAAGAGCGGGTGCTTTATCGGGCGGAATGAAACAAAAATTAGCCTTGTGTTGTGCTTTAATCCATGCGCCTAAAGTCCTGTTTTTAGACGAGCCTACTACCGGTGTTGATCCCATTTCAAGAAAGGAATTTTGGGAAATGCTAAAAAGATTACAACAAAAAGGAATTACTATTTTAGTTTCAACACCTTATATGGATGAAGCTTCTTTATGTGATCGAATTGCATTGATTCAGAATGGTTTGCTTTTAAAAATTGATTCTCCAGAAAACATCACTAAAAATTATGACAAAGTAATTTATGATGTTTCTACAAAAAACAGGCATGCACTAATTCATGATTTAAAAAATTTTCCGAGCCAATATAGTGTGTATACTTTTGGGGAATTCATTCATTATATCGACAAGCAAAAGAAGTTTAATTCACAGGAATTACTTCAATATTTAAAGGATAAAAATCATACTGAGATAGAAATAAAAACAGCTATTGTTACTATTGAAGATGTTTTTATGGATTTATAATTTAATGGTTAAACCAAAAAATGGAAAAAGAGAAAATAATTGCTGTACAAAATTTGACAAAAAAATTTGGCGATTTCACTGCTGTTAAAAACATTTCTTTTGATGTTTACAAAGGTGAAATATTTGGTTTTTTGGGAGCCAACGGAGCTGGAAAAACTACGGCGATGAAAATGCTAATCGGAATTTCTAATCCTACATCGGGCAAAGCAACTGTTGCAGGTTTTGATGTAAAAGAAAATTCAGAAATGGTGAAGAAAAATATCGGATATATGAGTCAAAAATTCTCTCTTTACGACGATTTAACCATTAAGGAAAACATTCAGTTTTTTGGCGGAATTTATGGTTTATCAAGAACTGAAATAAAATCAAAAACCGAATCGCTTGTTAAAGAATTACAACTGGAAACCATCATAAACAGTTTAGTAGGTTCCTTGCCTTTGGGCTGGAAACAGAAACTATCTTTTTCTGTAGCTTTATTACACGAACCAAAAATCGTCTTTCTCGATGAGCCAACAGGCGGGGTAGATCCTATAACTAGACGGCAATTTTGGGAAATGATATACAGCCAAGCTTATAAAGGAACTACGATTTTTGTTACAACTCATTATATGGATGAAGCAGAATATTGTGATCGAGTTTCGATAATGGTTGATGGTAAAATTGAAGCATTAGATACTCCAAAAAACCTAAAAAAGCATTTTAAAGTTGATTCAATGAATGAGGTATTTTTAAAATTAGCAAGAAATGTGGAATAAGGCTCTAGCATAAAAAAATTGAATAAATAAAAAGACCTAAAATCACTGAATTTACCGTTATTAAAAAATACAATTTAATAATCTGAATTTATGAAAGTGATTGCATTTATGGCTAAAGAAAGACTTTTAGCCTTCCTGTTTAAAAATATAATATGAAAAGATTTATTGGTTTTATAAGAAAAGAATTTTATCACATTTTTCGTGACAAACGTTCCTTGTTTATCCTTTTCGGTATGCCGATTGCTCAAATATTACTCTTTGGTTTTGCTATTACAAATGAAATAAACAATGTTGATATAGCCATATTAGACCATTCAAATGATGTAGAGACACAAAAAATTATTAATAAAATAAAATCCTCTCCCTATTTTAAAATAGAGAATCAAATTCATAATGAAAAAGATATAGAAGCAGAGTTTAAAAAAGGGAAAATTAAAGCTGTACTTATCTTTGAACCGAACTTTAGTAAAAATTTAGTCACCAAGAAAGTAGCTACTTTACAAACCGTTACCGATGCTACTGAACCCAATGTAGCCAGCACCATCGCCAATTACACAACAGCTTTGATTCAAAATTATCAATTACAAAAAAAACAATACAATAACCAAATAAAAGTACAAGTACAGTCAAGAATGTTTTATATTCCTGAACTCAAAAGTGTTTTTAATTTTGTTCCAGGTGTTATGACCATAATTTTGATGCTGGTTTCTGCAATGATGACTTCAATTTCTATTACTCGCGAAAAAGAATTAGGTACTATGGAAATTCTCTTAGTTTCGCCCATAAAACCTTTTCAAGTAATTATTGGAAAAGTTTTTCCTTATATATTTCTCTCTATCATTAATGCCATTATAATTTTGATCTTAGGTTTTTTTGTTTTCGGAATGCCAATAAACGGCAGTCTTTTTCTGCTGTTATTTGAAAGTATTCTTTTTATCATCTCAGCATTGTCATTAGGAATTTTAATTTCGACTATTTCTGATTCACAGCAAACAGCCATGATGCTTTCCTTGATGGGATTGATGTTGCCCGTTATTCTACTATCTGGATTTATATTTCCTATAAAAAGCATGCCAATTCCTATGCAACTTATTAGCAATATCATTCCAGCTAAATGGTTTATAATAATAATAAAAGCGATTATGCTTAAAGGAGTAAGCATTCAATATATCTGGAAAGAAACCCTAATATTAATTGGAATGACTGTCTTTTTTATAACTCTAAGTATAAAAAAATATAAAATTAGACTAGAGTAAAATTGAAAAATAAATCATATAAATGAAAACAATAGGATTCATCATACAAAAGGAATTTAAGCAGATTTTTAGAGATAAGAACATGCTTAAACTTATATTTATTTTGCCCATTATACAATTGTTAATTTTATCCAATGCAGCTACATTTGACGTTAAAAATATTGATATAATTTTTGTTGATAATGATCAAAGTAAAGCTTCTAGAGAATTAGAGCAATCCTTTAAATCTTCCAACTATTTCAATGTCAGATCTTCCTTTTTCTCAGAAAAACTAGCTGTTGAAGAAATGCAAAAAGGAAATACAGATGTAATAATAAATATACCAAATCATTTTGATCGAGACCTACAAAAAGAGGATAAAATAAGTATTGCAGTCACTATAAATGCTATCGATGCAGCTACGGCAGGTATTGAAAATGTATATATAAATCAGATTTTAAACACCTACAATAAAAATATCTTAGCCCAATCAAAATACTTTACTGAAAATAAAGAGATTGCTCAAAACATTTTGGTAATCCCATCCTTTTGGTATAACAAAAATCTTAATTACAAAATTTTTATGGTACCTGGTATCTTAGTATTATTGGTAACAATGCTAACACTCTTTTTATCATCTATGAATATCGTTAAAGAAAAAGAATTGGGAACATTAGAGCAAATAAATGTTACACCAATTAAGAAATACCAATTTATTATTGGAAAACTCTTTCCGTTTTGGGTTTTAGGATTGGTTATTTTAACGGTGGGTTTAATAATTTCGAAAGTAATTTTTGATGTTCCTATGATAGGTAATATGGCTTTAATTTATCTATTTACTTCTGTGTACTTACTTTTAGTTTTAGGAATCGGTCTGTTTATTTCTAATCATTCTGATACGCAACAACAAGCTATGTTTATTGCTTGGTTTATCATAGTAATTTTTATCTTAATGAGTGGTTTATTTACACCTATAGAAAGTATGCCCAAATGGGCGCAAAATAGTACACTAATAAATCCAATACGGTATTTTGTAGAAGTAATGCGTATGGTAATGCTAAAAGGTTCCGGTTTTTTGGATATTCTACCACAATTCATAATCATAAGTAGCTATGCCTTTGTGATGAATGCATTGGCAGTATGGAGCTACAAAAAATCAAACTAATCTTAATTTTTTATCCTCATTATTTTAATAAAAGTATTTCAATAGTAAACCTTTAAAGTTGTCGCATTGTTTGAAAGAAGTTTTTTTTATTTATAATTTACTCAAAATAAGGCGATTATAATTTTAATACTATTGAAAATATTCTTAAATTGGTAGTGCAAATATTTTTGTTATTCAATGATTCCTTTTTATAAATTCTTTACGATATAAAAAGACGCTATCATTAGGCAATCAACTTTTATAAAAAAAATAGCACTATGGAAAATAAAAAAACAATAGACCACCTTCATGAAGAACATAAAACATGGTTAAATAAGCTTCTTTTTTATAAAGATGAGCTTGTTATAATGGAAAAAAGAATTACTGAAATAGCCGAAAAAAACACATCAGTAGAAGTACGTTCTTTAGTTGATCATTTTTACAATGAAATTACAATACAAAGAGAAGAAATTGATATTATAAAACATGATATCAATAGTCATGAAGCTTTTCTCAACATTGCTCTTAGCAAAAAACATGTTAATCTTGAAGATGAAAAACTACAAGATCATAAAAAACATAGAGAAAGTATTGCCATTTTTGAAAAACTATTCAAAGAACTTAGAGAAGAATTAATAGATTTTTTATCCAAATGGATGTAATTTAAAATAGTTAAGCAATATATTTTTTCTTGGTTTCAATTCATTCAATCAAATCAAAAGCAGTACAAAATCTAGTTTGTACTGCTTTTTTTATTGTAATTATAGACTACTCAAATTTTAAATAAAGATTGTAACCAAAGTCACATTTAGTGTAAAATTTACATTCTATATTTATAAAATAATTAGAGTTGATTCTGTTTTTTTAAATTATTAATATTTCTAAAAAATTAATGGAATATTTATGTAAAATGCAAAAGGGTAAATTGCGATAAATATTTAGTTTATAGTATCCTATTTTTTAGAATTATCAATATTGGCAACTTTTTGACTCCTATTATTTCAAAACTGTGAAACGAATTAATTCATATAAACAAAAAAAAATAAATAAAATTGAAAACACCTTCAAAAAAAATACTGCAAAACGTTGCCTTTATCTTATTTATTGTTTTATTTCTATTCACACCTTTAGGCACTTTTGTGAAAATTCAACTCAATAGACTTATTGTTTTTTCGCCCAAAACTATTGCGGTTCAAGATCAAAAAGAACTCTCATCATACCAGTGGAAGCTAGTTGATGCTAAAGGAGAAATTATTTCATTACAACAACATAAAGGAAAAGTTATTTTCATCAATTTTTGGGCTACTTGGTGTCCTCCATGTATTGCTGAAATGCCTAGTATGCAAAAACTATATGATGATTATGAAAATAAAGCCGTTTTTCTGTTTGTCACCACTGATTCCTTCCAAAAGGCAAATCAGTTTTTGATCAAGGAAGAATTAAGTTTGCCTATATACCAATCTGCTTCAAATCCTCCATTAGAAATGCAATCACAAACAATACCGGCTACCTATCTTATTGATAAGGAAGGAAATGTAGTGGTGGCAAAAATAGGTGCTGCTGATTGGAACAGTGATTCTTTCCGAAAAAAATTAGATAATTATCTTCTAGAATAAATAGTGATTTTGAAAAAGATTATTTAGTAAGAAATGGATCAGTTTAGATGATAATAGGTCAATATCAAATAACGTAATAAAAGATATATTAAAATTCCTATCACTAAAAATGCAACAAAACAACTAATTAAATTCAGAATTACATTCGGAATAAATTTTAAATGACGGTGCGAGAGAATAGGTTCTCTTCGCAGTCTTTCATGAATATTCTCCTTTATATTTATAATTTTATTTTTGATTGCGTTGCGATTTTAAAAGTACGGATTGAAGAGTAATAATATTTAATGATCTAAATTACATATTATTTTATAATATAAGCTAAAAATTAAAAAAAACCGACTCATAAAAGTCGGTTTTTAAATTTTTTGATGATTTTACAGGGTATAATCAGTATTAATAAAATTTGAATCCTTACTATCTAGTAAAGCTTGTAAAATTCCGTTATTATAATCATTGTCTTTTGATGCTACAAAAGTTCTTATAGAAAAAGAGCGCAACGCATCATGAATGCTCAAAGTCCCAACAGCAGAGTCTTTACGGCCTGTAAATGGATAAACATCTGGGCCTCTTTGACAAGAACTATTTAAGTTGACTCTGCATACTAAGTTGACTAATGTATCAATAAGCGGTGCAATAGTTTTGATGTCTTTTCCAAACAAACTTACTTGTTGGCCATAATTTGATTCCGCCATATCATTCAATGGTTCCTGAATGTCCTTGAAAGTCATAATTGGAACCACTGGACCAAATTGTTCTTCATGATACACACGCATTTCTTTATTTACAGGAAATAAAACGGCTGGAAAAATATAGTTATCAGTATGTTTTCCTCCATTATCATTGATTATTTTAGCTCCTTTATGTACTGCATCATCAATTAATCCTTGAAGATAAGTGGGCTTGTCTTTTTCAGGTAATGGGGTTAATATTACTGATGAATCCCAGGGATTTCCAAAAACTAATGCATCTACTTTTGCAGCAAAACGCCTGTTGAATTCATCAGCTATTGTTTCATGAACATATAAAATTTTCAATGCTGTACAACGCTGACCATTGAATGACAAACTTCCTGTTATACATTCCTGAATAGCTAAATCTAAATCGGCGTCGGGTAAAATAATAGCAGGATTTTTTGCTTCTAAACCTAAGATCAAACGCAACCTGTTTTTATTTGGATGTTGATCTTGTAAAGCAATAGCTGATTTACTATTTCCTATTAAAGCCAATATATCAACTTTCCCTGATTTCATAATTGGAGAAGCAACTTCGCGGCCGCGCCCATAAACAATATTGATTGTTCCTTTAGGAAAACTACTTCTAAAAGCTTCTAATAAAGGTGAAATTAATAAAACACCATGTTTGGCAGGTTTGAATATGACTGTATTTCCCATGATCAAAGCCGGAATAAGCAATGAAAAAGTTTCGTTCAATGGATAATTATAAGGGCCTAAACACAATACAACACCAAGAGGACCACGACGTACCAATGCATTTACACCTTGACTCTTAGTGAAACGAGAACTGTTACTGTCTAATAATTTGTAATCTTCGATAGTATCATAAATATATTCTACCGTACGGTCAAATTCTTTTTGTGAATCACCTAATGACTTCCCAATTTCCCACATTAGATACTTGACCACTTCATTGCGAGTAATTTTCATTTGCGCAACAAAGTTAGACATGCATTTAATACGGTCTGCTACTTTCATAGTAGGCCATAAACCCTGACCGTTATTGTAAGCTGCACTAGCTGCAGCAACTGCTTCAAGACCTTCTTTTTCACCCATATTAGGTATGGATCCTAATATGGTTGGAGCATAATCATCAGTTGATGATATAGTCGAAAAAACAGGAGTAGTTTGACCTTCCCAATTTTTTAACTCACCATCAACTAAATAGGTGTCTTGATTTAATAGTGTTTTAATTTGATATTCTTCTGGTATTAAAGTCATGTCTAAAGGTTATATTGTTAATAATTTAAATAAAAAAAGAGGCTACTGCCTCTTTCGCTTTTAGGGTTGTACTACTTCACCTTCCCATTCTATAATGCCTCCAGCTAGATTATAAGCATTTTCGAAACCCAGCTGATTCATAATTTCACAAGCCTTGGCACTACGCATACCGGAACGGCAATAAACATAATAGTTCTTATTTTTATCTAATTTCTCTATAGCGTTTATGAAATCTTGACCCGTATGAATGTCAATATTTATTGCGTTAGGTATAATTCCATCATCACACTCGTCTTTCGTTCTTACATCGAGTATAATTGCATTTTCGTCAGCTTCAAATTGTGAAACCCAATTTTCTTGTGATAAATTCATAAGTCTCTTTTTTTGTAAAAATACAAACATTTTAACAAAAAAGGAATGGCTAAATGTTAATTGAAAGATATTTTTAAGAAATCGTTTTCGAAAAACAGTAACTATCAATAAAGTACAAATTAGTGAGTAATTTTTATGAAAATAGCCTATAAAACCTATAGGAAATTTGAAAACATATTTTTTTTTAAAGACCTGCAAAATCTCTTATTTGTCTTAAAATTAGCATTCTTATCTAACTTATTTAAACTACTTTTACAAAACAAACTACAGAAAAAAGATTAAAATGCTTGTTCCTACAAAAAAAATATTTCCTTCTTTTTCGACTGAATTGATTCAAGAAATTGAAGATAGTGCAGTAATACAATCCTTTCCAACCGATACAATTATTATACGAACTGGACAATATATAAAAAACACAGTATTAGTAATAAGTGGTAAAATTAAAGTGTACCGAGAGGATGAAAGCGGAAGCGAATTTTTTATGTATCATTTGCAACCTGGTCAAGCCTGTGCCATTTCTATGATCTGTGCCACGAAAAATGAAAAGAGCCAAATCATGGCCAAAGTGGTTGAAGATGTTGAACTCATCATGGTACCATTACCCTTAATGGACAAATGGATGATGCAACATAGAAGCTGGTATGAATTTGTAATAGATACTTATCGCAGTCGTTTTGAAGAAGTATTAGAAGTGGTAGACAATATTGCTTTTAGAGCCATGGATGAGCGATTAGAGTTTTACTTAAAACGTCATGCAGAAGTTTGTGGGTGCAAAGAATTAAAACTATCACATCAAGAAATTGCATCCGAATTAAATACTTCTAGAGAAGTAATTTCTCGATTACTCAAAAAAATGGAACAGCGTGGCTTAATTACCTTATATCGCAATAACATTGAGATTTTAAAATTAAATTAAAATCTTACTTTAAATAAATCATAAGAAGCTATACTTCAAAAAATTAATAATGGAATATTTAGGTTATTTTCTTTCTGTAATTATTGGGATTTCATTAGGCTTAATTGGTGGTGGAGGTTCTATTTTAGCTGTACCTATCTTAGTCTATCTTTTTAAGATTCATCCAGAACAAGCCACAAGTTATTCGTTATTTATCGTTGGAATAACAGCTATGTTTGGGAGTTATAGTCAATATCGACTAGGGAATTTAAAAATTAAAGCCGCCCTAGTTTTTGCAGTACCTTCTGTGCTCTCTTTGCTGTTTGTAAGAGACGTAATTTTACCCAAAATCCCTGCTATTATCCTTACCATTAATTCCTTTGAAATATCAAAAAACTTGGTGATAATGACCGTATTTGCTTTTCTTATGATTGCGGCATCTTTATCAATGATAAGAACTTCGACACCTGAGAAAACAGAAAAAAGAGATGATCATATCAGGATAGCAATTATCGGTCTTTTTGTCGGTTTTATTACTGGTTTCTTAGGTGCAGGTGGTGGTTTTTTAATAATTCCCGCATTATTATTCTTTGCAAATTTACCTATTAAACAAGCGATTGGAACTTCCTTGCTAATTATCTTTATCAATTCATTAATTGGTTTTGGCGGTGATGTTTTAAATGGAATCGATATCAATTACAAACTTCTTTTTACTATTACATCGATAGCGCTTGTAGGAATGTTTATCGGAACCTATTTATCTAAAAAAATTGATGGAGCAAAATTAAAACCGGCCTTTGGTTGGTTTGTATTAGTAATGGGAGTTTACATTATCATAAGGGAGTTTTTCCTAAAATAAAAAAGGAATGTAACAATTATCACTGTTTATCTAAAAAAACAGCAGTAAATTTGTATTATAAAATTAAAAAAAAACAATCATGCAAATAGAGCAAATCTATACAGGATGTCTAGCACAAGGCGCTTACTATATAACTTCAAATGGAGAAGCATTAATTATTGATCCATTGCGTGAAACGAAACCTTATTTAGACCGACTAGAAAGAGACGGTGTAAAGTTGAAATATATTTTTGAAACCCACTTTCATGCTGATTTTGTATCAGGACACGTTGATTTGAGTAAAGAAACAGGTGCTCCAATTGTTTATGGTCCAAATGCAAAATGTGAATTTGAATGCATATCTGCTAAAGATGGTCAGGAATTCGAAATTGGAAATATAAAAATAAAAGTGCTACACACTCCAGGACACACAATGGAAAGTAGCACTTATCTTTTAATTGATGAGAACGGAAAAGATCATGCTATTTTCTCGGGAGATACTTTGTTTATTGGTGATGTTGGAAGACCAGATTTAGCACAAAAAGCGGCTTCGATGACTCAGGAGCAATTAGCCGGAATATTATTCCAGTCGCTTAGAAACAAAATCATGACTTTAGCTGATGATGTTATCGTTTATCCTGCTCATGGTGCAGGAAGTGCATGTGGTAAAAACATGAGTAAAGAAACTGTTTCTACAATTGGAGAACAAAAAACAAAAAATTATGCATTAAGAGCTGATATGACTGAAACCGAATTTATACAGGAAGTTACAGATGGTTTATTACCTCCTCCTGCTTATTTTGGAATGAACGTAGCCATGAATAAAAAAGGTTACGATAGTTTCGAGCATGTTTTAGATCTAGGAATGCGTGCTTTATCTGTTATTGAATTTGAAACATCTGCAGAAGAAACTGGAGCTTTATTGTTAGATACTCGAAAAAACGGTGAATTTGCCAAAGGGTTTATTCCACAGTCCATAAATATTGGTATCGATGGAGACTTTGCTCCTTGGGTTGGTGCTTTAATTGCTGATGTACAACAACCAATACTTATTATTTGTGAAGTTGGAAAAGAAGAAGAAACCGTTACAAGATTGAGCAGAGTAGGTTTTGACAACTTAATTGGTCATTTAGCGGGTGGTTATGATTCGTGGCAAAAAGCCGGAAAAGAAATTGATGTCGTAAACAGGATTACAGCTGAACAATTTGCTACAGAAGTAAAAATTGGTCAAAGCAAAGTAATTGACATTCGTAAAGAAACTGAATATAGTGCGGAACATGTTGAAGATGCCTACAACAAACCTTTAGCACTTATTAATGATTGGATTAAAGATGTCGATACAAACGAACATTTTTATTTGCATTGTGCCGGAGGATACCGAAGTATGATTGCTGCATCAATTCTAGAGGCTCGTGGTTTCAGAAATTTCACAGAAATTGAAGGTGGATTTAATGCTATTGCAAAAACAAGTTTACCCAAAACAGATTTCATTTGTCAGAGTAAAATCTTGAAATAACAATGATCACTAAAGAGCTTTCTAATAAAAAATAGTGATTAAATAGAAAAAATTAAAAGTATCGCTATTAGTATTAATAGCGATACTGTACAAATATTAATAATTGATTAATTTTATTATACTTAGGTGTGTTAGTACATCTTTTTATTCTATTAGATTGATCTTTTTTTATGCATTGTAAGACCCATTTGGAATTTTAACACCCAAAAATATAAAATGGAAGATATAAAATGTTGTGTTGTTTCTTGTGAAAAACCTTTAGATGCTTCCTATTGGGAAGCACAGTATCAATCTAAAAGTATTGGATGGGATTTAGGAGATATTTCCCCTCCTATAAAGAAATATATAGATACTTTAGAGAATAAAGAATCCGCTATTCTAATACCGGGATGTGGAAATACATACGAAGCAGAATATCTTTTAAAGAAAGGATTTACCAACATTACGGTTATAGATGTAGCTCCTACACTTGTTGCTGAGTTGATAAAGAAATTCAGTAATAACTCAAATATTACTATACTACTAGGAGATTTTTTTGAACATCAAGGAAAATATGATTTGATTATTGAACAAACATTTTTTTGCGCTCTGCCTCCAACTATGCGTCAAAAATATGTTTGGAAAATGCATCAACTTTTAGCCGATAAAGGAATTTTGGCGGGTTTATTATTCAATAGAAGATTTGAAATAAATCCACCTTTTGGAGGTGATAAAACTGAATATGAAATGCTTTTTAAAGCTTCTTTTGATTTTTTACAAATGGATATTTGTTTAGATTCAGTTGCTCCTAGATCAAATTCTGAATTATTCATTGAGTTTAAAAAAAATAATCAAGTAAATGTCAACTTGTATACTATGAGCGGTATTACTTGCAGTGATTGCGCAAACACTATTACAGAAAAATTTTTAACTATAAGCAAAATTGTTAATGTAAGTATGAATAGCAATTTTACATCAGTGCTAATTTGTAGCCGAAATGAGGTTGCTATTGATACGTTAAGGGAATTAATATCTTATGATGAAAAATATAGAATTGAAAAGTAAACAATAATTATTTAAATTTAAAATTTTAAAAAATGAAAAATTTATTATTTACAAATTGGCATCTTATGAGATTTGTAAGACTAGCAATAGTTTTATTTTTATTTAGTCAAGCCTACCTCATGAAAGATTGGATTTTTGTTGGAATCGGTTTGTTTTTTTTAATTCAAGTAATTTTTAACTTAGGATGTGGACCAAACGGTTGCGCAATCCCTAATAACAAATACAGTAAGAGATGAGTAATTTTGAAAAAATTATAAATTCAGAAAAACCAGTTTTAATAGATTTTTTTGCTACTTGGTGCGGACCATGCAAAATGCTTACACCTGTTTTAAAAGAAGTAAAAGATAGCCTTGGAGATCGAATCTCAATCATAAAAATTGATGTAGATAAAAACCAACAATTAGCTTCAAAATATTAAGTTCGCGGTGTACCCACTATGATATTATATCAGCAAGGAAAACAATTATGGAGACAATCTGGAGCATTATCTAAAGAGGAAATAATCAAAATTATTATAGATAAAAGCAACAAATAAGCATTGTTGCATATTTTGAATTGACTTCTTACCAAAAAAAGTTGAAGGTTTGGTTATATACTTTCAGAAATCAATTCTATTCCTAAAGAAATTATGTCTTTTAAATTAAATTCAAAAGGCTTCTTTATTTAGATTATCACTCAAGATTTTCCTATTCGTACAATTAAAGTGTTTTGATAGTAAAAATAACTTTCAATATGGATGTAAATAGGAACTAATTATTAATAATTTTTTTTAACGCTGTACAGTTAAAAATTGATCCCACATACAAAACATTAAAACACGATATCAATAGTAAAATAAAAATACGATATAATCATAATAGTAGTGAGCAATAAACAAAGTATTGATTGAACTTTATGATTTTAAATAGAATAAAAATATGATGTTCAATAAAAAAACCTCTTAATCGGTTGATTAAGAGGTTTTTTTGTGGAATATATGGAGTTTAAATTGGACAAATTATACCTATTTTGTCTTTGGTAATTAGCTTTTAAGATACTTTCTATATTACATTAAACTATAAATAAAAATTTTTAAATAATTATTTTGTAATAGTTTTAAAAATACTTTTAAAATTAAATTTTTTTAAAAAAAAAAGATCACAAATAAAAATTTATAAAGAATTAAATGTCAATAATTGTATAATAGAACTAGTAATCAGTTTAAAATTTCTTGAAAAGGAAAATGTTATTTATGGTAAAGTGATAAATATATTATCAATAAATACATTATCTAATGTTACCGCTTTCGCCATATAAAATAGGGGTTAAGTTTTCATTAATACATCAGATTTTTATTATAAAATATTTGTTATTTTATTAATAAAGGCTATTTTTGTTTTTTTTAACAAAAAAAAATTACATACATAATGTTGAAAAAAAATTACTTTTTTTGCTATTTTTATCAAGTTTTATTGGGTATACGCAAAAAAATGATGTTCAAGTAATTATTACTGGTAGAGCTCAAAAAGATAAAGTTTTGCTTCGTTGGGATATTAACTCCCCAGTTGAGTGGCAAAAAGCAAATAAGAAAGGATATTTAATAACTAGTACCACTTTAATTAAAGATGGTAATATTATAAAAAAACCTGAAAAAGTAGTTTTAACACCTAAACCTTTAGTTCCAGATGATTTAGATTCTTGGATTGGCTATGTTCAAAAAGATAATAATGCAGCGATAGTTGCACAATCAATTTATGGGGAAAGTTTTGAAGTAAGTGTAGCAAAAGAAGGAGACCTCTCTAGAATTGTAAATAGGGCTGATGAGTTAAATCAACGTTACTAATTTGGTTTGTACGCCACTGACATGAATTTTGAAGCAGCATTAAAAGCGGGCTGGGGATTTGTAGATAAAGATGTTAAAGAAAATGAAGTTTACGCTTATCAAATAAGTGTTTATGATACACCTAAAGTTAATTCGTCCTCTTATATGATTGGTTTAAGAGACTATTCTACTTTACCTGCACCGACTGATTTTATTTCTGTTCCTGACGATAAACAAGTTATGCTTTCTTGGGATTATGAAACCTTTAAGCATATTTACACCTCTTATATAGTAGAAAAATCGAGCGATGGAGTGAATTTTGAATCAATTTCCAATACTCCGTTAGTTAATTTAAACGATAAAGACGATCATCCTTCAAAAAGAATGTATTATGTAGATACATTAAATGTAAATGATAAAATGTATCATTATAAGTTGTATGGTATTACATCCCCTGCTGGCTTGAGCGTATGCTAGCGCTAGCGTCTCGCTCGTGCCCACAAAGTAAACACAATATTAATTAAATGAGTACAAAATATAAATTTGGAGAAAAAACAGGAGCTTATTTTGTGAGTTTCGCAACAATAAATTGGATTGAAGTATGTACAAGAGATGCTTATTTTTGAATTATCATAGAATCATTGGATTTTTGTAGAAAGAATAAGGGGATGGAAATATATGGATATTGCATTATGCCAAGTCACGTACATTTAATCTTTCGTTCGGGAAATGGTGATCCATCAGGATTGATGCGATATTTTAAAGGTTTTACTTCAAAAAAAAAGCTTAAAACAATTGAAGAAAATGTTCAAGAGAGCCGAAGAGAATGGATGCTTTTGATGATGGAACGCGCAGGTAAAAAGAATAGCAATTTAAAGCATAGACAATTTTGGTAACAAGATAATCATCCAATAGAGATTTGGTAGCTAAAGGTTTTTGAGCAAAAGCTTAACTATATTCATAAAAATCCTGTTGAATCAGGTTTTGTAACTGATCCAATAGGTTGGAAATACAGCAGTGCTAGAAATTATGGAAATAATGACCAAACACTTTTAGAGATAGACGTGAATTGATTTATAATGTGGGCACGAGCGGAACGCTCGCGCTAGCGGGGAAAACGGCAATAAGTTACTGGAATTAGATATTGATGGCGAAAAATTTCATGCCGTAATAGGTACAGAGGAAGGGTTAGAAAAAGTTGGAAAAGAATCTGTTGAAGATATTTCAATAAATATTGCTACAGATAGTGAAAAAGATCTTAATGATGTGTTTATCAAAATCCTTAATTAAAGTCCTGCTACCTTTATTCCAAATACAATTGAACATAAAGCAAGTAGATGGAGTCAGTACAAAGAAGTAGGAGGAGATTGGAATTATGAAAGGTGGAGTAAAACTTATAATTCTAACATGGGTAAAGCGAAGCTTGCCCATGAAAAAGTAATGAAGTATTTCGATGAAATTGGTTTTAATTGTACAACTAAAAACTGTAGAGAAGTTACATTAGATGTTGTAGTTGATGGAAAATCACGAAAAAGAAGATTAGATATTGCTGATAATAATCCTAATATTTTTGATGATATTGAAGTAAAAGCCTATGAAACAGGCAAGGTGTATGCCACAAAAGATATTTTAGCAGAAGTAGCCGCCGATGCCTACTTGATAAAAAAAGAAGGTTGGAAAATAGATTGGAAATTTATTGATTGTGAATTGAGTCAGCCTTTAAGAGAAGCTCTTCAAAAAGCAAATATTAATATAATAGAATAAAAGTATGATAACAATTACAGATTTGAATAACGATAAAGAAAATTTCAATTGGTGGTTAACATGTATGGAGGATGTTTTGGCTTATAAATGTCTATTGCCTCTGGATATAAAAAAAACATTAGATTATACTGTGTCATCTCTCGATACTTTAGAGATATATATATTGGAAAATTTTACCTCAGAATCAATTTTTAAAAGTGAAAATAAATTTGCACTTGATTTTTTCGCAAGGTATGTAGGTCAAACATTTTTTAAAAATATCCCAAATCTTAAATGGAGTCTTGTTGAAGATGAAAAGGATTTTTATAATGGTAAAGTTGTATTAGAGAAAAAAAACACAGATTTGTTTATAAAAAAAAGTCCATTATCGTTGGTTATAGTGTCATTGGACAGGAAAAAAGGAAATTTTATAAGTGAAATTTTAGTAAATAATATGAAAGATTAAAGATATCTATGCTCCGCAAAGAGTTAATTAATAGTCTGCTCCCCCGCTACCGCACGAATTATTTCGTGTGGATCGTGATTAAACAACAAAATTTGATGTAAAAAAGTAAAACAATGAGTAGAAATTATAAATTTCATAATCCAGAGGGGTTGTATTTTATCAGTTTTGCTGTAGTTGGCTGGTTAGATGTTTTTACGCGAAATGAATACAAAGATTTACTTATTGAAAGTATCGAATTTTGTCAAAAGAATAAAGGTTTAGAAGTTCATACTTGGCGTATAATGAGTAATCATATTCATTTGGTTTTTAGGAGTGTCAATGGTCAAAAACCAGAGTTATTGATTGGAGATTTAAAAAGATTTACCAGTCAATCTATAGTAAAAAGCATACAAGAAAATCCCAGAGAGAGCAGAAAGGAATTCTTGTTAGATTTTTTTAAAAAAGAAGCAGAAATTAGTTCAAATGTAAAGCATTATCAGTTTTGGCGACATGATAACAAACCAATTGAACTATGGAGCAACAAAGTTATTCAACAAAAGATTGATTATGTACACAATAATCCTGTAGAAGAAGGTTTGGTTTATAAGCCAGAAGATTATGTGTATAGTAGTGCAATTGATTATGCAGGACAAAAAGGGTTAGTGGATGATGTTATAGTTTTTAGGATGTTTGATGTATAAGTAGAACGTGCCACACGAAAGGATTCGTGCGGTAGCGGGGGACCCATTGACTAGTGCAATTACTTATGATATAAAATATATTGATGCTAAATATTTACCTGATTCTCCTTTTTCAAGTAATCAAACAGAAATAGTTAATGAAGTAAAAAATAATGGAGTAGCGAATTGTAAAACAACAATTAAACCTATAGTAAGTGTCAATGATATTGAATTAATACCTGCAAATGAAAATTTCCATATAAAATCAGTTCAAAAATTAACCATTGACAATTTAATGAATTTAGTAATTCAATAATATTATGAAATATACCAGAGAAAATTTAACCGCATATATTGATTTTGAAATGAGTAAACATCTTGAGGAAAATTCATTTCTTAGAAGTATTAATGATGGTGATGTTTTTTATAAAAAAGAATATGATTGGGGTTGGGATTACTGTTCATTAAATAGAGTTTTGTTTTTAGAAACTCATTTACAATTTGGTATAAATTTCTCAAGAAGATATGAATATATTGAAGCGTTTTGGCAAGAATGGGCTGAGCTTATTCAAATTAATTATAGTGATGTAAATTTAATGACTACTTTAACAGTCAATCACAGCAATGCCTCAGAAGAAATACAGAAAAAAAAATATTTTGATGGAAGTTTACGATTTGAAATTTCTGAAAAAGGTTTAGCCGAAATTCCAGAAGCGATTGAATATGTAATTAATAAAATTTTAATAAAATTAGATTTTTTTTTGAATTTAAAAAATGTGGATAATTTAATTAATAGTCAATTAGAACCTATTACTGAAAATAACGAAATATTTAGAAGAGATGGTGGATTTATGTTTAAGAGAATGATTTTAGCAAAAATCACTGGTAATAACATGTATGATGCTATTTGCCATTTATATAAAAGTAGATTTAGTAAAATTATAGATGTTTCAAAAACTCCTGGTAAAGAATATTTTTTAAATTATCCAATAGTTTTTGATAAAGTATATGAGAAACTTAAAAATGTAGAGCAATGGGAAAATAAAATATTGTATACTACAGACAAAATTAAAGTCCCATTTAATGAAGCCATTGTAATAGAAGTAAAAAGCAATCAACATCCAAAACGATTATTGCCAATAAAAGCATTAAAAAATAATTCAGAAATTAAAAATTTCACTAATTTTAACGATGATGGTATGATTATTCCAATTAAAATTGGTTTTGGAGTTAACATGTTTGACAATGTATCGAAGCAAGAATATATTGATTATATCAATTGTTATTCTAAACAAAGTATGAGTTGGGAATATGAAGGTCAAAAAATAATTTTAGAAGACAAAAATGAAAGTATAAATGCCTATCCATCGTTAGACTTAAAATATGTAATTGCAATATATGAAGGATTAGATGGAGAACATAAACCACCTTCAAATGCAGTTATATATAATGCTGATGGTTCTATTCACACAATATTAAAAATGCCAGTTTTAGAATCTGAAAATATTTTAGAAAGAATAGATTTTAATAAAGATTCAAATCCACCAATAGAAGCTGCTTTATTTGAAGGTGGATTACAATTTAGCAATTTTGACTGGTGGCAAAATGAAGAAGGAAATCTGGTAAACAGAATTCAAATAATATATGACAGAGATTGGATAGAGTGGCGTGAACTTGAAATTAGGACTGGAGAAGTTGGTAGTTATTTAGCGCAAGGTAAATTATAAACCAGATAGCGCTATTTTGCAGTCCTTGAACCCCGACCAGCTCCGCAAAGATTTGATTAATAGTCTGCTCGCTGCGCAAATGTCTCCGACTTAGCGTCCACAGTTATCAGTCACAACGTTAATCAATAATTAGTTGCATGCTACTAAAATAAAATAAAAAATGACCAAAGAAGGCTATTTAGTACGCGATTAAAGCAAGGCAGATTTTATGACTGCAACAGTTGTAGATTGGGTTGACATTTTTACTAGCTTTTTAAAATAGTACAAAAACAAACTTAAAAACATTTAATACGAAATTATAGTAAACATAAAAAAAGCAAATCAAAAGACTAACAAATAAATAAAACATGAAAAAGTAATAGTAACAGCATTGGCTTTAGTAATGAGTTTAAGTGCTTTTGCACCCCTGCTGGCTTGAGCGTATGCTAGCGCGAGCGTCTCGCTCGTGCCCACAAAGTAAACACAATATTAATTAAATGAGTACAAAATATAAGTTTGGAGAAAAAACAAGAGCTTATTTTGTGAGTTTTGCAACCATAAATTTGATAGGCGTTTTTACAAGGGATGCTTATTTTTTGGATTATTATAGAATCATTGGATTTTTGTAGAAAGAATAAGGGGATAGAAATATATGGATATTGTAGTATGTCAAGTCAAGTACATTTAATCTTTTGTTGGCAAAGGGTTATCCGTTAGTTTTGATACCTAAATTCAAAGGTTTTACTTAAAAAAAAAGCTTAAAACAATTGAAGAAAATATTGAAGAAAGCCGAAGAGAAGCGTAACGAATTGGTTCGTCGTAGCCAATGGATTCTTTGCATGATGTAACGAGCAGGTAAAAAAAATAGTAATGTAAAGCATTGAAATTTTGCTTCGCCAGTTCGCTTTTTAAGGCTCGGTTGGGAGCAAGATAATCATCCAATAGAGATTTGGTCACTAAAGGTTTTTGAGCAAAAGCTTAATTATATTCATCAAAATCCTGTTGAATCAGGTTTTGTGACTGATCCAATAGATTGGAAATATAGCAGTGCTAGAAATTATGGAAATAATGACCAAACACTTTTAGAGATAGATGTGAATTGATTTATAATGTGGGCACGAGCGGGACGCTCGCGCTAGCGGGGGATTTAGATGTTGTAATATTATAAATCGTTTAGTTTAAAATTGAAGGTTTAATTATAGAGGATATTATTAGAGAATATCGTTGCGGGCAAGGATTGCAAATCCCCGTTATCGGTTTTTTCCAATTCGTAGTATTAAATTGTTTTCATTGTAAGCATAGAAAAAAAAATAACTTTCAATATGGATGTAAATAGAAACTAATTATTAATGATTTTTTCTTAACGCTGTACAGTTAAAAATTGATCTCACATACAAAACATTAAAACACGATATCAATAGTAAAATAAAAATACGATAAAATAAAATCATAATAGTAGAGAGCAATAAACATAGTATTGATTGAACTTTAAGATTTTAAAATAGAATAAAAATATGATGTTCACAAAAAAAAACTCTTAATCGGTTGATTAAGAGGTTTTTTTGTGGAGTCGCCGAGAATCGAACTCGGGTCCAAACAAGCAACTAAAAAGCTTTCTACACGTTTATTTCCTGATTGAGTTTTCGATAGTGTGCTAGGCCAGAAACAGCCACACGCTACTTATCTTCTTAATTTCGAAATCCACCCGAAGCTCATGGAAATCTAGGTTTATTTTTACGGTTCCCCTAAATTGACCGCCACAAACCAAGGCTTTCAAGGAGAATCCAGCTTTCCTATCTGATAGGAACGTGGCTTAATCTTACTATAATTCGGATTATGCAGCTAAAGCGTAGTTATTTTCGCCGTGTAAAATGATAAGATCTTATATTTACGAGCAAGGTCTCAATGCTCGACGTGCTTACTGATCAATTCGACTTGCTGTCAAAACCAGTCGACCCCTTTTTTCAAAATCTATAACTTGAATTTTGAGTTGGCAAATATACAATTTTAAACTCTAATTTCTGGTATAAATATTTCAACTAGTTTGCAAAAATCATTCCTATTTTATTCGTCTTTTAATTTAAAAGGATAATCGCCAAATAACGGGGCTAATTTTCGAACATCATATGTTTTTCTAGTGAATTTGTTTGATAGTGCTATAATAGTAACTCCTTCTTTTTGTAAGGTAATGTAAGAGGATGTATTTCCGTGCCACCATCCGTTGTGAAAATAAAAATTTTGTCCCGTTTCCCAATTAACCATTCTAATTCCAAGACCATAGTTTTTAGTTCCTTTTCGCTCATTACTGTAGGGTTTATAAACCATTGCAGTTAATTCAGGAGTTAGAAAACCAGGACTATTTCTTGCTCTATCAAACTTTAATAAATCTCTTGGTGTAGAGTAGATATTTTTATCTCCATAAACAGCATCTAAATAATCTTTGCCTATTTCGACTTTGTTGCCCTTGTATGAGGTAACAGCTGAATCTTTGTCTCTTTTATAATCAAATACATAAGTATTCTTCATATGCAATGGCTTAAAAATTATTTGATTCATAGCCTTTTCATATGGTAGCTTGGTAATTTTTTCTATAATTAATGCCAACATGGCATAGTTGGTATTACAATAACTAAAACGAGTATCTGTTTTAAACTCAAGGCCAATATTTTTAGTAGCCATAATGGTTAAGATATCTTGATTTGTCAATATATTGTGTCTATCCCAAACCGTTTTATCTCTGTCTGTAAAATAGGCATAATTGCGCATTCCACTTCTGTGATTTAATAGTGTTTTAATCGTTACTTCTGGATAAGGAAATTCTTTTAATATGGTACTTACTTTTTGATCTAATTCTATTTTTTTTGCATTAATTAATTTTAAAACTGCAGCTGCAGTAATTACCTTACTAACAGAAGCCAGGTGTAATGGTGTTGATTTAGTAATTAATGTTTTGTCTCTAAAATTAGCAAAACCTTCATATTTTTCATAAATAATTTGACCATTTTTAGCTACTAAAAAACTTCCATTGGCGCTATTGTTTGGCCAATTCTTGTTATAGAAAGAGTCTATTTCTTGTTTTTTTAAAGTAATGTATTCAGGAGTGAGTTTATCTTCAGCTTCCGTTAAAGGCTTCATTTTAGGCATGGTACTCTTAGGAAGTTCGCCATCACTTAACTCAACTTTCTTTTTCTCTTGGGCGCAAGAACTTAAAACCAAAAAGAGCAAGGATATATGTAGTATATTTGTTTTTTTTATAAAATTCATTTCTGTAGTGCTAGAAAGGCAAATATATAGAATCAATGTCTTTTGATTCATTGTTTTTTTAAACCTTAACACTATTTTATTAGTAAATATCAAACGTTATTTTTGTATCATTTTGTACATCAGTCGATAGTAATTTACAAACCACTAATTTTATTTGAAAAATAAATTCAATTTACTTTAAATTGTTATATTTGTAACAAATGTTTACTGTAAAGTTATATTTAGTTAATTTTAAAGCCTTTAATGTTTATGAAATTCGGAATTCTAAAAGAAAGAAAAAGTCCACCGGACAGAAGAGTTATATTTTCACCTAATGAGTTAACGCTTTTAAAGCAAAACTATCCAAGTTTATCTGCAACAGTGGAACGTTCTGATATTAGAATTTTTGAAGATTCTGAGTATGAAAAATTAGGTATTGAAATGACTGACGATGTTAGTGATTGCGATATCTTATTTGGGGTAAAGGAAGTTCCTGTTGAAAATTTAATTCCAAATAAATCGTATTTCTTCTTTTCACACACGATTAAGAAACAGCCTTACAATAGAAAATTATTGCAAGCTATTTTAGAAAAAAACATCGATTTGTATGATTACGAAACAATAGTAGATGCAGAAAATCGTAGGTTAATCGGCTTTGGAAGATATGCAGGAATAGTAGGTGCTTATAATGGAATCAGAGCTTTTGGAATAAAATTTGAATTATTTAAATTGCCAAAGGCAGAAACACTTGCTGGTAAAGAAGCACTGATTAGTCATTTAAAACGAGTAATTCTACCTCCTTTAAAATTTGTAATTACCGGTACTGGAAAAGTCGGTAATGGTGCAAAAGAAGTTTTAGACGCTATAAAAATCAAAGAAGTTTCTGTTGAGAATTACTTAACAAAAAACTACACACAAGCAGTTTATACTCAAATTGACGTTTTAGATTATAATAAACGCAAGGACGGGCTAGTTTTAGATTTTACAGATTTTTATCAAAATCCCACAGAATATATTTCAGATTTCGAAAGATTCACAAAAGTATCTGATATATATCTTACCGGACATTTTTATGGCAATGATGCGCCTGTGATACTTACGCGAGAAATGCTAAAAGCAAATGATTGTAAAATAAAAGTAGTTGCAGATATTTCTTGTGATGTTAATGGTCCAATTGCTTGTACTTTAAGATCATCAACAATCGCTGAACCTTTGTATGGTTATCTTGCAGAGGAGAATAAAGAGGTTGATGTTTTTCATCCAGCGGCAATTGTAGTGATGGCGGTAGATAATTTGCCATGTGAATTACCAAAAGATGCTAGTGAAGGATTTGGGGAAATGTTTCTTGAGCACGTTATTCCTGCTTTTTTTAATGATGATAAAGATGGTATTTTAAGCAGAGCCAAGGTTACTGAGAAAGGAAAACTAACACCTAGATTTAGTTATTTACAAGATTATGTAGATGGTAAATAAAAGTTTATAAAAATAAAATAGCAAACCTGCACTCAAAAGTTGCAGGTTTTTTTATGGGTTTAAATGTAGTTAATAATTCAATTCCTAAACATTACAAATCTCTTAACATCTGATAATTTTTGGGCTGAAACGAAAAGCTTAATTTTGTACTCCATTTTAAAATGGGAAAGAAATGCATAACTTCAGTATTGATTTATTACTTAAAATAGTAAATAGATTATAGGTTACGCACAGAACCATTAAATAGCGATTTATGAAAAAGAATATACCAATTTCTATACTAGAGTTAGCCATTATTACACAAGATAGTAACGCTAAAGAAACCTTTGAAAAAACAAAAGCACTTGCACAACTTGCAGATGAACTCGGATATAAAAGATTTTGGTTGGCAGAGCACCACAATATGGCTCATGTGGCCAGTACTGCAACTGTAATTCTTATTGGTTACATTGCCGGTCAAACTAAAAACATTCGAGTGGGTTCCGGTGGGATTATGTTACCCAACCACGCACCTTTAATTATTGCTGAACAATTTGGAACTTTAGAAATTTTATATCCAAATCGCATCGACTTAGGTTTAGGTAGAGCTCCTGGAACCGATGGATTGACTGCACAAGCCATTAGGAAAGATTTTTATGAGCAATCACAGCGCTTTCCTCAAAATGTTGCAGCGCTTCAGGAATTTTTCTCAGAGGATAATGCTGACGCTAATGTGAGAGCCTTTCCTGCAGAAGGCACTAATGTTCCGATTTGGATTTTAGGTTCTAGCATGGATAGTGCGGCTTTGGCTGCATCCAAAGGTTTGCCGTATGCTTTTGCAGGGCATTTTGCTCCTAAACAAATGCATCAAGCATTCCAGTTTTATCGTGATAATTTTGAACCTTCAAAATATTTAGAAAAACCTAAAACGATGGCTTGCATTAATGCAGTTGTTGCGGATACTGATGAAGAGGCTGCGCGTTTGTCTACGAGTTTAACTCAAATGTTTCTAAATTTAATTCGCAATGACAGAAAACCATTGCAACCACCAGTAAATACTTTAGATGGAATTATGTCTGAGGAAGAGCATTTTCATGTCAACCAAATGACAGCTTGTTCGTTTATAGGAAGTAAAAACAAAGTTGAGGCAGAGCTGAAACAATTTATAAACTACACTCAAGTAGATGAATTAATGATTACAAGCCCCATTTATAACCATGATCATAAATTGAAAAGTGTTCAATTAATGAAAGAAGTGATTGATAATATTTAATAAAAAGTAATTTTCAAAACTGTTGAATAAGAACCTTTTTAATTGATTTATCAAAAATACACGAACCTAATAGCGAAATCTATTATTGAAGGTTATTTTTTATTGTATTTTTGAATTTTAAACACAACTATTTTTGAGAACTTTAATCCATAAGTCTATCCAAAATCCAAAATTGTTCAAGCAACAGCTTTTATTTTGGTCGCAACAATTTCGAGAAATCATTTATTTGGATAGCAATGATTATCCACAAGACTATTCTAGTTATGATTGTCTGGTTGCTTTGGATGCATTTACTTCTATTAAAACCGATTATCATAATGCTTTCGAAGATTTAAAACAATACCAGCAAACAACCAGAGATTGGCTTTTTGGCTATTTATCGTATGATTTAAAAAATAATACAGAGTCTTTGGTTTCCAAAAACTTTGATGGACTAGGTTTTCCTGATTTGTTTTTCTTTCAACCTAAGAAGTTGTTTTTACTAAAAGGAAATCAAGTAGAAATACAATACCTAAATTGCTGTGATGATGAGGTAGAAACAGATTTTAAAGAAATAATAGAAACTGAAATTGCTCGAGAAGAATTAGCATCAAAAGTAATTATTCAACAACGAATTTCTAAAGAAAATTATCTCGAAAAAGTCACAAAAGTGCTTGAGCACATTCATCGTGGAGATATTTACGAAGCTAATTTTTGCATGGAATTCTTTGCCGATAATGCCATAATTAATCCGTTTGAAAAGTTTAGTACACTAAATGCCATATCACAACCACCATTGGCTGTTTTTTTTAAAAACAACAAGCTTTTTTTACTTTCTGCAACACCAGAACGTTATTTAAGAAAAGAGGGCGAAAATATAATTTCGCAACCTATAAAAGGAACCTCAAAACGTTTTTTAGATCCAATAGCCGATGAGAAATCAAAAAATGATTTGGCTTTAGATCCTAAAGAACGCTCAGAAAATATTATGATTACTGATCTTGTGCGGAATGATTTATCTAAAACGGCACAAAAAGGAAGCGTTGAGGTAAAAGAGTTGTGTGGTATTTATTCTTTCTTGCAAGTTCATCAAATGATTACTACGATTACTTCAAAATTAGATGCGCAATATGCTGCTATCGATGTAATTAAAACTAGTTTTCCAATGGGAAGTATGACAGGAGCACCCAAGATAGAAGCCATGAAAATTATTGAAGAACTCGAAGAAACAAAACGAGGTTTGTACAGTGGAGCGGTAGGTTATTTCACGCCAAGTGGCGACTTCGATTTTAATGTGGTTATTCGCAGTATTTTGTACAATCAAGAAAAAAAATATGTGTCTTTTTCAGTAGGTAGTGCGATTACTTCGCAGTCTGTTCCTGAAAAAGAATATGAGGAGTGTTTGCTTAAAGCAAAAGCAATGCGTGAGGTAATGAAATCTATAAATACGAATTAATTAAATTTGAAATGCTACAAAAGTTCCAAAATCATCTGCTAGATAGATTTAAGTTTTTAAGTAATAAAAAGTTGCTTCTTGCTACAAGTGGCGGAATAGACAGCATGGTTATGTTGCATTTATTGGAGAAATTGGATTATAAAATAGGTATTGCACACTGTAATTTTCAATTGCGTGGTGTAGAGAGTTTTGAGGATCAAAAATTCATTCAGGATTACGCTGATGCAAATGGTATTCCTGTATATATTACTCAATTCGATACGAAAGCTTTTGCAGCCGATTATAAACTTTCTACACAAGTGGCCGCTCGAAAATTGCGATACAATTGGTTTTATGAATTACTGGAAACAGAGCAGTACGATTATATTGTAACAGCACATCACGCGGACGATAATCTAGAAACATTTCTGATTAATTTATCTCGCGGTACGGGTTTAGATGGATTAACGGGAATTCCAGAACAAAATGAAAATGTAGTTCGTCCGCTTTTGGCCTTTACTCAACACGATTTAGAAGAATATGCGCGACTAAATGCTATTAAATGGAGAGAAGATAGCAGTAACGCTTCGGATAAATATGTTCGAAATAAAATTCGACACCATCTTGTTCCGCTGTTAAAGGAATTAAATCCTAATTTTTTATTGTCCTTTCATAAAACACAAAGTTATTTGCAAGAAGCCCAAGATATGGTAGATGATGCTGCTATTATGATTTACCAACAAGTGGCAGTTCAAGAAGATGAAAATATTAGTTTTGATTTAAAAAAATTAATGAAATTACCCAATTACAAATCGTATTTGTACCAATGGTTAAATGAATTTGGATTTACAGCATGGAATGATATTTATGATTTAGTAGAAAGTCAGTCCGGTAAATTTGTGCTATCGGCTAATTATCGATTGCTAAAAGATAGAGAAAGTTTAATCTTGAGTCCTTTGGATTTTTCAAATGAAAAACAAGAGTATTTTATCAATCAAGATCAAAAAGAAGTTAATATTCCCTTAAATATTTCCTTTTCGGTAGCAACCGATATTAGTATCGCTTCAAATACAACTATATTTGTCGATTCTGATAAATTAGAATATCCGTTGGTTTTACGTCGTTGGAACGAAGGAGATCAATTTCAACCTTTAGGTATGAATGGAAAATCAAAAAAGATAAGTAAGTTTTTTAAAGATGAAAAATTATCATTGTTAGAAAAAGAAAATACTTGGCTTTTATGTTCCAATAATACTATCGTTTGGATAATAGGTCTTCGTCAAGATGAACGCTTTAAAATTGATAATACAACAAAGAATATACTTAAAATACAATTAGACTAATGAAGAAATTATTATTTATACTTATCGCTTTTTTGGCTTTTGCCAAAGGAAATTCTCAGATTTTAGATCCAGCCAAATGGACTACTAAAATTGAAAAAAAATCAGAAACGAATTATATTTTAATATTTGATGCCGTTATAGAAAACGATTGGCATTTGTATTCACAAACCACTCCAGACGGTGGACCACTTCCTTTAGAGATTACTTTTAAAAATCAAAAAGGGAATTTTAATTTAGTAGGTAAAGCTATAGAAAGCAAAACGAGAACTGCTTATAATGATATATTTGAAGTGAATGAAACCTTTTTTGAAAAGAAAGGTCAAGTGCGACAAGAAATTTCAATTACAAACCCAAAACTAACTGAAGTTAAAGTCGATTTTAATTACCAAGTTTGTAAAGAGGTTTGTATTAACATAGAAAAAAACTTCACGTTCAAAATTCCAGCTTCAGCAATTGCTACTTCAGAAACAGTACTTCCAGTTGATATTGAAGCTGCAAAATTAGATACAACAACTACAGCGGCTACATCAGCTTCGCCTGAAGTAACTACGAATACTGTTGCACCAGAAAAAGTAGTTCCGCATGATAATAAACCCGCAGAGAAAAGAGGATTGTGGTCTATTTTCTTTATTGCTTTTCTATCTGGATTTGCTGCATTGCTTACTCCTTGTGTATTTCCGATGATTCCGATGACTGTTAGTTTTTTTACAAAACAAAGTAAAACAAAAGCAAAAGGAATTCGCAATGCTATTATTTACGGAATTTCGATTATAGCGATATATTTAATATTAGGATTGGTAGTAACTGGAATTTTTGGTGCTGATGCGCTAAATGCTCTGTCTACTAATGTTTGGTTTAACATCATTTTCTTTATCATCTTAGTAACTTTTGCGGCTTCATTTTTGGGAGCTTTCGAAATAATGTTGCCAAATTCTTGGGCAAATAAAGTAGACAGTCAGGCCGATAGAGGTGGAATGATTGGTATTTTATTCATGGCTTTAGCGCTAGCAATTGTATCTTTCTCTTGTACTGGCCCTATCGTAGGAACACTTTTAGTAGAAGCTGCTTCTAAAGGCGGAATAGCACCAATTGTTGGTATGTTTGGATTTTCATTAGCTTTAGCTTTACCCTTTATGTTATTTGCGATGTTCCCAGGTTGGTTAAACTCATTGCCAAAATCGGGTGGTTGGTTGAATACCGTTAAAGTTGTATTAGGATTTTTAGAATTGGCTTTGGCATTCAAATTTTTATCTAATGCGGATTTAGTGTTACAAATGCATTTCTTAGAAAGAGAAGTTTTTCTAGCCATTTGGATTGCAATATTTGGAACATTGGCATTTTATTTATTCGGAAAAATTACATTACCTCATGATAGTCCAATGACACACATTTCGGTGGGTAGATTATCATTTGGTTTAGTAGTTCTTGCTTTTACAATCTATTTAATTCCGGGTCTTTGGGGAGCACCGTTAAAAGTGATTTCTGGTTTTCCACCACCAATGACCTATAGCGAAAGCCCTTATGGCGTTTCTGGTTCAAAAGGAGGATCAAATGCATCAACACAAGTTTTACCTGATGGAGCACATTTAGGACCACATGATTTAATCGCTTTTGATGATTACGACAAAGGAGTCGCTTATGCAAAATCGGTAAACAAACCTATTTTATTAGATTTTACAGGTTATGCTTGTGTAAATTGTAGAAAAATGGAAGACTACGTTTGGTCGGATACTAATATTCTTAAAATATTACAAGGTGAAGTGGTATTGATTTCTTTGTATGTTGATGATAAAAAAGAATTGCCTCAAAACGAGCAATATGTTTCTAAAGAAACGGGGAAAGAAATTACAAGTGTAGGGAATAAATGGAGTGATTTTCAAATCACAAAATTCAAAGCAAATGCACAACCGTATTATATTATTTTAGACAATGACGGCAATATGCTTTCTGATAAGCCAGAAAGTTATAATTCGGATATCAACGCATACAAAGGATGGTTAAGAGAAGGAATTGATCGTTATAAAAAGACCAAATAAAAAAACTTCTAGATTTTATTTTATAAAAGAATTGCGCTAAGCTCCATATATTTATGATGGAATTTAGCGCATTTTTTTTGAGGTAATAAAGGAAATCAATATCGAACTTTTCTATTCTATTGTTTTTTCTATATAATCCGAATTCAAAAGATATAATGCACCCATATATCTTATTTTAAAAGCTACAAGGTCTCCAATTTTATAGTTCTTTTTAGAATTAGAAATATCTATTACTAACATATCCGAACTCGCATCTACAATAGTAATATCAGCGTCATCAGATTCTATATATTGGGGTTGCATATCTAATAATCCAATGTCTAAAATGGCTCGTAAAGAAGTTATTCCCAAATCTTCTACATCATTCATAGAAAAGGAATTTCCTGCTACGTTTTCGCCTAATTCTCCTGTTGGCGTATTGGGTTTTTCCGTAATTTCTATGATCTCTGCAAATAATTTGAAAACATCATTATGCATTCCTTCAATTGTGTCACCAGTAAATAAATCTTTACCAAAAAAGAGTGCTTCTCCTATTCGGAAATGATTTACAGCCATCGGATTTGCATTTTTAAGTATTAACGGAATGGCAACTGAAGTTCCACCAGAGACAAACGGAATGCTAATATTAAATTTAGCTTCAATTAATTGTTTGTATAAACTCAATTGAATTAGTTTGTCTTGTGTTGGCATAACTCCACTTAGGCAATTTAAATTAGTTCCAATTCCTGAAATTTCGATACTAGGCATCTTCAAAATTGTACCATAAAAAGCAATTAATTCTTCGCCCATAACGCCTTCACGCAAATCGCCCATCTCTATCATTATGATGATTTTGTGAATCTTATTTTGTCTCACAGCTTCATCAGAAAGTAATTGTATGGTGTATATTTCAGTATTAAAACTGATGTCTGCATAACGTACAATACTTTCTATGCTTCTCTTTGCGGGAGGTTTGATGTAAACCGTTTGAATTTCAGGATCAAGTGCTTTAATTTTTCTTAAATTACTAACTCTAGAGTCGTGAATTTCGCGTACACCTAAAGCGATGATTTCCTTTAAGTAAATTTTATTACCACATAACAGTTTTGAAACGACACCCCATTCTATGTTTCTGGATTTAAAAGTGTTATCCAGAAAAGCGTAATTTTCTTCTAGTTTTTTTCTATATAATTTTATAAAGGCCATTATTGTTTAATTTTTCGTGGGATTGCTGTTGAAATCCGTGTTAATAATTCATAGTTAAGTTGGTTGCTAAAATCACTGAATGAAGCAACTGAGACTGCCAGTGTTTTTTGAGTGCCAATCAATACTACTTCATCTTCTTTTTTAGCAATATCAACATCGGTTACATCTACTGTCATCATATTCATATTCACAGATCCTACAACAGTACACCGCTGCCCGTGTATTAGCACACGACCTTGATTACTTAAAGATCGACTATATCCGTGACAATAACCAATAGGTACTACTGCAATTTTCATGTTTCGTTTGGCCATGAAGCTGGTTCCATATCCTATAAAATCACCTGTTTTTACATTCTTTACACTCATAATTTTACTTTTCCAACTGATTACTCGTTGCAAAGGATCAATTTTATTTTTTTTAGCTTGCAAATAGGTTACAAATACTTCTGGACTCGGCCACATACCGTATTGCATTATTCCAATTCTAACTAAATCCATTCTAGTTTGAGGAAACATAATTGAAGCAGCAGAACAAGCAGAATGTCTCATCTCTGGCTTTAAGTCATTTTTACAAAACAACTCATATATCTCTTCAAATTTCTTAATTTGATTATCAACTCTGTAATAGTTAGCGACGCTTTCGGCACCAGCGTAGTGCGTACAAAGTCCTTTTAAATAAAGATGTTGTATTTCTTTTTTTACTATCGAAATTACTGCATTTAGATCTTTTTTATCAAAACCAGTACGATTCATTCCTGTTTCGACTTCAATATGTAATATTGCTTTTTTATTGATTTTTTTTGAAATTTTTATTGCTTGATTGAGTCTGCTTTTATCAAAAACAAAGAATTCAACATTATTTTCAATAACCCATTGCATGTCTTCATCATTCACTAAACCCATAACCATTACGGTAACCTTGTCTTCCAATACTTCTTTGACTGCTTTTGCTTCTTGCACATCAAAAACTGAAAAGTGATTAATTCCACAGTTATAAGCCATACTTGTAAACTCTGCTATACCATGGCCATAAGCATTTCCTTTTACCACAGACGAAACGATTACTTTTTTACCAAAAGTAGTTTTTAAAAAATCGACGTTTTTTTGATACGCCGTTTCACTAAGTTCTATAATTGAATTAGTATGCATCAGTAATTTGTTTGCTTATTTGATGAAACATATTGACTCCAGTTTGTATAATTTCATCTGGAAAATCATAATCAGGGTTGTGTAGGGCAGGAGTATTAATTCCAGATCCAATTCCAAACATGGCACCAGAATAGTGTTCTGTGAACAAACCAAAATCTTCTCCCCATGTAAAAGGATATTCTTTTTCTAGTATGTCTAATGAATTGTATTTAGCAGCTCTTCTAATTAATTCTACAGCCTCTATGTTATTTCTATTCGCCTTAAAACTTTGAGTCCATTTGACTTTACATTTTAAATTATTTTTTTTAGCAATTGATTTGGCTAAATTTTCTAAGGTAGTTTCAATGTTTGTCATTTCTAAATTACTGTCACTTCGTATTGTAAAATGAATTTCTCCAATACCTGCAGAAACGCCATATGCTTTTTTACCTAATTTACTATAAATTGGGGTAATCAAACAGTAATTGTTATTAGCAATGTCACTTTGAATTAAAGCATTAAATTCAGTAATAATAGTTGCAATAGCCATAGCTGGATTGTACCCTTTTTCAGGTTCACCTGCATGAGCTGTTTTTCCTTTTAACTTAATAATTATACTATTGACTGCGCAAGAGAATATATGATCTTTTACGATGATTTGGTGCATTTTAAAACCTGGTAAATTATGAAGAGCAAAAGCATAATCTGTTTTTATATATTGAAAACGATTATCTTCTACCACTTTTTTTGCACCACTACCATCTTCTTCCGCTGGTTGAAATACTAGAATAACAGTTCCAAATTCAGGCTTTTCAGCATGTAGTTTTTGAGCTAAACCACATAAAATTGCACTATGGCCATCATGTCCGCATTTATGAGAAACTCCTTTATTTAAAGATTTATGCTCAAACACATTGGTTTCCTCTATGGGTAAAGCATCTAGTTCCGCTCTAAAAAGCACCGTTTTGCCTTTTTTCTTACCATTATAGGTTGCAATAATGCCCGTTTTTCCAACTGCTGTAATAATCTCATCCGGAGGATACTTTTGTAAAAAAGAAACAATACGTTTGGCTGTATTAAATTCGTTTCCTGATACCTCTGGATTTTGATGTAGTTCTTTACGTAAAATTGTAAGTGCGCTTAAATTTTCCATTTTGATTTATTTAATCAATCTCATTTCTAGGTATTTATTAGTAAATCCTAAACTTTCGTATAATTTTTTAGCGGGATTATCAGGTTCTACATGAAGAGCAATATTCCCTTCAGCAATAGATATGGCTTTTTGCATTAATTGCTTTCCGTATCCTTTTCCACGTTGTGAATTATCTACTGCGATATAAACTAAAATATTTTCAGGAATAAAATCCTTCATTCCAGTATTGTTTAGGATCACAACACCTACAATTTTTTGATCATCAATTCCAACCACAATATTTCCCCCTTTATTAGGGTTCATTACATAATCTATGCATTTTGTAATATCCTCGATAGTATCTCCGTACTGTTCTAAATGGGTGCATAGAAACTGAGCAATGGTTTTATTCGAATAGATTGTATTTTCTCCAGTGGTATTATTAATTTGCTTGAATTCCATTTTATATAATTTAATATTAAATTTTAAGCAATACTTATTTGCTGACTTTCAGTAAATGAAAGCCATTTAGTAAAACTTAATTTTGATTATTTATTAGCCTGTAATTAGAATTTTTCTAAAGGCAAAAGATGCAGAAAAACTGCAAAAAATAGTTAAGATTTATTCAGTGTTTTGTCTGAAAAATAAAATCTTAGTTTTGAGTTGAAAGTTTTAAAAAAGAACTTAAATAAACTGCAAAACATAATTAGGTATTTCACAAAGATAAGATAAAAATCCGCTTTATGAGCTATAAAATGGCTTTAGTGTGTTTTTCTGAATCTGAACAAATGTTTTATTTGTTTAATTTGATATAAAAATTAAAAATTATTAAAGGTTTTAAAGTATTTATAGTTAGTTGTTTACGTGTTTTTTTATTGTTTTTAATTTGATAATGTTATTCATTTATGAAAAAATTAATGAATTATTTCAATTTGGTAATAAAAATGGATATTTAGCTTAAAATTAGTCTTTAACCGAGTAGTGCTTTATTCTAAAACGAAGTCTTAATAAATTTGTATAGTGCTTTTTTTGTGTGAAATTGTAATTCATAATTTTAAAAAATCTAAAGTGATCACAGAATATTGAAACAGTTTATTTATCTTTAAAAACTATTTAAATTCAAAAAAATTTATGAAAAAACTATTAACTATAAGCGTACTTTTTTTTAGTGTGTTTATTTTCGCTCAAAGTAATGCCAGCACGTATGTTGCTGATAATTACACTAAAAAAGAAGTACACATCAAAATGCGTGATGGCGTAGAATTATTTACTGCAATATACTCGCCAAAAGACGTTACTAAAAAGTATCCAATTATTATGCAAAGAACGCCTTATAATTCGGGTCCTTATGGCGAAGGTCAGCTAAAGAGAAGTATTTCTCCAAGCGAAACCATGATGAAAGAGGGCTACATTGTAGTATATCAAGATGTTCGCGGAAGGTATATGAGTGATGGTTTATATGATAATATGCGCGCTTTTGTTCCCAATAAAAAAGGAAAAACGGCTATTGATGAAGCATCAGATACGTATGACACCATCGATTGGTTGGTAAAAAATGTGTCTAACAATAACGGAAATGTTGGAACTTGGGGAATTTCATATCCAGGATTTTATGCTACTTATTCATTGTTAAGTAATCACCCCGCTTTAAAAGCAGTTTCTCCACAAGCTTGTATTTCAGATTTCTTTTTTGATGATTTTCATCATAATGGTGCTTATCTTTTGAGTTATTGGAAAGTAACGCCATTATTTGGTCCGCAAAAAACAAAGCGTACTGCAGATTCATGGTTTAAATTTCCTGAAATAGGAACTAATGATGATTATCAGTTTTTTTTAGATGCGGGTCCATTATCTAATCTAGACAAATTTTATGGAAAAGATAACGAATTTTGGCAGCAATTAAAGGAGCATTCAAGTTATGATGATTTCTGGCAAAAACGCGGTATTTTACAACATTTAAAAGATATAAAGCCAGCTGTAATGACTGTAGGAGGTTGGTTTGATGCAGAAGATTTGTACGGACCATTAAATACTTATTCTACAATTGAAAAGAATAGTAAAAACTACAATACAATCGTTATGGGACCTTGGAGTCATGGTGATTGGGCTAGAAACTCTCCAAAACAAGTGATTGGTAATATTAATTTTGGAGATAGTATTTCTGGATTTTATCAGAAAAATATTGAAGCTAATTTCTTCCGTCACTTCTTAAAAAATAATGGTAAAGGAGAAAACAAATTGCCTGAAGCTTATGTTTTTGATTCAGGTATAAAAGATTGGAAAACATTTGATGCTTGGCCTCCAAAAAATACAGTGAAACAGGATTTCTTTTTGCAAGAAAATAAGTTGACAACTATGGCCAAAAGAAATATAGCTTTTGAAGAGTTTGTTAGTGATCATAAAAAGCCAGTTCCTTACTCTGAGGATATCAAACAACAAGGCATGACACCAAGAAAATATATGACGGATGATCAACGTTTTGCTGCTAGACGACCGGATGTAGTGGTGTTTGAAACCGAAGTGCTAACTGATGATACTACTTTGGCTGGTGCCATTTTAGCGAAACTTCAAGTAGCTACGACAGGAACAGATGCAGATTGGATCGTTAAGGTGATTGATGTTTTTCCTAATGATGAACCAGAAACAAAGGAAATTGCACCTTATTTAAAAATGAGTAATTACCACATGATGGTTAGAAGTGAAGTAATGAGAGGCCGATTTAGAAATAGTTTTTCAAAACCGGAGCCTTTTGTAGCCAATGAGAAAACGGCCGTAAATATCAAATTACAAGATGTTTTTCATACTTTCAAAAAAGGGCATAAAATACAGATTCAAGTTCAAAGCACTTGGTTTCCTTTGATCGATTTGAATCCGCAGACTTTTGTTGATAATATTTTTTACGCTAAGCCAGAAGATTTCCAAAAGCAAACGCATAGAATTTATAATGATTCAAAAATTGAGTTTACTGTTTTAAAATAAATTTTAGTTGAGTTGAAATCAAAAAAAGCACCAATTGTAAAAGAGTACAATTGGTGCTTTTTTAATATTAGTTTGTAATTTTATTTTAAAGTGTGTTGACTTAATATTTTATAAACTTCATTAATATTATTTCCGCTTTTTCCGAACTGTTTGATAATTGGAGCATTATCATGATTTAACCAAATTTTCAGTTCGGCATCCATGTCTAATATTCCAGCACTTTCTTTTGAAAATTTCTTTATACTCGAATACGGAATTGTCATGTATTCTACTTTAGTTCCAACTAATTGTTTCTCAGCAAGAATTAATCTTTTATTAGTAAAAATGAACATGTCTCTTATAAGCTTGTAAGCCTTTTCTATTGTTTCACCATCTATTAAAAGTGGTTCAAATTCTTTAGCAACATTATCAATAGTAACTTCAGAAGCATTGCCCATTATGGCATTAAATAGTCCCATTATTTTCGTTTATTTTTGATTGTATTTTGTTTTGTACCTGTCGTTCAACTTTGTTTGATGCGTTTCTAAACTAATCATTCTACCTTGAATAAAGGCATTTGTCAATTTGTTAGTTCTCATATCTAGTGCGTCTCCTTCAGAAATGAATAATGTTGCATCTTTTCCTTGCTCTAAGGTACCACATTGCGCATCAATTCCAAGTAATTTAGCCGTATTTGAAGTAATTAATTTTAATGCTTCCTCTTTATCAAGTCCATAAGCTGCGCAAGTTCCGGCTAAGAAAGGTAAGTTTCTTGTATTCATTCTTTCGTGAGATCCACTATTTTCTAAACCTACTACAACGCCTTTATCGGTCAATAATTTAGCAGCTTTATAAGGCAAATCAATATCATCGTCATCATTTTCAGGCATTTCATGTACTCGTCTAAGAAAAACACCTACATTGTTTTTTTGTAATAGCTCACCAACTTTGTAGGCTTCATAACCTCCAACTATGACCATTTTTTTAATGCCGTTTTCTTTAGAAAATTGAACCGCATCTGTAATTTGCTTTTCATCATTTGCATTAATGAATAGTGTTTGACTTCCGTCGAATAATCCTTTGGTAGCTTCAAGGACTAAATTTCTTTCTTTAGAACTAGCCCCTAAATACGCTTTAGCATCAGCCAGAAAAGAGGCTAATTCAGCAATTTGCTTACTATAATCTTTATTTGCTTCAATTCCTCCTGGTTCAAACCAAGAGCCACTTCTTTTAAAAGTAGCAGGAAAATTCAAGTGAATCCCATCATTTTCTTTTATCAAAGCATCTTTCCAGTTCCAGGCATCCAATTGAACTATTGATGAGGTACCAGAAATTCTTCCTTCGCGAGGTGTTATTTGTGCCATCAAAATGCCGTTTGGTCTTACTGTCTCTATTACTTTAGAATCTGCTGTATAAGCAATAATACTTCTAATGTGTGGCTTCATTTCACCAATTTCTCCTTCGTCATCAGATGATTTTACGGCATCAATTTCAACCAAACCTAATGTAGAATTTGGTGCGATAAATCCTGGATAAACGTGTTTTCCACCCGCATCAATTGTAATGTCGTAAGCATCTTTAGCTAAACGAATTAAGGTAGCATCGGCAACTAAGTTTATTTTTCCATCTACAAATCCTATAGCGCTATTTTCTATAACTTTTCCATTTCCTAAATGGGCTGTAGCATTCATAATCAAAACTGATTTTGATTGTGCTGCAGCAGGAGTTTGTTGCGCTTTTGTCAGTATTGATATGCTAAATACCAATAGTAAAAGATATATTTTTTTATTCATCATATTTGTTTTTTATTATTGCTTCAATAATTTTAAAGCTTTAGTAAGATTTCAATTCAGTTGCATCTGGTGTAAAGACAAAAACTAAAATTTTAATTCAGTATTTACTCTTCCATAGTATCACAATGATAGGCTACTTTTTCTGTTTTTTTAGGTTGTTGAGTAGTCATTCCTTTGTTCTTTTCTTGTAGCAACTGACCAATTAATTCGTTTCGTTCTTTTGCAATAGCAATTCTATTTTCTTCATCTTTCTTACTATCATAATAAACAACACCTTCAATTAAGGTTTTTTCAGCTTTTGCATAAATAGATAGCGGATTATTATTCCATAATACAACATCGGCATCTTTACCTACTTTTATACTTCCTACTTTATTGTCGATATGCAATAATTTTGCTGGATTTAATGTTACAAATTTCCAAGCATCTTCTTCAGAAATATTACCATATTTAACTGCTTTGGCAGCTTCCTGGTTCAATCTTCTTGACATCTCAGCATCATCAGAGTTGTATGCTACTACAATTCCAGCATTGTGCATAATAGGTCCGTTAAAAGGAATTGCATCGTTTACTTCAAACTTATAAGCCCACCAATCCGAGAAGGTCGAAGCTCCCACGCCGTGTTCTTTCATTTTATCCGCAACTTTGTAACCTTCTAGAATGTGCGTAAAAGTGTTTACTTTAAAGTTAAATTTATCTGCTACATTCATTAACATCAAGATTTCTGATTGTACATAAGAGTGACAAGTAATAAAACGCTCCTTATTTAATATTTCGGCTAAGGTTTGTAATTCTAAATCTACTCTTGGTGCTTTTTCTTTTTCTTTTTTACCGCTTGAATTGTATTTTTTCCAAGCTAAATCATATTCTTTTGCACGTTGAAAATAATCTGTAAAAACTTGTTCGACTCCCATTCTGGTTTGAGGGAAACGAGTTGGATTTGTAATTCCCCAATTGGCTTGTTTTACATTTTCTCCTAAAGCAAATTTGATAAATCCGGGTTGGTCTTTATAAAGCATTTCTTCAGCCGATGCGCCCCATTTCCATTTTACAATTGCTGAGCGTCCACCAATAGGATTTGCTGAACCGTGTAACAATTGAGAGATGGTTACTCCTCCTGCTAGATCTCTGTAAATATTAATATCTTCTGAGTTTACAACGTCTTGAATAGTTACTTCCGCACTTGAGTTGTGTCCGCCTTCATTTACTCCATTAGAAATAGCAATGTGAGAATGTTCGTCAATAATTCCACTCGTTAAATGCTTTCCTTTTGCATCTATAATAGTTGCTGAAGCATCCGAAATGTTTTTTCCTATTGAGGCAATTTTTCCGTTTTTAATTAACACATCTGTTTCTTCTAGAATACCTTCTTTTTCATTCGTCCAAACAGTAGCGTTTTTAAAAAGTAAAGTCTGAGCTTGTGGTTTCTCTAAATTACCATAGGCAACATTAGGAAAAGTAATAGGCATAAGTCTATTGTTCTTTTCTACTTTGGTTGAATCTGCTATTTTTACAAAAGGAGCTGTTTTTGTGGCAGTCCATTTTACTTCTGTACCGTTAAATAAAACTGCTTTCCCAGAAAGATCTTGTGTGTTTTCAACATATCCAATAAGCCTTGTAAAATTGGTTTTTAACGTGTCATTAGGTTTTACGACCGTTGAAAGCCAATTATTAGACATCGTAAGTTTTGATTTGATTTTTTTAGAATCTGTAGTGGTGATTTCTGATTTTGGTGCAGCAATTTCTCCATCTATTTTCCATTTAAATTTCTCATTATCAATAGTTAAATCATAATTACCACGAATATCTTTAGTAGTCATGTCATTAACTACGAATTTATTTCCTTGAACCCAGTTTTCGTATAGCGTGGTTTTCTCATCGAAAATTTCGCCAGATGTAATTACAAAATTTGCTAAACTACCTGTTTTTAAAGTTCCTATTTCGTTACTTTTCCCCAAAATAGCGGCAGGGATTGTAGTTAAGGCTTCAAGTGCTTTTGTTTTATCAAAACCATATTTAATGGCTTTCAAAAGATTGGTTCTAAAATCTTCTATTTTCTTTAACTTATCCGTAGTTAAAGCGAATACAATACCATTATCCGAAAGGATTTTTAGGTTAGTTGGTGCTTGATTCCAGAAACGCAAATCTTTCAATTCCATTTGATCGGCTTGATTTGGATCTGAAACATCATAAGCTGCAGGGAAATCGATTGGAATGATAAATTTAGCATTCGTTTTTTTGATTTCTTGAATTCTTTCAAATTCATTTCCGTTTCCTTTCAGAACGTAATTTAAACCAAATTCTTTTGCTATTTTTGAAGCTCTTAGACTATTCAATTTGTCTTCTGAAGCAAATATTTGTATTAATTTTTCATTATTAGACAATGCTTCTAATGATAAATCTTTATTTGTCGCATTTCCTTTTTTGTACCAGTCTAAATCAAAATACATTTGACGTAATAAGGCCATCATTCCCATTAAGGAACTAGGATAGGCTTGGTTTGTAGTAGGACTTTTAGTAAAAGCAAAATGATTGGTTATTTTGTCCGATAACAATTGACTGCTTTTATCAAAGTTATTTAACGCTATCAATGTACCCGTTCCGCGGGCAATTCCGTTTGGAACGTGAGTGCCTACAACTCCAAAACCTGCTTTTAATAGTTCTTCTGCTTTCTTTTCATCATAGGTGAAATTTTCATACGCATTCACTTCAGAACGAATACTTTCATTCCAATAGAAACCAGTTCTTTTGGTATCGTATAACGGATTTCTTTCTGTATTTCTTTTTGGTTTTTCAATTCCAAAACTAGAATACATATCTATAAAGGAGGGATAAATAGATTTTCCTTCAAGGTTTACAGTTGTGCAATTTTTAGGGATTTCAATATTTGTTCCCGTTGCAATTACTTTACCATTTTGTACTATTAGTGTTCCTTTTTCAATAACTTGAGTCGGTGAAACATAAATCTTTGCGTTGGTAAAGGCGGTAAAATTTGTGTTTTTGTTTGGTACGCCTTCATTATTAGGAAAATATTCCTGTGCGTAAATTTTTGGCAGTAAAAAACTGAAAATGAGTAGAAGTAGGGTTTTTTTCATAATATAGTTTTGTAATTAATTCCTAAAAGTATTAAAATGTTAATGTTTAACCAATTATTTTTTAATAATTACTGTAAAATTTTATTTAAAAATGCACATATTGTATTTATTTCCTTTAAAACACCTTTATTTATACAGTAATTATAATAAAACACTAAATTTTATGCCATAGTTTAAATTTTAAAAAAGATCAATTTAATCAATTTTATATTTTGAAAGATTTGTACTAATAATTAAAAATTTTAGTTATTTTTAGATTCAAAATAAGAAACTATGCTAATTAAAGTTTTTGGAAGTGCTGTTTTTGGGGTTGAAGCCACAACAATTACCGTTGAAGTAAATATAGACAAAGGCATTGGATATCATTTAGTTGGTTTGCCAGATAATGCGATTAAAGAAAGTAGCTATCGAATTGCAGCCGCATTGAAAAATAACGGCTATGCTATGCCAGGAAAAAAAATCACTATAAATATGGCTCCTGCCGACTTACGTAAAGAAGGCTCTGCCTATGATTTGACTTTAACGATAGGAATATTAGTAGCATCAGGTCAAATAAAAGCAGATGAAGTAGACAAATATATTATTATGGGCGAGCTTTCGCTTGATGGGAGTTTACAGCCTATACGTGGTGCTTTACCAATTGCAATCAAAGCTAAAGAAGAAGGTTTTAAAGGTTTTTTTCTTCCAAAACAAAACGTAAAAGAAGCAGCGATTGTCGCTGGTCTTGATGTTTATGGCGTTGAGAATGTGCAAGAAGTCATTGATTTCCTTGAAGGAAAAGGCACTCTGGAACCCACAACGATTGATACGCGTGCCGAATTTTATAAGACTTTATACTTTCCTGAATTTGATTTTTCTGATGTAAAAGGACAAGAAAGTATCAAACGGTGTATGGAAATTGCGGCAGCCGGAGGTCATAATATCATATTAATAGGCCCGCCTGGTGCAGGAAAAACAATGTTAGCCAAAAGATTACCTAGTATTTTACCACCAATGACTTTGCGCGAAGCCTTAGAAACTACAAAGATTCATAGTGTAGCCGGAAAACTGAAAGAAGTAGGCTTAATGAATCAACGTCCGTTCCGCAGTCCGCATCATACTATTTCAAATGTTGCTCTTGTCGGGGGAGGAAGTTATCCGCAGCCAGGAGAAATTTCGATGGCGCACAATGGGGTTTTATTTCTTGATGAATTGCCAGAGTTTAAACGCGATGTTTTAGAAGTAATGCGCCAACCATTAGAAGATCGCGAAGTAACGATTTCGAGAGCTAAGTTTACCGTTACTTATCCCTCTTCGTTTATGTTGGTGGCAAGTATGAATCCTAGTCCAAGTGGCTTTTTTAATGATCCAGATGCACCACAAACCTCTTCTCCACATGAAATGCAACGGTATTTAAGTAAGATTTCAGGACCTTTATTAGATAGAATTGATATTCATATAGAAGTGACTCCAGTTCCTTTCGAAAAATTATCAGATGATCAAAAAGCAGAAAGTAGTGTAGCGATTCGTGAAAGAGTAACGGCAGCGCGTGAAATTCAAACCGCACGATTTGAACAAATGGATCATATTCATTATAATGCCCAAATGAATACCAAACACATTAGGGAACATTGTGCGCTTGATGATGTTTCTAAACAACTATTAAAAACAGCAATGGAACGACTGAACCTTTCAGCTCGAGCCTACGATCGTATTTTGAAAGTGGCAAGAACTATCGCTGATCTTGATGCTGCGCCAACAGTTATTTCGAGTCATATAGCTGAAGCGATACAGTATAGAAGTTTAGATAGAGATGGATGGTTGGGTTAATAATCAAAAAAAAGTCCACGGTTTAAAACGTGGACTTTTTTTTTTGACAATATTCTTTATTAACTTCTTCGTTCGTTAGAACGTCTATCGTTACCCGCACTTGGGCGTCTCGGACCAAAACTATTATTACTTCTAGTGGTATTTTCTGTTTTAGTTGTATTGGTAGACTTTGGAGTTCTTGGAGTAGAATTTCGTTGTTGTCTTCCTTGTCCTTGTTTTATCGGTTCTTTTGAGGCATTAGGATCTGGTTCAAATCCTGCGATTTGTTCCATTGGCAATCTAATACCAATCAATTTTTCAATATCTCTTAAAAAAACAGTTTCATCTGGACTGAATAAAGAAACAGCTTCTCCACTTGCTCCAGCTCTTCCGGTTCTACCAATTCGGTGAACGTAATCTTCTGGAATATTAGGCAATTCAAAATTGACAACATGGGGTAATAAAGGAATATCTAAACCACGAGCAGCAATATCAGTTGCTACTAAAGCAGTTAAACTTCCATCTTTAAAACCAGCTAATGCCTTGGTACGTGCACCTTGGCCTTTATTACCATGTATAGCAGCTGCTTTGATTCCAGATTCAATCATACTTTCACAAAGTTTATTTGCGCCTTGCTTTGTACGTGTAAAAACTAAAATTTGCTTCCAGTTTCCTTCTGTAATCAATTTAATTATTAGTTCTGTTTTTTTCTCTTTGGCAACCGGATATACTTTTTGAATGATAGCATCAACAGTAGTGTTTTCTGGAGTTGCTTCCACTTGCACAGGATTGTGCAAAATACCCATTGCTAATTTCTTGATGTCTCTAGAAAATGTAGCCGAGAATAGTAAATTTTGTCTTTTTGAAGGTAAAACTTTCAATATGCGCTCAATATCTCTTAAGAATCCCATATCCAGCATTCTGTCTGCTTCATCCAAAACTAAGATTTCAACTTTTGCAAGGGATATTAAACCTTGATTTTGCAAATCGATTAAACGACCTGGAGTGGCAACTAAAATATCTACACCTTGACGTAGTTGTGTTACTTGTGGGTTTTGGTTGACACCTCCAAAAATTACAGTACTTTTTAAGTATAAATATTCACTATATTCTTTGATATTAGCAAGTATCTGTGCTGCTAATTCTCTTGTGGGCGTTAGGATCAAAGCACGAATAGGTCTATGTCTTAACTGTTGACCTTGCGATAATAATTGTAAAATAGGTAATGTAAAACCTGCTGTTTTTCCTGTTCCTGTTTGGGCAGATGCTAAAACATCTTTTCCTTCTAATACGGGTGGAATTGCTTTTTGTTGTATTGGGGAAGGTGTTGTGTATCCTTTTTTGCTGATTGCTTTAAGTAAAGCATCAGATAATCCTAATGAGCTAAATGACATAAATGGTGTTTATGAAGCAAACACAATTAGTTGGTTTACTTCTTTAATTTGGCGCAAAGGTAGTGCTAATTTTCCGATGTGTTTTTGTTTGCTATTATTTGTTTGTTTATAATGCCAATAGAAGTTCTCCTCTCCTTGTAAATTTGAATTACAATACTTTATTAATGCAATATTTGCTTTGGTTAAAACCAAAAAAAAACCGGGTTATAATGCCCGATTTTATAATTATTTGTCTGCTAAACCATTTATCTTATTTCTGCAAAAGTATCTCCTTGCTTGATATCTCCTGTTTTATAACCTTTCATAAACCAAGCTTTGCGTTGAGCAGATGTTCCATGGGTGAATGATTCTGGAACGATATGTCCTTGAATTTTAGCCTGAATGGCATCATCTCCTACAGCTTGAGCAGCGCTTAGAGCTTCATCTATATCTCCATCTTCTAGGAAATTATTCATTTGTTGATTATAATGCGTCCATACTCCAGCATAAAAATCAGCTTGTAATTCTAAGGCTACAGATAATTTATTGGCTTCAGCTTGACTTTTGCCTTGTTGCATTCGTCTCATTTTATCAGAGGTTCCTAATAAGGTTTGTACATGATGTCCTATTTCGTGAGAAATCACGTAAGCTGTTGCAAAATCTCCTCCTTGAGCACCAAATTTTGTTTTTAGTTCTTCAAAAAAAGCTAAATCCATATAGACTTTTTGATCGCCGGGACAATAAAACGGACCTGAATCAGAACTAGCATTTCCACAAGCTGTTTCTACTGCATTTTGGAATAATACTAATTTAGGGTTTTTATATTGTAAGTTGTTTTCTGCGAATATTTTTGACCAAACATCTTCAGTATCAACTAAAATAGCGTTTATGAATTGTTTTTCTTCTTTTTCCTTAGCAGTTAATTCTCTTTGTTCGGTTTGTGTTGTTTGAGTTCCTTGTGTTTGTTCTAAAATATTACCGACCATCTGACCATTTTCACCGCCGAAAACATTTAATAACAAAATAACAATACCAATTATTCCTCCACCAACAACTGTTTTACCTCCTGACGACATTCCTCTTCTGTCTTCTAGATTATCGCTTTGACGTCTGCCACTCCATTTCATAAATTAATTTTTTTGTTTGTAAATACGCTTTGTGTTTATAAAACTACATAATTTAAAAGAATAAAAATATTTTTTTTTGGTTACATAACCCATTTTTGGATGGTTTCTTCAATAATACCCTTAATAATTGGTTTCGGAATGTAATCATTCATTCCCGCTTCAATACATTTATCTTTTTCTTCTCTCTCTGTGCCTGCAGTTATTGCAATAATAGGAACATTTGCTTTAGTTTTAGATTGACGAATTATTTTTGTAGCTTCATAACCGTTCATCACTGGCATTTGAATATCCATAAAGACAATATCAGGATTAATGTTTTCAATTTGCTCTACAGCATCTTTTCCATTTATGGCTTCAAATACAGTTGTTTTTAGAGGTAAATTTTTAATAATCGTTTTTAAAAGCAACATGTTTACTTTATTATCCTCGACAATTAATACGGTAATATTTTTAGTTATACTTCGTACAATACTAGTTTCATTTTCTATACTATTTTTATCAGATTCAGTTGCAATGATACTTTCCGACAAGTCATTATTGGTTTGTATCTCTAAATCAAAATAGAAAATACTTCCGGTACCTACTGCACTATCTAGTTCTAACTGGCTACTCATTAAACCTAAAAGTTGGTTAGAAATTGTTAATCCCAAACCTGTTCCTCCAAACTTTCGTGTAGTCGAGCTATCTTATTGTGAGAAGGCCTTAAATATTTTCTTTTTATTTTCTTCCAATATTCCTATCCCAGTATCAATTACCGAAAATCGAATTCTGTCTTTATTCTCATCTATTTTTTTAAGTAGAGTTACCTCTAATTTTATAGATCCTTTTTCGGTAAATTTTACAGCATTTGCTAAAAGATTAATTAAAATTTGTTTTAAACGTACACTATCTAACCAAAAATATTTAGGAATGTTAGGAGCAATTATAAGTTCTAAATTCAGTTTTTTCTGGCTTGATTCATATAAAATAAGATCTATTACTTGGGTTAATAGTTCATGAATATCATTTTTCTCAATGTATAACTCTAATTTACCAGCTTCAATTTTAGAAAAATCAAGAATGTCATTGATAATATCCAGTAAAGAATGTGCAGATTGGTTGATGGTAGTCATGTATTTTTCTTGAATTTTTCCAAGATTCGTTTTCATCAACAAATCGGTAAAACCAATAATTCCGTTTAACGGAGTTCTTATTTCATGGCTCATATTGGCTAGAAATTCTGATTTCGATTTATTGGCCGCTTCTGCTAATTCTTTTTCTTGAACAACTGTTTCTGCTTTTTTTCGCTCCGTAATGTCGATAAATATGCCTTCTAAGAAAGCAATTTTACCATCTTTATAAATTGTATCCCCAAATTCCTCTACCCAAATGATGTGTTTGTCTTTATGTACAATTCGATAAGTTAAATGAATAGGACTTTTACTGTCAATGGCTCTTTTTTGAGCCGCTATTGTGTTTAATCTATCTTCAGGATGAATTAAATCAATGAATGATAATTCATTATCAATAAAACTTGATTTAGGATAACCGGTCAATTTTTCAATTTTATCGTTTATGTAAATCTTGGTGTTGTTTTCATCGTAATTAGATAGATAAACAGTTCCAGGTATATTATTCGCTAAAAGTCTAAATTTCTCTTCACTTTCATATATTGCTGTTTCATTAGTGATGCGTTCAATAGAGGAGGCAATATTTCGAGCCAATGTTTGCAAGATGTTCACTTCATCTTCGTTCCAATGTTTTTCTTCTTGTGTGTTATCAAATCCTAAAAAGCCATGAAATTTATTTTTAATGATAATTGGAAATAATATTACAGACACAACATCTAAACTTTCAAGTTTACTTCTTAACGAAACGTTTTTAATTTCTGAAATCCTAGATTCAAATGGTTTATTGTTTAAAAGTGGAGTAAGCAATTCCTCAAAAAAAGCGTGAGGAATATGTTGAAGATTAATATTATTTTCCGTTAATTTTTTATTGTGAATAACCCATCTGTATTTTTGACTTATTGTCTTTTGGTTATTATCATCTTCATAATAATAGGCTCTGTGTGACTTGGTTGCTTTTCCCATGATGATGAGAACATCTGAAAAAATTGCACTTATATCATTGCTATTCAAGAATTTCTCGGTACAGTGTGTCATTGCCGATAAAAGTTCACTTTTATATTCCAGTTTCTTTTCGGCATCGTAACGACTTTGAGAAATAACGGTTAACGAGATTAAATCGGATATGGTTCTAGCAAAAATAATATCATCATTGTCCCAGTTTTTATAATTTTCTGAGGTTTCAAAGCAAATGACTCCAGATAATTCTCCATTTATAAAAATTGGAATATCAAGTTGTGATTTAATGTTAAATTGTTCAAAATAGCTTTCTTTAAATTCAGAAAACTCTAATTTTTCTGAAACATCATACGCACTGATATGCGTGTTGTTTTGAATTGCTTCAAAATAAATAGGATAATTTTCCTTTGTTATAACATATCCTTTTGTATAGCTATCTGTCTCTAAATTATACTGATTTTCGCATGTTAATTTTTCCTTAGTATGTTTCCAATAACTAACTTGGTTACACTGAGTAACTTTTGCAGCAGATTCAATAATTTCCATAACACTAACGTCTAGGTTTTTATAATTACTGAAATTTGTGGTTGTTAGTTTTTTTATTGTTTCATTATATTCTTCGGTCTTTTGTTGGCGAATTCTATTTTCACGATCAATGTCTTTAAATTTGGTAACATCACGAGAAATACCAGAATAGGCAATTATTTTTCCAAATTCATTTTTCCGAATAATAACTTTTTGAGAGATCCACAGTTCAGTTCCATCTTTCTTTAATATTGGAAACTCAATTATAGGAAAATAATGATCACTTTCTAATGGTTTAAGATAAAAGTTGGTAATAACGACAATATAATCAGGTCTTATAAAAGAGGTGTAATTTTTGTTTATGATTTCATCATTTTGGTATCCTAAGGATTTGATCGTAAATTCATTTACAAAAGTAAAATAGCCATTCTTATCTACTTCAAAAATGATGTCAATCGCATTCTCAATTAAATCTTTATACTGATTTTTTATATGAATTTCACTCGTTACATCTTGGCCAATACCGATCAATAAATCATTAGAAAATTTTTTTTCATCCCATTGAAAGTATTTATAATCGCCATTGCTACATTTTACTGTTCTAATAAATACTCTGTCTTCTGTAAATTTTATATTATAATTTTTGTCGTAAAAATTAGTATTTTCTGCTTTTTCCCAATATCCTAATCCTAGCATATCATTCACGTCGTAACCTAAAATTGTTTTTACATTTTCACTGCAAAATACAACTTCTCCTTTTTTATTGGTTGCGAGTATCAGTGAATTGCCTTTGTTAATGATTAAATCATTAAAATTTGATTTAACAGTGGTGTTTAACCACAATATATATTGAACATAATTGATGATTAAAATTACAAAACAATCAATAAATAAAACTAAAACAGTTTTTAATGGGACTAATTCAAAAACAAACAGAATCCAAAAATAAATAAAAACGGCAATTACAAAACCCCGATATAATTTTACAGATTTTAAAACGGTATAAGAAAAGTAGAACGTAGCAATAAAAGCGGTAATTGGAACTATATCAGAGGTAGAATTGATAATATTTCGGCCAATTGAAACAAAATAAATTAAAAATAGTACTGTAAATATATTTTTAATATTTCTAAATATGTAGGTAGATTTAGTGCTAGCATAATAGATTAGGAGTAGAATGATTCCCAAACTGCAATTAATAATTAATAAACTTTGTGGTCTGATTTTTAAAAATTCTAAAGTAATTTCTAGAATTGGAAGAATAACTCCCAAAAATAAGATATAAACTTGATATTCTTTTTTCTCAGTAATAGTTTTGGTGCTTTTTTCTATTAAACTACTTTTTAATCCTGTTTTAATTTTAATTATTCTATAAATTAAAAAAACAATTAAAATTGGAATTAAAACCATGAATAAGGTAGTAATAACAACAGAGTTTACTATTAAAAATAAAATTAATTCTTTGGTAGTACTGTATAAAGGACTAAAGTTAATTACCATAAATTTTATTTACTGAGTTGTGAAAATTAAATTTTGAAATAAGTTTAGCCTTCAATTTAAGAAATTATTTTAAAAAAGAACAAAGGTTAAGGTGTATTTCAACCTTTATTCTTTTTTAAAATTTGTTTTTAGCTTTTTTCTTGCAATTCAGTTTCGGTTTCAAACCCTATTATTTCACTGTAAATTGCATAATATAAAGAAGATAATACTGGATAAGTAAAGAAAATACCAACACAGCAACCTATAAATCCTACCAGTACACCAATAGAACACACTACTAAAAGTCCAAGTAAAACCCAAGGTTGTTTAGATACAATTAGAAAACTAGCATTTATAGCTTCTAAGGCTTTTAATTTTCCGAAAATAATAAGCGGTATCATCATGATGGTTAATAATGCAATAAGTATTGAAATTACCGAACTCAAAAAAGGTATTTTGAAGTACATAGTAACTATTCCAATAGCATTGTTTAATAATGAAAATAAAAATGTAGCGATAAACAATTCTAAAAAAAACGGAGCTTTATAGAATCCAAACATCGTTGATACATGAAATTCCTCATCATTCTCTGCGCAATAAGCCATTTTTATTAAACCTGCAATAAGCGGACTCAATAAAGCCGAAATTAAAACGCTAATTCCTGATATAATGAGTAGCGTGTTTAGGCTAAGATTTTCAAGATTTAAATTTTCAGGTTTTAGATATTCTGTAATTGCTGGAGCACCAAAAATTCCTATAAGAGTAGCAAAAGTAATGATGCTAAATAAAATAACACCCACAAAAATTATCAAACCTCCATACAACGCAATTTTTTTATAATTCTCAAATGTATGCTCAAAGACTTTACTAAAATCTAATTCGTATCCATTCTTTCTAATTTGTTCTAAGCGATTTTGTACGTTGGTTTTCATAAAGGTTCTGTTATTGGTTTTTAGTTTTTTTAATAATAATACTGAAATTTCTTCCGTTAATTTTAAATAATTTTAATTCTCTATGGAGTTAAAATTATATTCATTTTTGTTGTAATCGGCAAATGTAATATTTTTTTAATTCTCATTGAATCAAAACATTCCACATAAACTAAGATTTCTCCTCCTATTATAAATAGTATTTTAATTTATACCACTCTATTTTATTTAAAAAAGAATCCAGAGAGATGAAAGTACAAATCAAATTCCTTTTATTCATCCAAACTTAAAGTTCTTGTTTTTGAACCTTTAGATCGGGAATTTTTACTGTTTAATTCCAAGTTTTTTTTAAATAATCGCTATTTAATCAAGGAAGTTTATGAACTATTTTTAATTTTTAATTTTTAAAAATTTAATCAAATTTAAAACGTCAATTTTATTTATATTTTATATCGCTACTTAAGATTGTAATTGTAGTCTGACGTAATTAATAAGAAAAACTAGCATCAAGAATAGTAACACCAAGAATTGGAACTTATTTACTCTTTTTGTTTCATATTTTTTTATAAAAATTCGGTCGATTATTAGTATCAAAATAGGTAATGTTAACCAAAGTAAATTTACCCAACCTTGCAGCCTATCGTTCATGCCGTTACTATTAATCATAATTGTAGATGTTACAATTATGATTAATAATGACAGTATGCTTAAAGTAAAAAAGAGGGTGTTTTTCAATTCTTTTTTTTGGTTATATAATTTTGATTTAGCATTACTGAGCAACATAAAACTGTTTAAACCCAAGTTTTAATATTAAACATTTGATTTAGCCAGAAATAGTTAATTTTGTCCTTTAAATAGCTTATATCAATTTGTCTAAATCCATTTTAATACTTTTCGAATGGTTTTTAACTTATCATTATAAGGAGCATAACGCAAAGGCACATCAAGCCAAGTCCCTCGTTTTACAACACTTTTTTTATGTGAAAAAATATCAAAACTCAGTTTTCCATGATATGCACCCATACCTGAATTTCCTACACCTCCAAAAGGGAGTCTATGATTTACCAAGTGAATAACTGTGTCATTGATACAGCCACCGCCAAAAGAGTATTTTTTTAAAATTTCGTCAGTAAAAGATTTATTTTGAGAAAATAAATATAAGGAAAGCGGTTTGTCAAATTGAGTTATAATTTTATCAATATCCTCTTTAGTTTCGTAGGATAGAATAGGAAGCACAGGTCCAAAAATTTCTTCTTTCATTACCAAACTATCCATTGACGGTTGATCAAGAAGGGTAGGAGCCAAGTAAAGAGACTCTTTATTTGATCGACCTCCATAAATAATATTTTGATTTTCAATTAGATTTAATTGACGCTGCCAGTTCTTTAAATTAATTATTCTAGCAAAATCTGCAGATTCTTCTGGATTTTTGCCTAGTGCTTTCTCAATCTCCTCAATTAAAAATTTTGTAAAAGGTTGCTTTACTTTTTTATGTACTAAAATATAATCTGGAGCCACACAAGTTTGTCCTGCATTGATGATTTTTCCCCAAACAATTCTTTTAGCGCTCAGTTCTAAATTGGCAGTTTCATCAATAATACAAGGGCTTTTTCCTCCTAATTCTAAGGTAACTGGCGTTAAGTTTTCAGCAGCAGCTTTTGCAACAATTTTGCCAACACCAACACTTCCCGTAAAAAATATATAATCCCAACGCTTTTTTAATAATTCTGCTGCAATCGTTGCGTCTCCAGTAATTACAACTACCTCTTGTACCGGAAATGTTTCTCGTATGATTTTAGATATAATTGCCGATGTATTGGGTGTAAGTTCAGAAGGTTTTAGTGTCACTTTGTTTCCCGCAGCTACTGCAGCCACCAATGGACATAGAGCCAATTGAAAAGGATAATTCCATGGAGAAAGTATCAATACATTCCCATAAGGTTCACTATAGATATAATCCGATGAAGGGAAGTTCAGCAAAGAACCCCAAACTCTTTTGGGTTCTGCCCATGAATCGATGTTCTTAATAGTTTCTTTTAAATCACTAATTACATAATTTGTTTCGGTTAAGACCGCTTCAAAAGCGGGCTTTTTAAAATCATCATACAAAGCTTTGATAATAGCATCTTCCTGTTCTATTATGATGTGCAATAATTTTTTTAAAGATTCTTTTCTGTTGTTTATTTCTGTTTTATGATTCATTTCAAGATTTTGTTTAAATTAAATAGAAGAACTCCTAATTAGTGAGTCAAGCTATTTTTAAAATTATATTTTTATAAGTTATATTAACTATTTAAATAATTTAATACCGAGTTACACTTTTTAAATTGTCAGGGAAATACAAGTCAGAAAGGTGTGAAAATTCATCACCGCGCATAAAAATATTAATATCTACTTCTGCAAAACTATTTTTTCCAGCGGCCGCTAGAAGTTCGTTGGCTGCATGCAAGGTATTTTTATGAAAATGGTAAACACGTTCGTATTTATCGGCTACTACCAATCCTTTCATAAGCATTCTATCTTGTGTTGCTACTCCGGTAGGACAAGTGTTAGTGTTGCATCGCAAGGCTTGTATACATCCCAATGAAAACATAAAACCACGGGCGCTATTGCAAATATCTGCTCCTAAAGCTACAGCTCTAAGTATGGAATAACCTGAAATTATTTTTCCGCTACAGATCACCCTAATTCTATCTCTGATGCCAAAAAAGACTAATGTTTTATTAACGAATATTAACGCTGGTTCAAATGGCATTCCAACGCCATCACTAAACTCAAGCGGAGCAGCACCTGTTCCTCCTTCGGCACCATCAACAGTAATAAAATCAGGATAACAGTTTTGGGTGATCATTTCTTGACAAATGGCTTCAAATTCAGACGTTTTACCAATGCATAATTTAAAACCTATGGGTTTTCCATTGGATAATAAGCGAAGTTGAGCAACAAATTCTATTAATCCTTTCGTATCTGAAAATGCGGAATGTCCTGGTGGAGAAAGAATCGTTGTATGCGGTTCTACCCCTCTTATTTTTGCTATTTCCTCTGTGTTTTTTGATGCAGGTAAAACTCCTCCATGACCAGGTTTTGCACCTTGAGAAAGTTTTATTTCTATCATTTTTACTTCAGGCAAATTGGCTTTTTCGGTAAATTTATCTTTATCAAAACCTCCGTTTGCGTTACGGCATCCAAAATAACCTGTACCAATTTGCCATGTAACATCGCCACCTTGCTGATGAAATTGAGTTAATCCGCCTTCTCCTGTATTGTGATAAAAATTTCCTTTCAAAGCTCCTTTGTTTAGTGCAACAATTGCATTTTCACTCAATGAACCAAAGCTCATTGCTGAAATATTCAACAAAGAAGCAGAATAAGGTTGTTTACAGTCGGGACCTCCAACTAAAACACGAGGCAATTCTTCATTTACAACAGTTGGAAATATAGAATGTTTTATGCCTTCATAATTTGATTGGTTAATGTCTAATTGTGTTCCAAAAGGAGTGGTTGCATCAATGTTTTTTGCTCTTTGATATACAATTGTACGTTGGTTTCTAGAGAAAGGTTTTCCATCAGTAGTACGTTCTATAAAATACTGCTGAATTTCTGGAGCTATCATTTCAAATAAATATCTAAAATAACCTAATACTGGAAAATTTCTAAGAATAGCATGTTTTTGTTGTATTGTATTGGCGTATCCTACCAGCAATATTAAGGTTAGAATAACCATAAAAACCAATCCAACATCATATAAAATATAGACAATTGTAGTTAGCACTAAAATAGATATTCCTATAATAAAAAATTTATTTCTCATTTCATTTTTTGTTTAATCCTCTAAAATACTAAGAAAATTAAATCTTTTTTTATTTTAAAGACTTTATTTATAAATATTTAATTCTTTTATAAAAAAAAAGCTCTTACTGTTTAGAAAGAAGCTTTTTATAATACTGTTTTAAAAAATAGATTAACTGAAACGCAGGCGAACATAAACATGTTTAATTCCTTTTTTATCAGAATCTCTTTCATCTATTTCTAGGATTTCGGTTAATGATTTCAACATAGGAGTTAATTTTGCAAAGCCATAATTTCTAGGGTCAAATTCTGGTTTTCTTTTTACGATTAGGTTTCCAACATCTCCTAGAAATGCCCAACCATCATCATCACAAATATCCTCGATTGTAGTTTCTATAAGTTCTATAGTGTGTACGTCTACTTTATTTAATGATTTTTCAACTGGTTTTTCAACTGGTTTACCAATTGGTTTTTTATTATCTATAGTAGGTTTTTTAGCTTTTTTCTTAATAGCTCCATCTAAAACTTCGATGTAAATAAATCGATCGCAAGCAACAATAAAAGAATTTGGAGTTTTTTGCTCTCCTATACCAATTACTTTCATTCCTGATTCTCTCAAACGAATAGCTAATCTGGTAAAGTCAGAATCACTTGATACGATACAAAAACCATCTACTTTATCAGAGTATAATAAATCCATGGCATCAATAATCATTGCCGAATCAGAAGAATTTTTACCTACAGTATAGCTATATTGTTGTATGGGAGTAATAGCGTGTTCTAATAAAACACTTTTCCACCCACCTGCATTAGGTTTAGTCCAATCCGCATAAATACGCTTAGTAGTTGGTGTTCCAAATTTAGCTATTTCTTCCATCATTCCTTTTACATTGCTGTAAGGAACGTTATCGGCATCAATCAAAACAGCTAATTTTAATTCTTTTGTATCTTGTGACATTTATATTCGTGTTGGTTTATTCTCAGATTTAGGGTAAAAATAAATATTTTAATTGGTATTTTTATTTTTTAAGTAGTAATTCTATTAACCAAATTATTAAAACATTTTTCAATTGAATTGACTTTCTTTTTTTAATTTAATAGTAAGATTTTTGATATTTAACAATTTATAAAACTTTGCTTATTAGCGCTCTTTTAGAAAAATTAATTTGATAAAATTTAAATTTAAAGTGCATTTTTATGTTCTGTTTCTTCTAAATTTACAAACTGCAGGAGTTTTTTTTAAAATTAAAGAAAGAAATTCCATTTAATTTTATGCCATTATCAAAGCCTTTGCAGTATTTTTTATTTTGATTATAAGATATAGTTTACATGAATATTACTGTTGCTTAGGATTAAATTTAGCATCGAAAAATAAATTTATTTTCAAGTCCTTTATACGATTTAAATAATTAATTTTGCAACTTCTTAAAATTAAAATTATTACTTAATATATTATGGTAAAAGATTTATTCGAAAGGATTCAAAACAATAAAGGACCTTTAGGAAAATGGGCTTCTCAAGCAGAAGGTTATTTTGTTTTTCCTAAATTAGAAGGAGAACTAGGTCCAAGAATGCAGTTTGGTGGAAAGGATATTTTGAACTGGAGTTTGAATGATTATTTAGGACTTGCTAATCACCCAGAAGTGCGTCAGGTTGATACTGAAGCAGCGGCTAAATATGGCGCAGCTTACCCAATGGGAGCTCGTATGATGAGCGGACAAACTAAATACCACGAGCAGTTAGAAAATGAATTGGCAGATTTCGTAATGAAAGAATCCGCTTATTTATTGAATTTTGGATACCAAGGAATGGTGTCAATAATTGATGCTTTAGTTACTAAAAACGATGTGATCGTTTATGATGTTGACGCTCATGCTTGTATTATAGATGGAGTTCGTTTGCACATGGGAAAACGTTTTACCTACCGCCACAACGATGTGGAAAGTATGGAGAAAAACCTGCAACGTGCAACAAAATTAGCTGAAGAAACTGGTGGAGGAATTTTATTCATCACAGAAGGTGTTTTTGGAATGCGTGGTCAGCAAGGAAAATTGAAAGAAGTTGTTGCTATGAAGCAAAAATATAATTTCCGTTTGCTAGTTGATGATGCACATGGTTTTGGTACTTTAGGTAAAACTGGTGCTGGAGCAGGTGAGGAGCAAGGAGTTCAGGATGATATCGATGTTTATTTTTCTACTTTTGCTAAATCGATGGCAAATATTGGTGCGTTTGTAGCTGCTGATAAAGATATTATCGATTATTTAAAATACAACATGCGCTCTCAAATGTTTGCAAAATCATTGCCAATGATTCAAACTATTGGATCATTAAAACGTTTACAATTGTTGCGTGATAACCCAGGATTGAAAGATAAATTATGGGAAAATGTTAATGCATTACAAAGCGGATTAAGAAGTAAAGGATTTAATATTGGAGATACAAATACTTGTGTAACACCTGTTTATTTAGAAGGGAGTGTGCCCGAAGCGATGGTTATGGTAAATGATTTAAGAGAAAACTACGGTATTTTCTTGTCTATTGTAATTTATCCTGTAATTCCAAAAGGAATGATTTTATTAAGAGTAATTCCTACTGCACCGCATACATTAGCAGATATTGATCAAACTTTAACTGCTTTTGAAGCCATTCGTGAAAAATTAGAAAACGGAACTTACAAAGAAATTGCTTCTAAAACCAAAGTAGATTTAGACGCTTAAATTTTATTCGTTAAAATCTCTAGAAAATTAATTTTATAAAAATAAAATTTTTAAAGCTGTAATTTTAAAAAAAATCCATTCTTCAAAGAATGGATTTTTTTGTTAAAATCCATATTGAATAATCTATCTTTATTGAACTCTAAATAAAAAATATGAAAAAAATAATCTTTAGCGCCGTACTAATAAGTTTCTTTATTTCGTGTAAAAAGGAAAGTAAAGACCATCAACTCCAACTAGAAAAAAATACTATCAAAAAAGTAAATACTCCGGAATGTTACTTGGGTGTTATTAAAAAAGATAGTGTTTTAATGCATTTGAATTTTGAAGGGAATCAACTGATTTCTGGTAATTTAATTTATAATTTTTATGAAAAAGATAAAAATGAAGGTTCGATTGTTGGACAGTTAAAAGGAGATACACTTTTTGCAGACTATACTTTTACCTCAGAAGGTGTTTTATCTGTGCGTGAAGTTGTTTTTTTAAAGGAAGGTAATAATTATATTGAAGGTTTTGGTGAAACCGTTGATGATAATAAAGGAAAAGTAAAATTTAAAGATAAGAAAAAATTAATGTTTGATGGAAAATTAGTATTGGCAAAAACAGCGTGTAAGTAGTCTTTTTTTTAATTTAAAGTTTATAATTAAAAAATCCCATTGACAATTTGTGAATGGGATTTTTTATATCATCTAGTTTAAACTTTTTTTGTAGGTACATCTTCTTTTGTGTACCACTGTATTAAAGTGTTTCCATAAATTAATACTAGCAGCGTTATCCGCTAACTCAGGCGTTCTAAAGCAATTAATGATTCCCTTTTCTTTAAAAGTTTCGTAGTATTCTTTAAATATAACAGCCGTAACTGCTTTATTTTGATATTCTGGAAGTACACCTATAAGATAAAAAAGCACATCTTTACTTTGTTTTTTCGCTCTTAACAAATGTAAAAAGCCAAAGGGAAATAACTTTCCATTTGCTTTTTGCAATGCTTCTGTAAAAGAGGGCATAACGATGCTGAATGCTACAATGTTATCGTCTTTGTCAATTACAAATTTGATAAATTCAGGATTGATGAAGCTAATGTATTTTTTCTTGAAATATTCTTTTTGTGTGTCAGAAATAGCTACAAAAGTAGATAAAGAAGCGTAAGATTTATTAAATAGATCGAACATTTGGTCCACAAGTGGCATTACTTCTTTGGTAGTTTTAAAATTAAGAGGTCTTAACTGATACCTTCTTTTTACTAAATCATTCGCTTTTTCAAAAAACTCAGGTTTTACGTTTTCAAAAGGAAACTTACTTTCAATATATTCTTTTTCTTTAACGTAACCCAACTGTTCAAAATGTGTAGCATAGTAAGGACTGTTATACCATGTAATCATTGTTCCTACTTCATCAAATCCTTCTGTTAATACGCCTACTTTGTCAAGGTTAGAAAAACCCATAGGGCCTTCTACGTAATCCAACTTGTGTTTTCGACCTAGTTCATAGACCTTCTCTAAAAGTGCTTTTGTAACTTCAATATCGTCAATTACATCAAACCAACCAAAACGTACCTTCTTTTTTTGTTGATCATTTACTTCACTCCAGTTAATGATGGCGGTAATTCTTCCTACTATTTCATTATTTTTTTTAGCAACGTAAAAATAGGCTTCTGCCGTTTCAAAAGCGGGATTTGTTATTTTATCAAAACTCTCGAGCTCATCTAATATCAATGGTGGAACAAAATTTTTATTGTTCTTATATAATGTAAAGGGAAATTTTATGAATTCTTTTAATTCCTTCTTCGTTTTTGCTTCTTCAATTGTAATCATGCTATTTTTTAAAATTCAATTATCCTTTTTTTATTTTTTTTTGTGTTTTTTTTGCTTTTTTATCTCCTTTGATATCAGGATTGGCAGCATTTCCTGTATCAATTTTCATTCTTACTTCTTTGTATTTTGCATCATAACGCCAAGAAAGACCAATTCCGCCATAAAGTATAGAAGGTGTATTTTTTAGACTCGAGCTAATTGATGCGTCAATTTGCATGTTTTTATTGACTAAATAGGCAGCGCCACCTCTTATGATTGCGTCACTATAAAAATCACTCTTAAAACCTTGATTTTCTATAAATCCAGACCAGTTGTCATTAAATCCTCTAGTAAGGGTTAGCACATAACCATAACTCGGAAAATCAGTTGTAATATAATCGCCAATAATATTGGTTACAAAAACCCATTTACCATCGCCAAAATGATTTTGAGTAATTAACATAATTTTTGGAGATACACTAGATTGGGGAGAAAACGAGTAAGGATTGTCTTTCATGATTACATTTGCACCAGCAAAAATAGAGAATGCAGGCACAAATTGACGCCAGTTGAAACCGTGATTTGCTTTCCAGCTGTAAAGATTAACCTTTTTTTCATAATTCTTAAAAGGATCGTAAATCAAATATTTAGCTCCCAGAACAGTTTGTTTAAAATCGGCTATCTTGGTGTTTTTAAACAGAGAAGTATATTTCTCATTTTGATATTGAATGTCGGCAATCAATTCAAGATTTTCCAAGAACAAACCCCATCTTAAAGTTGCGTCTAAACCGAAACCATTGGCGTCATAATTTAAAAGACTATGATTTTGTTTAATACCGTAAATTCCAGTTTCTATTTGAATGACTGATTTTCCAACAGCAAAAGCAGACATAGTTTCACCTGGTCTATTAGAGTTTATTTGATCCGTATGTTGCCCGTAATGTAGGATTGGAAACATTAAAAAGGCAGTCAAAAGTGTGATTTTAATTCTAGACATATTGTTTTTTAGATTAGAAAGTAACAATGCTTTTCAAATGTACTATATTTTATTATTTATTTAAGAATGATATCTTACTTTTGAACGTTTGATTTATTAATTTTGAAAAAAAAAATATATTTATGCAAACAGCTTCTTTTACTGGTTTTATAAAAGCAATTTTTTATATGATCGCTTTCTACTATATTTTCCGCTTTTTGGCAAAGTTGTTTTTGCCTTTATTAGTTAAAAAAGTGGTAGAAAAAGCAGGACAAAATATGCAACAGCAACAACAAGATACTTGGCAAAAAACTCAAACTAAGGAGGAAATCTTATACAATAGCAACTCTAGTAAAAATCCACGCGAGACCAAAAAAGTTGGAGATTATGTTGATTACGAAGAAATAGATTAAGTTTGCCGTTTTAATACCTAATATACTTTAATTCAAACTTTTTTTAAATTGAAAATAATAAATAAGTTCTATCCGCACGCACTTGCCATTTTTGGTTTTGTATTGGTTTCTTTAATCTATTTTTATCCTGTATTGCAAGGAAAGCAAATTTCACAATCAGATATTGTGCAATATACTGGAATGGCTAAAGAACAAAATGACTTTAGAGCTACTGATAATGCGGAACCTTATTGGACAAACTCTGCGTTTGGCGGTATGCCAACCTACCAATTGGGGGCTAAATATCCTCATGATTACATAGGTGCTATTGATGATGCATTGCGTTTTTTGCCGCGTCCTGCCGATTATTTATTTTTATATTTTTTAGGTTTTTATGGACTAATGTTAGTCCTTAAAGTAGATCCTTTGAAAGCTTTTTTTGGAGCCTTAGCGTTCGGATTATCCACTTATATGATTATTATTCTCGGAGTAGGGCATAATGCAAAGGCACATGCTATTGCTTACATGCCTCTTGTTATTGCGGGTTTTATTTTAGTTTTTCAAAAAAAGTATATTCTCGGAGGTCTGCTTACCCTTTTTGCGACAGCATTAGAAATTAGTGCGAATCACTTTCAAATGACGTATTACCTTCTAATTTTCTTATTGATACTTTGCGCTTATTTCATCTATCAACAAATAAAAGATAAAGAGTACAAAGCGATGCTTTATTCTTTGGGGACATTGGCAGTTGCTGGAATTTTTGCCATTGGCGCCAATGCTACAAATTTATTAGCAACAACAGAATATACCGATTTTAGTATTCGTGGTAAAAGCGAATTGACTTTTAATCCTAATGGCTCAAAGAACGAAACAACAAGTTCAATGAGTAGAGACTATATTACGGAGTATAGTTATGGGATTATGGAAAGTTTCAATTTGATTGCCCCACGATTATTTGGAGGTTCTAATAATGAAGCGGTAGGCAAGGACAGTCATATGTACGAATTTATGATTGGCCAAGGAGTTCCTGAAGCGCAAGCAACTGATTTTGTATCGGGAATGCCAACCTATTGGGGAGATCAGCCTATCGTAGCAGCTCCCGCATATATTGGGGCTGTAGTTTTCTTTCTAGCGATTTTGGCTTTTTTTATAGATCAACGTAAAATAAAATATGTATTCCTTTCAGGAGCTATTATAGCATTAATTCTTTCTTGGGGGAAAAACTTCCCTGTTGTGACTAACTTTTTTATAGATTACATTCCTTTATATGATAAGTTTAGGGCTGTTTCTTCTATACAAGTTGTTTTAGAGTTGTGTTTTCCAGTATTGGCTATCATGGGTTTACAATCCTACTTTCAATTGGATAAAAAACTACAATGGAAAGCTCTATATGAAACTGCAATTCTTGGTTTAGGAATTATAATAATTCTATTCCTGAGTAAAAGTATGTTTAGTTTTTCTGGAGGCAGTGATGCTGCTTACAGAGAAAGTTACGGACCTGATTTTGTAGCGGCACTTAAGTTAGATCGTATGAGTTTATACAGTGCCGATTTATTGCGTTCAGGATTCTTCATGCTATTGACAGGAGGAATTTTGTGGTTTGCAATGAAAGACAAACTGGCTCAAAAAACCGCTATTATAATTATTGGTTTAATTATGGTTTCTGATTTGTTTTTTGTGGACAAAAAATACGTCTCTGCAAAAGATTTTGTAAGAGGTAGTGAAGTAACAATGCCATTTACTGAAACACCAGCAGATGCACAGATTTTGAAAGATACTTCTAATTACAGAGTTTTTGAAGTAGCTGATTTGTTAGGCGCAAGAGCTTCCTATTTTCATAAATCTATCGGTGGTTATAGTGCTGTTAGACCTCGAAGAATGCAACAATTAGTAGATTATCAAATCGCTAAAAACAATATCGAAATTCTAAGCATGCTTAACGTTAAGTATGTTATCCAAAGAGATAAAGAAGGAAATGAATTTCCAACAGTAAATCCAGATGCAAATGGGAATGCTTGGTTTGTGAGTCAAGTAAAAATCGTTTCTTCTCCAGATCAAGAGATGAAAGCGTTGGACAGTTTAGATTCTAAGAATGTGGCTGTTATCAATAATAAAGATTTTAAAATTAGTGGTAAGGCTTTCGCCACAGATAGCCTAGCAAGAATTACTTTGAATTCTTACAAGCCCAACCATTTAATATATAAGTCAGATAATTCGAACGAAGGTTTAGCTGTTTTTTCTGAAATGTATTATAAAAAAGGATGGAATGCGTATATCGATGGAAAGAAAACAGAGCATATTCGAGTAGATTACGTTCTAAGAGGATTGCAAATTCCAGCAGGAAAACATACAATAGAATTCAAATTTGAACCTCAAGTCATACAAACAGGAAGTACAATTACTTTAGTTAGTGGTTTTGGAATATTATTGCTTTTAGTGGCAGGAGTTTATTTTGAAAGAAAGAAAATAGTTCAGATTTAGGATTTTTGATTAACGATTGTAGATTTAAGGTTTCTTAAATCTACAATCCAACTTCGTTAATCTTTAATCATTTATTATATTAATAGACCATGTACTTTTGGAAAATAAAAAAATCCTTATAATAACCTATTATTGGCCACCTGCGGGAGGACCTGGCGTACAACGTTGGTTGAAATTTGTGAAATATTTGCCAGATTTTGGAATTCAGCCTATTGTTTATATACCAGAAAATCCAACTTATCCTATTGTGGACGAAAATTTGGTAAAGGAAGTTTCAGATAAAGCAATTATTCTAAGAAATAAAATATTCGAACCCTATCAACTGGCTTCATTTCTTTCCAAAAATAAAACTAAAAAAATAAGCTCGGGCATTATTCCAAATCAAAAGAAACAGTCTTTTTTAGACAAAACCTTTCTTTGGATTCGAGGAAATCTTTTTATACCAGACGCCCGTGTGTTTTGGGTTAAACCTTCTGTTTCCTATTTAGAAAAATATATTGTACAAAATAATATTGATACCATTATTACTTCTGGGCCACCGCATAGTTTGCATCTTATTGGTTTAGAATTAAAACAGAAATTAGATCTAAAATGGTTTGCTGATTTCCGTGATCCATGGACTACTATTGGCTATCATAAATCGTTGCGTTTATCAAGTTTTGCTGCAAAAAAACACAAAGTTTTAGAACACCAAGTTCTAAATTCAGCCGACATGATTATTGTAACCAGCAAGACTACTAAAACCGAATTTGAGGCAATTACCGCAAGACCAATTACAGTGATTACAAATGGTTATGATGCCGAACAAGTGGAGAAACAGACTTTAGATTCTAAATTCAGTTTGGCTCATATTGGTTCATTTCTATCGGAACGAAATCCGTTGATTTTATGGGAGAGTTTAGTAGAATTAGTCCATGAAATACCTGATTTCAAATCGCATTTAGAAATTAAATTAATTGGTGCAGTTAGCCAAGAGGTTTTAGAAACGATAACTCATTTTGGTTTAAATTTTTATTTAAATAATTTAGGATACGTTTCACATAAAGAAGCCATAGCGCATCAAAGAAAATCGCAAGTTTTATTGTTGATAGAAATTGACTCTGAGGATACAAAAAGTATTATTCCAGGCAAATTATTCGAATATATGGTTTCTAACAGACCTATTGTTGCTATTGGACCTGAAGGTTCTGATTTTGCAGGAATTATAACCGATACGAATACCGGAGTGTTCTTGAAATATTCCGAAAAAATGAAGTTAAAAAGTGTAATTTTAGACTTTTATAATCAATTTTTAGAAGGGAAATTACAATCAAATGGAGTGGGACTTCAAAAGTATTCTAGAAAAAGTTTAACCAAAGAACTGGCTCATCTGATTCAGTCCCCTTTTTAATATCAAACCTAACACCCTTAACCTTTCATGGGAATCGTACTAAATCAATCTTTAAAGAATACAATAATTACTTATTTGGGTTTTGGGATTGGAGCCATAAATACGCTTTATTTATACCCGGTACTTTTGGGTGCTACTTTTTATGGTTTAACAAATTATATTACTTCTTGCGCTAATGTGATAATGCCTTTGTTTGCCATTGGTATGCAAAATACTCTAGTTAAATTTTATTCTCAGTATGAAACCGATGTTGAAAAATCTCGGTTTTTATCTTTTACTGTATTATTTCCATTAGTGGTTATAGTACCAATGGTTTTAACAGCACTTTATTTTTATGACGAAATATTGTTCTTTCTTTCAAAAAAGAATGAAATTGTCAAAAATTATGTTTGGTTGATTCCTTTTATTGGCTTATGTATGGCCTATTTCGAAATATTTTATGCTTGGGCAAGAGTTCACATGCACTCTGTTTTTGGTAATTTTATAAAAGAAGTAGGTTTAAGACTATTTTCTTTAGTTCTATTAATTGGCGTTTATTTCGATTGGATGAGCGTTGAAGGTTTTGTTTATGCAACTGCTGGATTGTATTTCTTGGCATTTGTAGTCACTATGTTATATGCTTTTCGAATTCAAAAACCAACTTTTCAATTGGCACTCCCCAAAAATACTAAAGATATATTGACATATACTTTTTATATTATTTTGTCAGGAAGTGTGGCTAATTTATTATTGGATGGAGACAAAATAATGCTCAACCAGTATATGATTATCGATAATATTGCTTTTTATTCAATCGCTACTTTTATCGCGTTAGTAATTTCAGTCCCGAGTCGAGCGATGCATCAAATTGTATATCCTATTACAGCCAAATTAATGCACGATAATAAGTTTAAAGAGCTAAATGGTCTGTATAAAAAAACCTCTATTAATCTGCAAGTAGTTGGCGGTTATGTTATGTTAGGCATATTTGTCAATATAAATCAATTGTACGAAATGGTTCCTAAGGAATATAGTGGTGGAATTTTAGTAGTATTTATGATCGGAATATCAAAATACTTTGATCTGATTCTAGGAAATAATAATGCTATTATTTTTAATACTAAATATTACAGAGCGGTATTATTTCTAGGAGTTCTTTTAGTGGCAGTGGCAATTGGCTTAAATATGTTATTTATTCCTATGTATGGTATTATGGGTTGTGCTTTTGCAACTTTATTATCTATAACTTTATACAGTTTAGCCAAGTTGCTCTTTGTGGTTAAACGACTGCATTTATTCCCTTTTACACTTCAAACTTTACATTCTCTTGGAATTACTTTTCTGTTGTTTTTATTGTTTTACTTCTGGGAATTTCCCTTTAATCCGATAATTTCAATAGGATTAAAATCAATTTTAGTAACTGTTTTGTATGTCTACATTAATTATAAATTTGTTGTTTCTAAAGAAATTAATAACGCTATTGACTCCGTTCTAAAAAAAATAAAATAGTTTTTAATCCCTTTTAAAACTCAAATATCACTAAAAGTGGGTATTGTAGGATTTTAAATTTGCCTTTAAATTTGTAAGAGCTAGAAATAGCTTTACTAAGAAAAAAAGACATAAAATATCTGCTAGAATATGAAAAGGACTAAAAGTAAAATTGATGAAGATTTAAGAAAATTTTCATCCATTCTAACAAACAAAATGAACAGTGGATTTGTAGTATTAGAAAGAAATGATAAATTACCGTATGCAATTTTAATGAAGAATAAGAAAAAAGTAGATCATATTTCTAATTTTTTTATGTTCTGTGCAACGCTCGGATTATGGTCTATTGCTTGGATTTACATTAGTCAAGTTTCCTCTAAAGCCAAGAAAATTCTGATCGCAATTGACGAAGATGGAAATCCTTTTGAAGAGAAGTGTTTTTAATATATATTTGCCGAATTATATATTTTTAACATTTACTTATGAAAAAAACTTTACTTACAATTATTGCAATTTTATTTAATTTTGCAATCGCTTTTTCGCAGACTACTTCAATAACTGCTGTTTCAAGTTCTTTAGTTTCAGTGAAGGATGATGTTGATGGACCTAAAAAAAATAATGTAAAAATTAGTTTAACTAGTCTTGCATTCAAAAATTTTCAATTACAGTACGAAAGAAGTTTAACTAAACGTATTGGAGTTGTAATTGGATATAGCTTTATAAATAAAGGTGCTGTACCATTCAAATCACAATTAAACGAGCTAGTTTCTAATAACAGTGAAGGCCAAGGAATGCTTAACAATACAGAGTTAGGATATTCAGCAATTACACCAGAAATTCGTTTTTATCTAGGACAAGGATACGGAAAAGGATTTTACATTGCTCCTTTTTACAGACACTTAAAATATGATATTTCAGGAATTAATTTTGAATATAATAGTGATCTTAGTACTCAAAAAGAAGATATTGATATGGGAGGTAAACTTACTGCAAATACTTTTGGATTGCAGTTTGGAGCTCAGTTTAATTTAGGAAAACACATTATTCTTGACTGGTGGATCGTAGGACCACATTACGGTACTTCAAAAGGTGATTTTGTTGGAAAAACAGATAGATTATTGACACCTTATGAGCAATCAGAACTTCAAAGAGAACTTGACGATATTGATCTTCCTTTAGGAGATATTAAAGCTAAAGCTAATGCAAACGGGGCTACAATTAACATCAGTGGACCATGGGGCGGAGTTCGAAGCGGTTTAAGCTTAGGATACAGATTCTAATTAATACATAACATAAAAAAAGCCGATAAATCATTTTGTATTTATCGGCTTTTTTTTATTTCTTTAATACTGCTTTCAAATAGGTTCCAGTAACAGACTTCTTATTCTTTGCAACTTCTTCAGGAGTTCCAACGGCTAATAATTGACCTCCATTTTCTCCTCCTTCCGGTCCTAGATCAATCAGCCAGTCGGCACATTTTATAAGATCAAGGTTATGTTCAATAACAATAATAGAATGTCCTTTCTCTATTAAAGCATCAAAAGAGGTTAGTAATTTCTTGATGTCATGAAAATGCAATCCAGTTGTAGGCTCATCAAAAACAAAAAGTGCTTTGTCTTTGGTGGCTCCTTTTACTAAGAAAGAGGCTAGTTTAATGCGCTGTGCTTCACCACCAGAAAGTGTTGAGGAAGATTGTCCTAATTGTACATATCCTAATCCAACATCTTGAAGCGGTTGTAATTTCTGAATGATTTTAGCTTGCTTGTTAGCGATAAAGAAAGCAATAGCATCATCAACAGTCATCGTAAGAATATCGTGTATATTTTTGCCTTCAAAATTAACTTCTAGTACTTCTTTTTTAAATCTTTTTCCGTTGCAGGTTTCACAAGGCAATTGTACATCGGCCATAAAGACCATTTCTACGTTTATAGAACCTTCTCCTTTGCAAGTTTCACAACGCCCACCATCTACATTAAAGGAAAAGTGTTTGGCCTGATATCCTCTTATTTTTGATAGTTTTTCTCTTGCATACAATTCTCTAATGTCATCATAGGCTTTGATATACGTAACCGGATTAGAGCGTGAACTGCGACCAATAGGATTTTGATCTACATATTCAATATGTTTAATTTGAGAAAAAGAACCAGTTATTTCAGTGAATTGACCCGCTTTTTCGCCTATATTATCCAATTTTTTCTGCATGGCTGGAAACAAAATTTTCTTAATCAAGGTACTTTTTCCACTTCCAGAAACTCCAGTAATTACTGTTAAAACATCTAAAGGGAAAGTAACATCTATATTTTGAAGATTATTTTCTCTCGCTCCTTTTATTTCAATATAGTTTTTAAATAATCTTCGTTTTTTAGGAACAGAAATTTCTAAGTCTCCATTTAAATATTTTGCGGTTAATGAAGTCGATTTTAGAATTTCTTCAAATGTGCCTTGAGCGACAAGATTACCTCCTAAAGTTCCTGCTTCTGGACCAATATCGATAATCATGTCGGCTGCTTTCATAATGTCTTCATCGTGTTCTACCACGATAACTGTATTTCCTAAATCTCTTAAAGAAAGCAATACTTTTATCAATCGCTCTGTGTCTTTTGGGTGTAAACCAATGCTAGGTTCGTCTAGAATATACATCGAACCCACCAAACTACTTCCTAATGAAGTGGCTAGATTAATACGTTGTGATTCTCCACCAGAAAGCGTTGCAGAATTTCTATTTAGTGTTAGATAATCCAATCCTACTTCGGTTAGAAACGATAATCTATTGTTTATTTCTAGCAATAAACGTTTGGCAATTTGTTTTTCATAAACATCTAAATCGATACTTTCAAAAAAGCGAACCAAATGCTTGATTGGTAAGTCTACCAAATCTGAAACTGTTTTTGAATTGATTTTTACATAGGATGCTTCCACTCTCAAGCGCTTTCCTTTACAAGAATAGCATTTGGTTTTACCGCGATAACGAGAGAGCATTACCCTATTTTGTATTTTGTAATTTTTTTCTTCTAATTCCTTAAAAAAGCCATTTAATCCTTGAAAATATTCATTTCCAGTCCAAATTAATTCTTTTTGATCTTCAGATAACTGAAAGAAAGGTTTGTGAATCGGAAAATCAAATTTATAAGCGTTATTTACCAATTCATCTCTAAACCAACTCATGCTTTCACCACGCCATGGAAAAATGGCATTTTCAAAAACCGATAAAGTAGTATTAGGAACTACTAATTCGGCATCAATTCCTATAATATTTCCGTAGCCTTCGCAAACCGGACAAGCTCCATAGGGATTATTAAAACTGAATAAATGAACATTTGGCTCCAAGAAAGTAATGCCATCCATTTCAAAATTATTAGAATAGGAGTATTTTTTATCAGCGTTTAATTCCTGTAAATAACAAATTCCTTTGCCTTCAAAAAAAGCAGTTTGTACGGCATCGGCAAGACGATTATAAAACTCTTCTTCTTCCTTAACTACAATTCTGTCAATAATTAAAAGTATTTCTTTTTTATGTAATGATTCGGGTAAATCATCTAAGCGAACCATTTCGTTATTTACTAAAATTCTTGCAAAACCTTGCTGCAAAAGAACTTTTAGCTTGTCTTCTAATTTTCTTCCTTCTTCTAAATGAATAGGAGCGAGGAGTAACCATTTGCTGTCTAATTCAAAAGTTTTTACGTCAGAAACAACATCTGTTACCGTATTTTTTTTGACTTCTCGACCAGAAACAGGGGAATACGTTCTTCCAATTCGAGCAAAAAGTAGTTTTATATAATCGTAGATTTCTGTAGAGGTTCCTACAGTAGAACGCGCATTGGTTGTATTTACCTTCTGTTCGATAGCAATAGCTGGAGCAATTCCTTTTATGTATTCTACCTTTGGTTTGTCTAATCTTCCCAAGAATTGTCGCGCGTAAGAAGATAAGCTTTCTACATATCGACGTTGTCCTTCGGCATAAAGCGTATCAAATGCCAAGCTTGATTTTCCTGAACCTGAAAGTCCAGTAATAACAACTAATTTATTTCTAGGAATCGCAACATCTACATTTTTTAAGTTATGTACTTGTGCTCCTTTTATAATGATATTTTTCTTTGGATCTAATTTAGAAAGGTCAACTTGCATAAAAATGATAATTTTTACAAAAGTAAACAATTTTAAACAGAGAAAGAGGAATGAACAAATCACAAATAATGATTAAAGTAGGGAGGAAATACTCTTTTTTTGGTGTGAGGTATTTGTATTTACCATTAAAAAAATAAATTCTAATTTTTTAAAAATAATAATTAAACAAAAACCATTAAAACCCACAACTTTCATTTTCTTATTCCGATAACTGCTTTTTACTTTTCTTGATACTAAAATATTTATAATGTAAACCAGAACTATGATAAAGGGTGAATTTAATTCTCTGATAATCAATAATTATTTTAGCCCTTTTTTTAATGTGCCTAATTTAGCTTAAGTTACAGTATCATTGAAAAATTAAAAAATCCTAGATCAGTCGAAAAGGAGTAAGAGCTAATGTAACAAATTATAATTTTAATATGTTAAATTTTTTTAACATTACTTGCTTCTTCAAATAATAATTAGTTAAATTTGCCCACACAATAACCCAAATAAACAAAGCCTATAATCAAAAACTACTTTTTAGAGCAATCTACCAATTTTAATTAAAAACTAAAAAGTATTATTATGGTTAATATACAACTTCCAGACGCGACATTAGTTAAGGAATATGTTGCAGGTAATGAGGATGCCTTAGCTACACTAATAAAAAGGCACCAGTCAAAAATCTACGGATTCATTTATTCTAAAATAGCAGATAAAGACATTACTAACGATGTTTTTCAAGATACTTTCATCAAAGTAATTAAAACCTTAAAATCAAATTCGTATAATGAGGAAGGTAAATTTTTACCTTGGGTAATGCGTATTTCTCATAATTTAGTAGTAGATCATTTTCGTAAAAACAAAAAAATGCCTTTGTATAGAGAAACTGAAGAATTTTCTATTTTCTCTATTATGTCTGATGATGCTATGAATATCGAAAACAAAATCATTGCTGATCAAGTAGAAATTGATCTCAAAAAACTAATAGAAGAACTTCCTATTGACCAGAAAGAGGTTTTAGTGATGCGTATGTATCAGGATATGAGTTTCAAAGAAATTTCAGAATCTACGGGAGTTAGCATCAATACTGCATTAGGAAGAATGCGTTATGCACTGATGAATTTGAGAAAAGTGATTGATAAACACCAAATTATTTTGACCAATTAACAATATATTTTAGTGACCTGCGTTGTTATATAAAAGCAAATAGGGATTACGATATGGCAAAAATTTACTCAAAAAAAGCATTAGTTTCAAAAGTAATGAAACCTAGTGAAGAAACAGTTTCTTTTTTATTAAGCTATTCTAAAGCATTAAGCATAGTAAAAATTGATAATAAAAGTTTCGAAATTATTTCTAATTAAATACTTAATTACGTATTAATTAGATAAAAAATCCCAATATTTTCAAGTTTAAATATTGGGATTTTTTTATTTATTTTTTTTATAATATTGGTCTAAAACTGTTTTTCTTCCAATGGTTTTAGTAATAATATCTTTCTCTAAATCCCAGCCACGCGCGGGCGAATATTCTCTTCCATACCAAATAATCTGCAAGTGTAAATCATTCCATATTTCTTCTGGAAAGATTCGTTTGGCATCTTTTTCTGTTTGAACCACATTTTTTCCATTAGTCAAATTCCATCGATACATCAATCGATGAATGTGTGTATCAACCGGAAAAGCAGGTACTCCAAAAGCTTGAGACATCACCACACTAGCCGTTTTATGACCAACAGCTGGCAATTCTTCTAAAAACTCAAAACTTTGAGGTACTTTCCCATCATGCTTGTCAATCAAAATGTGAGATAAACCATGAATTCCCTTAGATTTCATAGGTGATAAACCGCAAGGCCGAATGATTTCCTTAATTTCCTCTACAGACATTTTAATCATATCATACGGATTATCTGCCTTTTCAAATAGCAATGGAGTAATCTGATTGACGCGAACATCAGTACATTGTGCTGACAATAAAACCGCAATCAACAACGTATAAGGATCCTTATGATCAAGTGGCACCGGAATGGTTGGATATAATTCTTTTAACGTATTTATAACAAAAGTTACCCGTTCCTGTTTGTTCATTTTTGTATTTTTAGCACTGTAAAAATAGTGTAATTTTTACGATGTGCCTAATCCAGCTGTTCCTTACAAGTTCTCCTTCATAAAACTTTTTTTCTAAATTTATAAAGGAGCTTCCTGTCGGTCGCTCTTTATAAACAAGAAAAAATAGTTTTTTTCAATCCGGGCTTTTCAGTGCCATCTGGGGCAAGTACACAATACAGAAAGAATTTATAAATAATTTAAAATAAAAATATATGACAACATTAAAAAAAGGAGATAAAGCCCCTAATTTCTCCGGATTAGATCAAGATGGTCAATTGCATAAATTATCGGATTATGCGGGAAAAAAATTAGTAGTTTTCTTTTATCCTAAAGCAAGCACACCAGGATGTACAGCCGAAGCATGTGATTTAAGAGATAATTTCGAACGTTTTCAAGCAAACAATTATGAATTACTGGGTGTTAGTGCCGATTCTTCAAAAGCGCAATTAAAATTTAAAGAGAAGTATGAATTTCCTTTCCCTCTTTTAGCAGACGAAGATAAGTCTGTGATTGAAGCATTTGGTGTTTGGGGTCCTAAAAAATTTATGGGCAAAGAATATGATGGTATTCACAGAACCACTTTTGTTATTGATGAAAATGGAATTATTGATTCTGTCATAGAAAAAGTTAAGACAAAAGAACATGCAGCACAAATTTTAGATTAATTAACTGAAATTAGCAAAACCTCGTTTAAAAAAAACAAGCGAGGTTTGTATTAATTGAATACTTTTTAAGATTTAAAACGTATTTTAATTACAATTAAAAACTTAAAAATAGTACTTTCATTAAACTCTAAAACCACTATTAATACAAAAGGTCAAATTCCTTTATCATACAACTTGATTTATTTTTGGTCAATATACGGATCATTGAATAAAGTATTAGGTTTCATCAATACGAGGTTATTTTGAAAATCAAGTAAAATCGTGAACTGTTTTAAAATTTCATTTCCTAAAACGTGTACATTTTTGTCCCAGACTGGTTTTTGTGCAGTTGTGATCTGAACAGGAATATCTTTGAGTTCGTATTTTCCTATTTTAAAACGATTCAGGTTTGAAGTAGTTACCACTATTTCGTTTCCTTGTGCGCCTTTCATCACTATTTTTTTTATAAATCTCATTTTTGTAATAGGAAAGTGAGCTGCTTGCAAGAGATTATGGTCTAACATAAGCGTTCTTTCAAATCCAGTATCGAATAGAAAAAGGTCTTTTACCATTTTTTTACTCTGCTTTATTTCACTTGACACAAAAAATAAAGTTTTGTAAAACTCCATTTTTAGTGAAGTGAAGTTAGAATCCAACAATGCATAAGATGGCATCAAAGAGTGTATAATCAAATACTTTTTATCGTAATTAATTTCAACAACTTTTCCTTTAAAAAAATCCCAGCCAAATCTTCCTTCAGTTCCATGTCCTGCTAATTCGGCATCATAAACTTTAGTTTTGTAAGTAGTATTTCCTATTTGTAAATCGTACAATGTGTTATAAAGTTCTGGTTTTGTCTTCACTTTATTATTCAGAACATCATTTGTTAAAACGAGTTCTGTTGTTCCAGTATCAAAATTTAAATTTAAAGTGTCTTTGTGGTTAAAAATAGCTTTTATAAAAATGGTGTTATACTCATTAAGACCCATTGCAATAGTATCACTAGTGTGTAAATTTTGTCCAAAAATGCTGTTACATAACAGTAGTGGAATAACAAACAATATAGTTTTCATCTTTTTATTTATTTGTCTTATTTTTTTATGAGCTGTAAGTAATTATACTGCTATTTTGCCATCAAAAAGATCTAGTGGTTTGTCTAATTTTAGACATTTATTCTGTTATTTATCAATCTTCTAAAAGTGTTGTTTTTAAATTTTAAGTTTTTTTATTGGTATTTTTTTCTAAAATTGTTATAGCACCACTTTCATCATTTAATAGATAATATTGAATCCAAATTTCTTTGTCTTTGGTTTTAATTATATATGTCTTGATTGCATCTAATAAGTTATAATCGATAGAAAACCCATAATGTTTGTCTATTAATTCTGTGTTGCCAATTCTTTCAATTTCTGATTTTGGAACCGTTACGTTATTAACATTAACACCACCTAAATCTAAAATTGCTTCTTCAAAGTTTTTTCCAACTAGTAAACTATTAAATCTTTTTCCATCACTTCTATCTTTCTCTATAGTCGATTTAAAAGTTTTTCCATCAACAGGAATTAATTTGCCCGCAACTGCAAAATATTCTCTATCAAAATCTCGTATGTCTTTTTTATTAATATTTTTGTCGTAACCATAAGTATAATTTTCTGGTGGATTTATATAGGGAAAAACACCAAGTTCAGCAGTAGATTCAGCAATGTCATCAATTTTAAAATCAACATTTGTTTTAATTTTAGCATCTGATTTATTTTCTATTTTGGGTAAGCTATCAATTACCTTTCCCTCAGATTGCTCTTTTTTGGCAGAATTGTTACAGGAAAAAATAAGAAATGAAACAATGAATATTCCAATATTTTTTTTCATTTTATTACTTTTTAAAAAATGATTAATAGATTAAAAATCAGAGATTTTCATTCAAATATAATCTAAAGGAATTTATTATTGTAAGAAAAATTTAGTATTAAGATAAAAAATGATTAAAATAGTTATTACTATTTTTTTTGAGGTTGATAGTATTTAATTTTAATAGTTAAAAGAAAATTTTGGCAAACACCAATAAATCATTTCTTTATCTTGTTTTATTATTTTAAAATTTAATTTTTTTAGTAAATGAATAGACGCCTCATTTTCCATTAAACATCTAGCAGTAATTTCTTTTACAATTGGATTTAAAAAAGCCCAAGCAATAAGTTCATTTGTTGCTTCAAGAGCGTATCCTTTTTTTTGTTCTTCCTCAATAATACCATAGCCAAGGTCTATATTATTATCGTGAGGATTAAAGCCTTTAAATCCTAGATCTCCAATTATTTCATAATTTTCTTTTTTGATAATCATCCAAGATTCAAATCCCGTAGGTTTTTCTACTCTAGATAAATTGTCAATGATTTTTGGTAAAGTTTCAAGAACTTCTGCATCCGGCCAACCAAAGGCTCTATTTAATTTTAGTGAGTCTAAATTTCTAAAATCTGATTTCAAAATGGTTTCACATATTTCTATCGTAAAAGGAATTAGAATTAATCTTTTTGTTAAAAGTTTTAGCATTTTTTTTTGAATGATTTATAATATGATATTGACATTGTTGAGTTTAATCAGAGACTTTTCCCTTATTAAATAATAACTTTATTAATTGCTTTAATTATGTTAAATTTTATTTTTCATAAAAAAGTCGTTCTAATATGCTATTTTTTTAAGATTGTTATAATTGCTTCTGATATTTCAAAAATTTTGCCTTTATAATTATTGTCAAGCAAAACTATTGTGAATTTTTCATCAATATCTGAAATTAATAATGCTTCATAATTTCCAACTCTTCCGTGATGGGAATGTAAAATTAAATTTTGATTTTTGTATATTGCATTACCTAAAGCTGATTGTGTTTCTTCTGAATTAAAACTTTGACCAATTTCATAAAGAGATTTTTTATTTATTATTTTACCAGAGTGTAGTAAATTTGCCCATTTTAATAAATCAATTGTAGTTATATAAATTCCACCTGTAATTGGTAAATCTTTTTTATCTCTTATTAGATTACTATTAAATCCCTTGGCAATATTATGCTCATTTTCAAAAGGGGTCATTAATGAGGAATTCATTTTGCAAGGTTTAAATATGAATTTTTCTACATATTCTTTATAAGAGATTCCACTTACTCTTTCCACAATAAAGTGCCGTAAAAAGATATTATTGTTATTGTAATCGTAATTTGTTCCGGGTATAAAGTCAAGACTGTCGATTATTTTTAAATCTTCAAAAAGATCTTTGTCGTTTTTTATTTTTTTCCAATTTACGTCTGGTATGCCACTTGTATATTTTAGTAAGTCCTTAATGGCAACCTCATTTGACCATTTTGGTAATTCTGGAATAAATTTTGAAACCTTATCGTCCAAATTCAATTTTGCTTGTTCCTGCAACTTTAATAGAGCAACAGCACTAAATTCTTTTGTTATCGAACCAATATTAAATCTATAATCAGTGGTTAATTTTGTTGTTTTAGTTTCATCACAATACCCGAATGAATTATTATATATTAATTTGTTATTTTTTGAAATAAGTACATTTCCATTAAAAGTTCCGTTTTGATAATATTTATTCATTATCGAATCAATTTGATTTACTTTGTTATTTTGTGCCGATAAATTATTTATTAACATCACAATGAGAATTACAATTAAAAAGGAACCTTTATTGTTTTTCATAGTTTTATAAATATTTTTTATTTGAATTTTGAGGATTTGATATAAATACATTCTAAAAACTTGCATACATCTTTGATCTACAAGAGGTTTGTGAATAAAGATGCGAGATTTTTCCGTTAAACACAAATTTTCCAACTACAAAACCATCTTTAAATTCAGCCAAATGCCCAAATCTCTTAAAACTGCTGTTAGCAGAGGTTTTTTATTCTATTCTAATTTTATTTTCGATGCAGTCAATGTACAAACAATTATTTAAAAATATTTTGTTGCCCAACATTCCTGTCATTCCCGAAAATTTCATAATCGAATATTGAGTTTGTGAAAATCCTTCTACATAGGTAACATTGGTTAATTTTATTTTTTTGTCGCAAAATTGAATATTTTGGTTGCAATTTGCGGTGTAAGTTGTCAAGACTTTATCCCAAGATTTTGATTTTTCGATGTTGATTTTTGAATTTGGAAGTTTCAGCTTTTCCCAAATTTCTTTGTTTGTTAGCAATTCGTAAGCACTTGTTCCCGAGTCAAACAAAAATTTTTCTTCAGTTCCATTTAACAAACCACGAAATATAATTTTTCTTTTTTTGAATTTAAAATTAAACAATTTTCCTTGAAATTGAGTTGGTTCATTTGATAGATTTAATGCAATGTAATTTTCCTTGAAATTTATTACGGTTTTGCGATTTTCTAAAATATCTGCTCCAATTGTTCCAATAATTTTTAAAGTGTCATTTTTATCATCATTATTACCAATATTCAAAATTTGGAACTTGTCCGATATTATTTTGGATTTTCCAATGTAAAATATTGTTTTTGCTCGTTCCTGATTTACATTAATTTGCGTTAGCTTATCAATTGCTTTTGAATAAAAAACAGTTGATGGTGAACCTGTGTCAAATTGCAAATAATAAGTTGCTGTGTCATTTGGGAAATGAATTGGAAGTAACAGCACATTTTTATAATTACCCAGCCAAGTAAAAGGGATATTTCCACTTTCGTTTTCTACAGTTAGGTAATTTTTTTCGGGTGTGAATTTTTGGTCAAAATAAATATAGGCACCGAGCAAACCTAAAACCAAAACAACCAAAAAAACGAGCACGATTTTCTTTAAAATTTTCATAAGATTACTTTTCTACAAAAGTCTATTTATAAAACCATATTTTTTGAAAAAACGATATGCCAATTTTATGTCAATTACACGACAAAATTTATAAATAATTGATTTTCAAAATCTTATTTAAATCTTCTTTTTTATTTAAACTAATGCCATTTATGATGATGATCATTAATTTTAAAGAAATAATTGTAAGTAATGGGATTAAAAAGAGTGGAAAACTAAGCGATAATTCCTTTTGAATAAATGGACTTATGATAAGCGAAAACGAAAGCAAAACGGTTAATATAATTTGCACACTTACGATGTTTTTGCCAAGCTCTTTATTTTTTTGGTCGCTGGTTTTGTTTGTTAATATTAATGGAAATATAACACCACCAAATGGTAGTACAAGTCCCATTAAAGAGGAAAGATTAATTAATTTTGCTCTGTCTATTTTTGTGATTTCTTTGGCAGAAATTAATTTTTCAGGCTCGATTTCAAAAGTTTTTACAAGTGTTTTTAATGTAAATCCTTTTGGAATATTTCCAGCTTCAATTCGCTGGATTGTTCGCAAGGAAAGCCCACTTTTTTCAGCAAGTTCAGTTTGCGTTAAGTTTTTTTCTTTTCTTAATTGTTGAACAATTGTCTTCATTTGTCGATTTGTTGCGATTTTGTAAACTTTCTGCTAACGTCTTGGCGCTACAAGTTATATGGGATTAAAGATGCGAGATTTTTCCATTATGCACAAGTTTTCCAAGTACAAAACCATCTTAAAATTTAGTCTAATTCCCAAATATCTTGTAAGGGCTGTTGGACGATGCATTTATTAGTCTTCTAATCTTGTATAATATAATTCAGAATTTCCACAAACCATTTCAGTTCTTCCGTTTTCAGTTTTTTGTCCTGAATAAAATTGTATTAATTCAGAATTATTTTTATTTATGCTAAAACTCCAAATTTCATTGTCTGAAAATAATAACTCATTTGAGTAATTATCTTCATTTACTGATGTGAAAAAAATTAAATCTTCAGATTTTACTAGTTTTAATTCCTTTGTAGATTTGTTTTGATTGAAAAAGATAAGTTTGTTTTTTTCAATAATTAATATTTGATTATTTAATGAATCTTTATAGTTTTCGAACCCCCAATTTGAACCAGTTCTATTTAGATTCCATTTACCAATAATACTTTCTATATACTTTTTTCTTGGTACCGATTTTAAAGAATCTGTTTTTATTTTTGCAATTTTCCCTAAATCATTATTTGGATTTAGTTCATAAACATATATGTAAAATCCTATTGCACTCGCATTATCTGATTTATTAAGAGATTCTTGTGCTTCTTTTAGATATACTTTCTGATTTTTTAGAGATTTTGATTTTTGAGACCAAATTAGGCAAAAGCTAAATAAGAATATTGTTAAAATATATTTTTTCATTTTTAATATTTCTCTGTGGCGGATTCAAGGGTCTAGCGCAACAATGTTATTTTTTTTTAATTAATCAAATTTAGTATTTTTCTTAGATTATGTGCTTAATTTTAGAATAACTTTTTTGGCTTTTTAAGAAGCCAAAAGTTATTTCCAAACTTAAGCCTTTGTGTGATTCATTTTGTTGATTTCTTCGCTTCTCATTTGATTAGGTGTTTTGAAACCCAAAACCTTTCTTGGTCTGTTATTTAGATTG
>NZ_JALNUB010000035.1:0-3498 GCF_023162025.1 Flavobacterium pygoscelis | reverse complement strand
GACTTTGCTGAATTTGCCAAATCTAAGAATATTATTTTAAGTACAACTCAAAACTCAAGCCCTTATGAAAACGCCGTAGCAGAAAGAATTAACGGAATTTTAAAACATGAATTTGGACTAAACAAGACTATTGCTAATTTAAAAACAGCTGAAAAAATGGTTAAACAAGCTATCGAAATTTACAATAATGAGCGTAGACATTGCTCTCTTGAAATGAAAACACCAAATTATGCACATCTAAATCAAATACATGAATACAAGTCTTATAAAAACAAAAAAAATACTACTTTAGCTACGTAGGAATGTTGACAAGTTTGGAAAAAAATCCCTTCAAAGATTTTTTCTAAACTTATCAATATTACGTCAATAATAAACTATTTTTGAAATTATACAGTAACCAAAAATAGTCAACCTATATTAGGACAAGACAGCAGAAAAAATAAAAAACAAAAAAAAACAAAAAATGAATAGACAAAAAAGAAGAATAATAACTCAAATCTATATTTCTATACTTTTCTTATTATTTAGTACTTACGGAGGTTATTCTTTAATAAATGATAAATTTCAAATATTAAGTACTCAGTACACTATAATTATTTCTTTAACTATTTTCATTTTTTCAACTTACTTATTACTAAAAGCATATTTAGATTTATCTGAACTAAGCTCAAATACATCAAAATTCTCATTGGGAAGCAAAAAAGAAAAAAATCAAGACTCAAACGAAAGCAGTTTGGATTTTTTAATGAATATAATTGATTCATTTCCTGAATTAAAAAAAGAGTTTATGACAAAAATGGTCGAAAATTGTAAAGACCTTTTTACTCAAGAATTTCCGAAATCTCTCTCATCTTCAATTTACTTAAATGAACTATCCGAAATTGATACAAATATAAAAAGGCAAATTAAAAGACTAGTTTATAATTCAAATTTGAACTTGATTATAGGGATATTAATAAATTCAGTTGGTATAATTATTCTCTTTTTCTCAATATATAATTTAAATGATTATTCTAAATCTAACATAATTCCATATTTCCTTCCAAGAATTTCAATCGTAGTTTTTATGCAAATATTTGCATTCTTTTTTTTAAAACTATACAAAGAGTGTCTTAATGATATCAAATTTTTTGAAAATGAAATTACTAATCTGAATTTTAAGATAACAGCATTAAAAATTGCTTTAGACCAAAATGAAAAAGAAATAATTAACCAATTAATTTTAAATTATTCGAAAGTTGATAGAAACTCAACATTTAAAAAAGCTATAGAAAATAAAAATAATGAATCTGGAGAATCTCAAAATGAATCATTACAATATCTTACTAAAGTTTTAGATAAAGTGATTGAATTAATACCTAAAAAATAAAGCCTGCATACAACAGCCGTTACAAGATATTTGGGTTTTAGGCTGAATTTAAAGATGGTTTTGTACTTGGAAAATTAGTGTTTAATGGAAAAAACTCGCATATTTAATCCCAAACTTCTTGTAGCGCCAAGACGTTGTGCGTCAGCAATGAAAAAATTGACGACAAGAAAATCGGATGAAAAATCGAACTAAACTAAAATCAAATTATGAAGAAAATCCTAATATTATTTATAGTTGCAACTTTAAGTTTAAATTGTAGCAGTGATAACGAAAAACAAAATTTAGATATTAATGTAAGTGGAAGAGTAACAAACGAAAGTAATGTTGGTGTTGGAAATGTTACTATTTACATACAACGTGGAAAAATAGGAAACTATACCGCAACTGTATATGAACAATATGAAACTGTACTAACAAATTCATCTGGAAATTATAGTTATTTAGTAAAAAATGAAACCTTTCAATATAAAATATGCTGTGGAATTCCAACTGGTTATTCAATTGTAGGACAAAGTTGCACAGATGTAAATCAAAGTATAGTGAATAACCAAACTGTTCCAAATAATATTAATTTCAAATTATCTCAATAAAAAAAATAACGAAAATTTAAACCAACTATTTTGCCGAACGCACAACAGCGGTTTGCATAAATGGCGAAATATGTGGTAAATTCACGTTTATCTTTCGCAAAATATTTTATCTTAGCCGAAAATAATCGGTCACGAAGTTCGCCACTTCTGCAAGCCGCGAAACGTTATGTGCAAGCGCCCAAAAAAATGAGAAAATTAACCTTTATATTACTATTTTTTATTAATTCGATTTATTGTCAAGATAAAACGAACGGTTTAAGTATTAGTGGAAATGTGAAAGTCCTATTTGGTTTTGAAAATATTATACCAGAGAATTTACTAATTGAACTTAATCCTGATAATAAATTTTGTAAAATTGACAGTTTAGGAAACTACAAATTTGAAGATTTAGAAAGCGGAATTTATGAATTAGAAATTAATGACTTCAACCTAAATTCAGAAAAACATAAAGTAGAAATAGTGTCTAAATCTATTACTGATTTCAATATTGTTGTTTTCGCAAAATGTTAAGTCAATAAAGAAGTTGCAGAAATTGACATCAAGAAAAATAAATCAAAACTACTTTTAATTGGAAGCATTGCTCCTATTATTTATAGTAATCAATATAAATATGAAAAAAAATATAACATTGAATATTATGATTTTGGTTGTATTACGCCTAACGAAGAATGTGTAATCCAATACAATAAAACAATTTTTGCAGATTTGGATAAGAAATTTGGCAAAAAATGGCGAAAAGAAGTCAGAAAGGACGTAATCGGACTGAAATAAATCCAGCACATAACAGCCGTTTGGCGAGATTGGGGTTTTAGTGGAATTAGCGTTTTTTATCATATCTTCGTTTCGGCAGAAAATACTCTGCTTTAAAATCCCCAACCTCACCAAGCGCCAAGACGTTATGCGTCAGCAGGTTGGATCACACAGAAAAAGAAGAAATTAAAGCTTGAAAACTGAAATGCAAAACTTTGAAAGCGTAATTTTTATCGATTTTTTTGACTTTTAAAAATGAAAAATGAAAGTTGATCAACTTTGCGGAAAGCAGAAACCTGAAAATTGAATTTGATTAATTTTATAGAATGTGGAAACTTGAATATTAAAATCTGATTAAGATTTTGGAAAACAGAAACTTAATAAAATTGGCTGAATATTGAAATGGAAATTAGAAACTTAAAAAGTAAAATTTTCGCGATTTTTTTTTGATTTTTAAGGTCCAAATAGATCTTTAAAAATGAATAAAATAATTAAATTAGCAAAAGCCAATTGAAATAAATTGGAATGGAAAAACATACAACATATACTGCCGAACGCATAACAGCCGTTTGCCATGATTGCGGGTTTAGTGGAATTAACGTTTTTATGCATATATTCGTTTCGGTTGAATATACTCTGCAAGAAAATCCGCAACCACGTCAAGCGCCAAGACGTTGGCAGTCAGTTTGGTAGAACGAAAACGAAAGTTGCAAATTATGACAATAATCGGGAAATATAAAGTTGAAATTTTTGCAGAAGAAACATTTGAAAGTGGTTTTACTGATAATA
>NZ_JALNUB010000024.1:0-6851 GCF_023162025.1 Flavobacterium pygoscelis | reverse complement strand
TATAAATTATAACAATGAAATATTTAATCACTATTTTATTTTTTGTCTTACTTGGATGTAAAAGTGCTCAGCAAATCAATAAACAAAATGTTGAAAATGCGATTACAAAAAATGCGTTTCAGTTATTAAATGACAAAAGATTTCATTCTGTTTCCGTTGCAGTGTATAAAGATGGGGAATCAACAATAAAACATTTTGGAGAATTAACTATCGGAAAAGGAAACAAACCAAACGATTCTACTCTTTATGAAATAGCTTCTGTAACTAAAACTTTTACAGGTTATATAGCCGCGAAAGCCGTACTTGATAAAAAAATAAATTTAGATGATGATATTAGGAACTACCTTGATGAACCTTATCCCAATTTAGAATTTAAAGGTGAACCTATAAAAATAAAACACCTCATTACACACACAAGTGGATTTCCTAATATACCAATAAAAAGTGAAAATAAAAAGGCGTTTTTTGAAGGATTAAAACAAATAAAAATTGAAACGAAACCTGGAGAAGTATATTTTTATTCAAACACAGCTCCAGAGGTGACAGCATATATACTTGAAAAAGTGTATAAAAAACCATTTGAAGAATTGGTAACTGAATTTATTTTGAAACCAAATAAAATGAACCTAACCAAGTTTACACTCAATGAAAATGACAGAATAAGATTGGTAAAAGGTTATAATGATAAAAACGAGTTAATGCCTAACTTCAATAGAACTTTATGGGGCGGAATTTCAGGATTGCACTCTACGACTCCGGATTTAGTAAAATATATGAAATTGCAGCTAGATCAATCAAATCCTATTGTCAACGAATCTCATAAAAAATTGTTTAAAGAAGGTTCGGATTTTTGGGAAGGCTATCATTGGTACATCATAGAAAATGGTGATGAATTAATTATAAGACATCACGGAGGAATCTACGGAATGCAGAATTGGTTTGTGATTTATCCTAAACAAAATATAGGAATATCCATATTGACAAATGCTAGCTTTGATGGAACAGGAGATATATTAGAAAAAGTAGTTGATAATTTGTATAATGAGGTAAATGTAAAGTAAAAATAAACAGCACATAACCGTCGTTTGGCAATTTTGCGGGATTTGGCTTAATTTGAAGATGGTTTTGTACTTGGAAAATTAGTCATTAACCGAAAGACTAGGCTTCCTTAATCCGCCACAAAGCCAAGCGACCAAACGTTGGCAATAATTATCCAAAAATTGATATTTAAAAATTAAATAACAGTAATCTTTATGAAACATTTTTTTAAATTCATTTTACCTATTATCTCAATACTTTTTTTGAATTGCAATGTATTTGGACAACAAACAGATGATTATTCCAAAAAAATTGACAGTTTAATTCAACTAAACAGTCCACGACCTTTTAATGGTGTAATTCTGATAACAAAAAACAGGAAAGTTATTTATAAAAAGGCTTTCGGATATTCAGATTTTGAAAAACAAAAACCATTAACATTAAAAGACAATTTCAGAATCCAATCAAATAGTAAACAAATTACAGCAGTTCTAGTTTTAAAAGAAGTTGAAAAAGGAAAAATAGATTTAAATGAACCAATTGGAAAATACTTACCAAATTTAAAACAAAGTTGGGCGGATTCAGTAAGCGTTCATCAAATACTAAATATGTCTTCAGGAATCGTAGACATAGACAAACCTTTGCTTTTTAAACCAGGAACAGACTTCCATTACAGCAATCCTGCATATGGATTATTAGGTCAACTGATTGAAAAAACAACCGGTAAAAAATTTATAGAAGTTGCTAATACTCTATTTAAAGATTTAGGAATGAAAAACACTTATTGCCATGAAAAGAATAAAGCTAGTTCCAATCTTATTAATGGACATTGGCAAACAAAAGATTCAATTGAAGTGGTTAATTTTAAAAACCTGAATTTTACTGATGAATCTTGGGAAAACTTTATTCCCGCTGGAGGTATTATTTCTAATGCAATTGACCTAAATATTTGGGATACAAAACTTCACAATGGTAAAATTTTAGAAACCAAATCATACATTGCCATGATAGATTCAACAATTGTAGATTCTGATTTTACATTCAGTGAAACAAAATCAAATTATGGATACGGGGTTAATATAAACAAGGAAAAGCCACATAAATATATCGGCCATGCAGGTAGAGGATTAGGATATGTAAATTTAAAATTCTATTTACCAGAAAAGAATTTGGATGTAATTATATTGGAAAATGTTTATAATAGAGATATAAATATTGTTTATCATTATGAAAAAAGTATAAGGAAAATTGTTATGGATAGTAAATTGGTAAAATTATAACTACTGCCAACAGCCGTTTGGCGTGATTGGGGATTTAGTGGAATTAGCGTTTTTTCATTACCTTTACGTTCAGCCGAAAATACTCGGTTTCAAAAGTCCCCAACCACGCCAAGCGCCAAGACGTTGGTAGATAGCTGCGAAGGAGAAAGAATCCGCATAAAAAATTGTATAAAATCTCTTTGAAATTTATCGAAACGCAACTTTGAAAAAAATAGAAATACGGAATATTCGGTTGGAATATCTAAGTAAAATAACGAGAAATTTATAAAGTTGGGCAGAAATAAATAGAACGTTGGAATTTCAAATATTAGATTTTTAAAAGAAAAAATGTAAAGCAGAAATTTTAAACTAGCTAAGAATCTAACTCTCTCCTATTTTTAATTTTAGAAATTTATTGTCAAATGAAATTGAAATTGGAATATAAATAGTTGGAATATTGAGCCTAAAATACCAGAATTTTGGAATAAATAAACAGCCGATCTAGCAACAGCCGTTACACAATAGTTGCGAATTTAGTGGAATTAACGTTTATTATCATATATTCGTTTAGCAGAAAATACTCTGCTACAAAGTCGCAACCATCGTGTAGCGCCCGGACGTTGTAAAACATTTAAAAAAACATTTCGAATGAAAAAGACATTTTCAATTTTCATATTCATTTTACCATTTCTTAGTTATTCTCAAGATAAGGAAACGATAGACTGGATAACCAATAATTCGATAGAAATTGAAGATGCGAATCCTGATTCTGAACTAAAAATATTTGAAAATAACACACCTAATAAATTTGACAATGCTAAAATTTATGGGTTTGGGGAGGCTTCTCACAACACAAAGGAATTTTTCGTCTTAAAAGCCAAATTCTTCAAACACTTAGTTAAAACTCAAGGTTTGAAAATTTTCATAATGGAAGAATCTTATCAAGCTGAATCAGGAATAAATGAATGGATAAGTGGTGGCAAAGGAGATGTTCAAACTATAGCTAAAAATTTTAATATCGGTTTTTGGTACACTAAAGAAATTGTAAGCCTATTACAATGGATGAGAAACTACAATCAAAATAAATCAGAAGCCGATCAAATTCAATTTTATGGAATGGATATACAAATAGGCAAAAATATTAGCCAAAAAATTCGTGATTTTGTTAGTTTTAACAAAATTGATATTGATGAAAAGCTTTTAATAACTGCCGATAGTTGCTCAAATAAAATAATAGATTATTATATATCAGACAGTTGGTGGCAAAAGCAACTTCCGGATTTAAAGGAGCTAAAAAAACAAATTTTAAATTCTAAAACTAATAGTAGAGAATATAAACAAATAATAAGAAGTTTAGATTATTTATTAAGTTATACGGAATATGCATCAATCGTTGCGGATAAATATCCCAGGAGCACAGAATTTAGAGATTTAAAAATGTTTGAAAATGTCAAATGGATTGCAGAAAATGAATCCAAGAATGGAAAAGCTTTTATTTGGGCTCATAACGAACATATCAATAAAAGAGAAATGTACTATACAGGTAGCGATATAATAAATTTAGGTCGTCACCTAAAAGATAATTACAAAGATGATTATTATAGCGTTGGTTTTGACTTCGGAACTGGAAAAATTAACGGTTATGTCTCAAATGAAAAAAAGGGTGGTTATTGGAAGACGTACGATATTGAAAAACCATTCAAAAGAACATATGCAAGGACATTGATGTCTGTTGATAAAGATATATATTTTATTGATTTACAATCAGCAATTGAAAGCGACTCATCTGAATTTTTTAGTAAAAAGAACAGACATTTATTAATTGGTGGTGGAGGTTATCAACCTAAACCGCTATATAAGATTATAATAAGTAAAATTTATACTGAAACTTACGATGGGTTGATTTTTGTAAAAGAAATATCAATACCAGATTATACTCTGGATAAATAAAAAACGTTTTACAACAGCGGTTTGCATAAATGGCGAAATATGTGGTTAATTCACATTTATCTTTCGCAAGAAATTTTATCTTAGCCGAAAGATTACGGTTACGAAGTTCGCCACTTCTGCAAGCCGCGAGACGTTGTACGCAATTTTAGAATCTGAACGAGAAAATAGAAACTTATCAAAAAATAAATGAAAAACTTAATATTAATCCTTCTACTCTTAATTTCAATTAATTCTTTTTCGCAAAAAACTGATGAATATAATAAATTCATTGAACAAATTAAGAAGGACTCAAAAACCGATAAAAATGATGAAACAGTTTTAATTCTTCTTAATGATTTTTACGAACAAACTTTACAATCAGATATAGGAGAATTAAAACCAGATATTCCGGAGAGGATTCAAAAACTTTATTCAGGTAAAAATTCAAAAAATCTACAAATATTGAATATGTTTTTAGCATATCAAGAACATATTAGTCAAACTGCTGCTGTTGGAAAGCAACCAGATCCGAATTTTCAAATTAATTTAATTAATGATTTGGAAAGTGAATTGAAAAATACTTACGGAAATGTTCCTGTAATTATTAAAATTTATAAAGCAGAAGCTTTAAATTCTAATGGACAAAACAAAGAATCTGCCGAATTAATCTCAAAAAGCCTTAATGAATTTCCAAATTCAATTCCTCTAAAAGTCTATAAATACTTAGATACAAAAGGTGAAAAAATAAAAGAAGACTTAGTAAAAAATCATTCTAATCATTGGATGATTAAACAATTTGGAATAAAATAAAAACTGCGTACAACAGCCGTTACAAGCGATTTGCGGATTTAGTGGAATTACCGGTTTTTAATCATATTTTCGTTAAGCCGAAAATACTCAGTTTCAAAACCCGCAAACCGCTTGTAGCGCTAGGACGTTAGTGGCAATTTTGCCGAAAATCGAATAAACTGAAATCAAAATTAAATTAGAAAAATCAAAATAATTATGAAAATAAAGAAAGTATTATATAGTTTGCTGTTTTTATGTAGTGTAATTCAGAGTTATGCACAAGACACAATTAAACTTAAACCCTACATTGAAAATATGAAAACAGTAGATGTTTTCATTGAAGGAAAAAAATATAATTTTCTATTTGATACTGGCGGTGCAGAAACGATTATTTCACCAGAGATTGCAAAAATTATTAATAAAGAAATATATGGAAGTACAACGGGATTTCGAATGAGTGGTGAAATAATAAAGGCGCAAAAAGCAGATAGTATTTCATTTTTAATAGGTAAAACAAAAATATTTCATCAAACTGTTGGCGTTTGGAATTTAATGAGTATTCTACCTAAAGAATTTACAAAAATTGACGGTGTTCTATCTCTTAAATCCTTTGCTCAAAATATTATAACAATTGAAATTTCTAAAAACATATTAATAATTGAAAATAATGTGTCCGCAAAAAAGTCGATTAAAGGAAAATCTCTTTTAACAACTAGATTCGCCAACGGAATAGAAGGTTCCGAATTAAATATATTTGTTGGAATACCAAAAATTAATAGAATCTACTGGTTTCTTTTTGATTCTGGTAACAGTGGACCGCTACTTCTATCAAATGAAAGTTCTGAAATTTGGAAAATAAAAAAAGAAACTCAAACTGATAATTTTGAAAAAAATCCCGAAGCAGAATTTATAATTGGTAAAAAAAATCTAAAAATCAAGCCATTTGCAAGAGATATTATTTACGATGGAGTTCTTAATTTCGATGCAATTAGTAAATATGTTTTTACTATAGATTTTAAAAATAAAGAAGTTTGGTTTGAATAAAAACTGCCACTAACAGCCGTTTGGCGAGATTGGGGTTTTAGTCTTAATTTAAAGATGGTTTTGTACTTTAAAAATTTGTGTTTAATGGAAAAATCTCGCATCTTTACTCCCCAACCTCGCCAAGCGCCAAGACGTTACCTGCAAGCGGAGCGCTGGAAAGGAGAATTCAAGAACATAACGCAACAAATGATAAATTTTATCTTTGTTGAATTATGAAAAAAAATATAAAAGATTATCCTTCGAAGAACGTATTATAATTGAGACTTTACTCAAGGAAAATAAGACCAAAAGCTACATTGCAAAGCAAGTAAATCGAAACAGATCCACCATTACCAAAGAATTAAAACTTTGGTTATTAAAGCCAACCGACATCTATAAGGCTGATTTAGCACATTGGTATGCTTTAGAAAACAATAAAATCAAAAGAACTCAAGATAAAATAAACTCACATCCAAGACTTAAAATATTCATTTATAGAAGTTTATTAAAGGGGACTAGCCCTGAATTAATGGCTGGACAAATCAAGGTATTATACCCAAATGACCCTGTTATGTCCATTTCTTACGAATCTATTTATAAACATATTTATCGATTTAGACAATCTACTTTGGGTAAAAAACTAATCAAACTTCTTCCCTATCATCATCACAAAAGACGAGACAAAAGGAAATATGGTATAAAAAAAACCCGAATCAAAGACCAAGTCAGTATTGATGATAGACCTAAATATATCGAAGAACGCCTGGAAGCTGGACATTTAGAAGGAGATTTGATGATTGGTGTAGCACACAA
>NZ_JALNUB010000034.1:0-3503 GCF_023162025.1 Flavobacterium pygoscelis | reverse complement strand
CAACAGCGGTTACAAGAAATGGCGAGAAATGTGCAAAATTCACGTTTATCTTTCGCAATAAATTTTATCTTAGCAGAAAATACGCAGTTCCGAAGTTCGCCACTTCTTGTAGCCGCGAAACGTTATGTGACAGCTATGAAAAAACGAGACGTAATCACAACATTTAAAGGATTTTAGATTGATGATTAACGATTTTTGATTTGAGATTTAATTGTAATAGAATTGTTGAAACTCGAAAAGCAGAAACTTAAAAATTTGGATTGGAAATGTGGAAACTTGAAAAGTAGAAACGTGAAAATTGGAATGGAAATGTGGAAACTTGAAAAGCAGAAGCGTGAAAGTTGGAATGGAAATGTGGAAACTTGAAAAGTAGAAACTTGAAAATTGGAATGGAAATGTGGAAACTTGAAAAGCAGAAGCGTGAAAGTTGGAATCGACAAGCAGAAACTTCAAAGTTGGAATGGAAATTTAGAAAATTAAAAAGTAGAAGCGTGAAAATTGGAATCGACAAGCAGAAACTTGAAAGTTAGAAGCGGAAAATTAACCGGAAATAAACACGTAAATAGCCGTCACATAACAGCCGTTTGCCATGATTGCGGGTTTAGTGGAATTAACGTTTTTATTCATATCTTCGTTACGGTAGAAAATACTCTGCTAGAAAGTCCGCAACCACGGCAAGCGCCAATACGTTAGCTGATATATCCAAAAAAACGACGACAATAATGAAACAACGACAAATTAATCTTCTCAATGAATTAATTGAAAAAAGAAATGAAATTTTTTTTGGAGGAAATTATAATTTGTTAATTCATAGCGTTTTAAACACTGTTAAATTACCCAACTTAATTCAATTTTATCTAACAGTACCTAATAATGACTTAAAAAAATCAGTTGAATCAAATCTTTTAAAAAGGATTGAAGTATATAAATATTCTTCAAAAGTTTATTCCAAAATTCATAAAGAATTAATTGATTGTGATTATTCAAAAAGACAAAGAATTAGAATTATACTTTATGCTCTTTTACCAAACTTGAAAAAAATATATTACGAAGATTTTTTTGATACATTTTACAACTCAAAATATCGAAACGATGTAAAATATGCGTTGAAAATATATAAAAATGTTGCAAATCCAAAACGTGACAATATTCTTTTAGGAGATTATTATCAAACTGATAATGAATCTTATTTAAGAGCTTTACTTTTGTATGGAAATGAAAATATTTTAGTTATGAATATCGAAAAAATTTGGTCAAAAAATCCAAGTGAATATCTTAAAAACAGAATAATCAGAAGATTAATGAATAATAATATTGAAAAATTAGAATTTATTGAACAAATCAATCCAGAACATTTTTTATATGTTTTATGTAATTCAAAAAAAGAAACAAAAGAAGAAGCTTTAATCAAATGTTACAATGAAATATCAAATGAGATTAAACACTTTGCAATATATAACTTAAGCAAAACAGGAAAATGGAAATTGGTAGAAAATGAAATAAAAAGATACATCAGCTAACAGCCGTTTGCCAAGATCGGGGATTTAGTGGAATTAGCGTTTTTTTACTACATTTACGTTAAGCCGAAAATACTCGGTTTCAAAAGTCCCCAACCTCGGCAAGCGCCAAGACGTTATAGGCCATTTCACCGCACAAGTCAAAATCACACGAAAATATGAAAATTGAAAATCTTCCTTTCTACATATTAAAAAAATTCATCTCAACAAAATTAAAAACGATTGATACAATATTTATTGAAAAGGCATTGAAAGAAATCAAAGCTATGCCAATTACTATTGCAAAAATGAATTCAGGTCATTATGTTGATAGAATAAGACCACACAGTGAAGATTTTCGAGCAAAAAAAATACAAGAACTATCCTATATAAAGGAAAAAAGTATTCTCGATGTAAAAAGGATTAATAACGAATATGGCAGAGCTAATATTCCTGGAGAATCAATGTTTTACGGATCTTTAATGACAGCAGAAATTCAACAGAACAGAGCAACTGCTTTTATGGAAACTTCTGAAATGTTTTATAAACCCGAAATAACAGAAGAATATTTCACTCTATCAAGATGGGATATTATTGAAGATTTTCAAGTATATGAAGTTGTATTTCAAGAGGATTTAAAACAGTTAACTGAAAGTGTTTTATCGAACAAAGAGACACAGATGGAATTTATGAAGGAAATTACATTAAGCAATGAAGAATTGCTTAATGATGCTAAAGAAAAATTATCTTTTTTTAGTAATGAATTCGCTAAAGAAGTAAAAAAAGAAGACAACGAACTATATCGCATAAGTGCCATATTTACAAATATCTTTCTTTCTCATCCAAAAAGTAAGAATATAGTTTGGGGAATAGTTTACCCAAGTGTAAAATCAAATTATCTTGGGCTGAATGTAGCAATATTACCAGAAGGAACTGATAAATTTTTAAAATTTAGAAGAGCAGATGTTATGAAAGCAGTTAGACAAAAAGACGGTAGTATATTAATTGAGAAATCAGTCGCTTCTGCAGAAAATTTAGATGGAAACGGGAATTTAATATGGATAGAAAATAGAAACGGCCTATAACAGCCGTTTGCCAAGATTGGGGATTTAGTGGAATTAGCGTTTTTTATCATATCTTCGTTTCGGTAGAAAATACTCTGCTCCTATTTCCCCAACCTCGGCAAGCGCCAAGACGTTGGCAGTAATTATCGAAAAACTGAACGAATACAGTACTTAACAATGGAAAATGAGAAAGACAGAATTGAAATTGCAAGTGATGTTAGTGGTGATAGAGATGGAATTGGTGTAGAAATTTATCGTAATAATGAACTTATAATAGAAATATTTAGAGACGATACCAAACTTACAAGAACAGTAACTTTATGGAAAAAAGATATTTCTTTAGAATTAATTGAAAACAGTATTCAAGACTTTAAACAAAAAATTCCTTGGGATTTTATAAAATATTAAATTATGCCATTTCCCATAGAATTAAAATACATAAAAGAAGCAGAAGTTGAGTTGGGAGTTCAATTCCCAAAATCCTTCATTGAAAAAATGAAAAAAGAAAATGGTGGAGAATTTTCAACCGATGAAGATGATTGGACAATCTATCCATTTTTTGACAAATTGGATAATAAAAGAATTAGCCGAACTTGTAACCACATTGTTTTAGAAACTAATCAATTAAGAGAAATAGAAGGTTTTCCAAAGAATGGAATTGCAATCGCCGAAAATGGTTGTGGAGATAATTTAATTATGTTGCCCTTTCAAGAAAATCAAACAGAAATTAGAGAAAAAATTTATATTTGGTTACACGAAACTAGAGAGATTATTGAAATTGCAAATTCAATCGAAGACCTAATTGAATAAAAATAACTACTGCCAACAGCCGTTTGGCGTGATTGGGGATTTAGTGGAATTAGCGTTTTTTACTACATTTACGTTAAGCCGAAAATACTCGGTTTCAAAAGTCCCCAACCACGCCAAGCGCCAAGACGTTAGC
>NZ_JALNUB010000025.1:0-4698 GCF_023162025.1 Flavobacterium pygoscelis | reverse complement strand
TTCTTGTAACGACTGTTGGCAGTTCGGTTTTTTATTTATTCCAAAAATTGCGTCATATCTGTAAATTCATTTCCGTCATAATCAAACTTATAAATTCTATTTTCCCAATCTGTTGCAATTATGTATTTTTCATTTAGTTCAAAAATATCTGCTCCTTTTAAAGGTGTAAAAATATCAGCGCCACTTTTATGCCACAATATTTTCCCATTATTATCAAGTTTCGAAATTTCAATTTCTCCGTGTACAATATAAAAATCACTCTTTTTGTAAACCTCAAAACAGCAAATATCATCTGCTTTAGTTTTCCACATTAGTTTTAATTCAGGTAATGACAAGCAGAATATTTTATTTCCACAGCAAATTATTATTCTATTTTCTTCAATAACTTTTATGTTTTCGCTAATTCTGATTTTACCACCTTCTGAACCAATTACAATACTTTTTATTAACTTTTCATTTTCAAATAATTTGATGCAAAAGTAAGTTGAGATGTAATTATTCTCTGTTTCTAAATATTCAAAATCGTATTTATTTTTATTATCAGTAAAACCACTTTCAAATGTTTCTTCTGCAAAAATTTCAACTTTATATTTCCCGATTATTGTCATAATTTGCAACTTTCGTTTTCGTTCTACCAAACTGACTGCCAACGTCTTGGCGCTACAAGAAGTTTGGGATTAAAGATGCGAGATTTTTCTATTAAACACAAATTTTCCAAATACAAAACCATATTTAAATTAAGCCAAATGCCCAAATTTCTTGTAACGGCTGTTGTGCGATCGGCAGTTTATGTTTTATGTTTGACCATTGCTATTCATTCCAATTGTCATTTCCAAATTTAGTCAATATCATTCTTAATCATCTTCTTTTAATCTTAAAAAACTGAAAAAAAAATCGAAAAAAATTCTGTTTATCAACTTTCTGTTTTCTAATTCTATATTCAGCCAATTTTTCAAGTATCAATTTTCCAAGAACTTGATCAAAATCGAATTTTCAACTTTCCACATTCTACAAACTTAATCAGATTTCAATTTTCAAGTTTCTGATTTTCATAAACTTGAGTAAGTTATAATGTTGCGCTTAAAAACTCCAGAAAATAGGAAAAAACTCCGCTGTGAAATTTTCGATTTTCAGTTTTAAAGTTTTAATTCGTTCTTCTTCTGAGCGCTCCAACCTGTTGTCGCACAACGTCTGGCGGCTTGCAGAAGTGGCGAACTTCGTAACCGAGATTTTTCGGCTAAGATAAAATATCTTGCGAATGATAAACGTGAATTTACCACATATTTCGCCATTTATGCAAACCGCTGTTGTAGGCAGGTTTTTATTCCATTAAATCAATTTTATAACCGATTCCGATATCAAAAATTGGATATTCCTTATTATTGTCATAATTGATAGGTTTTTCTATTTGTTTCCAATTCGATTCTGTCCCGTAATCAAATCTGAAAAATGTATTAGAATTTTTGTCACTTGCTGTAATTGGAATATTTGGTAGAATCCATTTTATAAATTTTCTATCAGGAAATTTTTTATTGATGTCATAAGGCATTTCAGTAATTAATAAGTTATTTTCATCAACTTTTCCAATAAATGTTAATACAACAAACAAACCATTTTCGGGAATTTTAATGTTTTTTTCAAACGTTGAGATAAAAGAATCATTTAAAAGTTCTGAATTGATTATTTCATACTTATTGTAATCATATAATTTTTCACCGGGTTTATCATCTATAGATTTTAATATTTCTACTTTTATCAATGTTTTATATGGATATTTTTTTTCTGGATAAAAATCTTTTGTTGCATCGTTTGTCTTTTTAAATAAAGGAATTTCAATACTTTTTAAGAAGTTTATTTTGTTACCTGATGAATTTATTTTAAAAGCTAATTTTAAGCCGATTGCACTAAAAAACATTTCTTTGTAATTACTATGAATTTTAGGCTTTAAACTTATCGTTTTCAGTAATTTTAATTTTTCTTTTTTAATAACGATTTCATCTAATTTTATGATTTTTGGTTTTAAAAGTACAATTGAGTTATTTATTTTGTTCAAATCTATTTTTTTAGATTCATAAGATACGTGAGATATTTCAATTGAATTAATATTTAAATCAGAAATCATAATGTTACCCTTTTCATTTGAAAAAACACCAAAGCCATTTAGAAAATTCACATTAGCGTACTTTATTGGCAAGTTTGATATGCTATCTAAAACTAATATTTTTGTATTTTGTGAGTAAGAAAAATAAATATTAAATACTGCTAATAATGTAAATAAAAATTGTTTTTTCATTTTAAAATTTCTTTGTTAGTTTCAATTTTTCTCCTTTCTGCGATAAACTTGCCTACAACGTCTTGGCGCTTGCCGAGGTTGAGGACTTTTGAAACCGAGTATTTTCGGCTTAACGTAAATGTAATAAAAAAACGCTAATTCCACTAAATCCCCAATCTCGGCAAACGGCTGTTGTGCGTTCGCCTTTTTTATTGCGTAATTTTCTTACTATCACTTTTATTAGTCATCGAAATGGTGTCTTTATTTTTTTTTACAGAAGATTTTTCAATATAGACGGTGTCTTTGACAATTATCACTTTTGTGATCGGTTGAACTTGTTTTTCTGCTTGGTCAGTACTTAAATATGGGGTTATAATGCTGGCTATTAGTGCTATAATTGAAATAATCATAGCCTTTCGAGCAATATTAAGATTCATTTTCGAAGTGTCGTAATCAGCAAGTGTCAATCCTGCATCACCTTTAAGTATAAAATTGCAATCTAAATGATTATCTAAATCTTCTAGTTCCACTTTTTTGCCATCTTCTCCTTTATGATGAAAACTATCAAAAAACCATTGTTTCACAGCAATTTCAATACAACTGTTTTCAAAATCATAGCCGTCGTTTTCAAGCAAAGTTTTTACTTTATTATAAGAAACTCCTGTATCAATAAAAGTTTGTCCAATGCGAAGAATTTTAGCATATATAGCATTATTTTTCTTTATGTCGTTTATTACTTTATTATATTCTATCGCTGATATTTTCATTCTCTGTATTTCTATTAAGGTGACGCACAACGTCTTGGCGCTTGGCGAGGTTGGGGATTAAAGAAGCGAGTTTTTTCCATTAAACACTAATCTTCCAAGTACAAAACCATCTTCAAATTAAGCCTAAAACCCCAATCTCGCCAAACGGCTGTTACTAGCTGGCGCTTTATCCACAATGTTATTCATCATCATCTTCTTTCTGATAGCCTTCATAATAGTAGGATTGTTCAATTCCTTTAAAAATTACTTCTCTGTTATTTATTTCTTCGGTTAAGTTACTGTTTAATAAAGTTCTTAATTCCAAATCGTTAATTGGACTTCTTTCCATTGCTTGTAAATAAAGAGATTTATCCACATATTGCCAATTGACTAATTTTTTAAGTTTAGTTTTCAGAATCAGATCTAACCAAATTCGCATTGTTCTTCCGTTACCTTCCATAAAAGGATGAGCAATATTCATTTCTACATATTTGGCAATTATTTCTTCAAAAGTATTTTCAGGCATTTGCTCAATTTTGACTAAAATTTCATTCAAGTATAAAGAATTTGCAAATCTAAATCCACCTTTTGATATATTCTTATTACGTATTTTACCCGCAAAATCATATAATCCTTTAAATAAATAACTATGTATTTGATTTAAACCTTTAGTAGTTCCAATTTCAATTTTGTTAATATCATCTGACTCAAATAAGCGATACGCATTTTCTAAACTCTTTTTGTCAATGTTTTTCATCATAATTCAGATTTATTCAACTATTAATTTCTTTGTCAAAAATACTTTAAATGTTTGTGAATTACTTTAAAACTGATTATTTTTTAGAAGTTTTTTAGTGTTTTTATGCAGTTTTATATTCCGGTGCGGTGCGCTTGCTAGTAACGTTTTGGCGCTTGGAGAGGTTGGGGACTTTAAAGCAGAGTATTTTCTGCCGAAACGAAGATATGATGAAAAACGCAAATTCCACTAAAACCCCAATCTCTCCAAACGGCTGTTGGCAGTTCGGCTTTTTGTTTACTCCAATTTTCGGTTTCACTTCCGCACCGTTTTAAGTCGGAAGTAATTTTAAATTAATCATTATGTCAGACAAAAATAGAATTATCAAAAATTATATTCCAACAACAAGACAAACAAATAATTTCATTTGTAAATTAATTGATGAAACAGATTTCAATATGAAATATGAAAAAGAACTTTTACTAAAAATGATCAAATCACTTAATTTACATCCTCTTTTGACGAATGAAATTAATCTTCGTTTAGAAGCTAAATCTTTTTCACGTAAAGTTCAAGATTCAAAAATTCTCCGTCCATCAACTCAATTTTAAATTCTTCAATGGTGTATGAAAAATTATGTATATTAATAATTTTGTCGTCTTCGATAGAGCCAAATGAAATTAAAAATTTTTTAATATCGTCGCTTCCGCTAATTAAATCAAGCACTTTGTAATCACTGTTAATTTCTTCTATAAAAGTAATGTTAGATAATTTCATTTTAAATAGTTTTAATTATTCAGTCCGTTTTTTTAAGCTGACTGCCAACGTTTCGCGGCTTTGCGAGGTTGCGAACTTCGGAACCGAGTATTTTCTGCTAAGATAAAATTTCTCGCGAAAGATAAACGTGAATTAACCACATATTTCGCAATCTCGCAACACCGCTG
>NZ_JALNUB010000033.1:0-3629 GCF_023162025.1 Flavobacterium pygoscelis | reverse complement strand
ATGGAAAGTTTTAGGTCGAAACCAATTTTTTTGTACTCAATTTTTGGACAGTGTCCATTTTTTGTGGGTTCCATAGTTTGCTAAAAGTGTTTAATTTTTAGTCAACCTATTTCAGGATTTGTCATTTTTTAAAATAATGCATAACGTCTTGGCGCTTGGCGAGGTTGCGAACTTCGTAACCGAGTTCTTTCGGCTAAGATAGAATATCTTGCGAAAGCAAAACATGAATTTACTGGAAAATTCGCAATCTTGCCAAACGGCTGTTAGGCAACGTAATAATATTTATCATATTCTGCCATTCTAGCTACCGATTCAGTTCGGCTATATATTCCAATTTTCAAATTCCAACCTTTTATTTTACCGCGCTAAACTGAAAAAATATTTTTTGTTTTAAATTCCAATTTTTACGATTCTATTTTTAGGTTAATTTCGGTTTTTCGTTCCAATTTTAAAATTCCAATATGCAATGCAATTCCGCAAAATGTTCCAACTTTTCCATTCACTTTGTAAAAAATTTAAAATTCCAACATGCAATGTAATTCTGCTAACTATTCCAACTTTTCGATTCATTTTGGTTATTGTTCAATTTTTGCCAAAGTTGCTTTCTTAAGTTTTGTTTAGTTAACTTTCAAGATTTTAAAGGAATATTTTCTGTAGAATTTTCGCGCTCAAATTATGTTGCCTAACGTCTTGGCGCTTTGCGAGGTTGGGGACTTTGTAGCAGAGTATTTTCTGCCGAAACGAAGATATGATAAAAAACGCTAATTCCACTAAAACCCCAATCGCGCAAAACGGCTGTTAGTGGCAGATTTTTTATTTATTTCAATCTTTCAGCAACATAATCTACCAATTTTTTAAAATTATCTTTCCCTATTTCAATTTCTCCTAAAATAAATGGTTCATAATTCTTCGTAAACATAAAAAGATTATTTTCCTTTATCAAGTAAGAGGTAAAATCTTTCCAATATAATTTTCTTTCTGTATTGAGACTTCGCATAATTAAGCCTTCTTCCGTAAATTCCCACGATAAGTCTTCATATTCTAATGTTTCGATTTCTCCCGTTTTTATATTTTCTAATTTTTCATACACCGATTTTAATTTAAAATAGTAGTAAAAATATGGAATGAGAATGCCAAGACCGAAAACTATTAATAAAAACAAAAAAAACTTGGACGGTCAAAAAATAAAATAGAACCAATAATTAATAACACGAAACCTAAATACTGAGAATTCTTATAATATTCTTTTTTTGGTTTACAAGCCAAATCAAATAACAAATCCATTTGCTTGTTGTAAATATCTTTGTCATATTGAATTTCGAATTTCATCATTTTTTCGGTTTTTCTTCAAATTTGCCACTAACGTCTTGGCGCTTGCCGAGGTTGGGGACTTTTGAAACCGAGTATTTTCGGCTTAACGTAAATGTAGTAAAAAAACGCTAATTCCACTAAATCCCCAATCACGCCAAACGGCTGTTGTGCGATGTTTTTTATTTTATAACTATTTCTTTAAATCCTATTTTACTATATATGAGTTTTTTTATTTTTGTGTTTGGTAAGTAAATATTAATCATTTCAATAATTTCTTTTTGATTTGTTTTCGACATTTTTTCTCCAATTATTATTTCATAAATACTTTCTTTTGATATTTTTTTAAATCGTTCTAAATCAGAGTTAATTGTTTTAGTGAATCTATATTCTTGTTCTTCATAATACTGTTCAGGTAATGTGAAAATCCAATCCAAAAAAGACATTATATATTTGTCAATACCTTCAATATCTAATATTTTTTTTTTTGGTAATTCTTCGCGTTTTACGTAATTAATTCGACCTCTAAAACCTTCATTAATAGGTATTGCTTTTAAAAAATCTATTCCTACACAAAATCCTTTTTTATTTGCTCCAAAATCTTTCCATAGCCTTTTATTTCGATATGTTTCACTCATAGAAAAAACCCCAAACATTTTATCATATTCTTCTTTTAACAAATTTTCGTGATTTGTCAATTTTTCATCGGTGATTATTACTTCTTTTAATAATCTTTCAATTTCAGGGTCATATAAAGAACTTAATTTTAAAAAGTTTTGATAATATTTTCTTCTGTTCAATTCATCCTTAACATATTCTCTATCAATTTTTACATCCATTTCATAAGGACAATTAAATTTTGACGATTTTGAAAGATAGATTTCTTGATTTTGAATAATTTTTTTATGATTTACATCATTAAAATCCCTGTACTTATATACAATTTTCGGTACTATTTCTTCAAAATTAAAGTCTTTTGAGTTTTTATAAAAAATCTCCATTTTAGTTATTTTTGGGTAAAATATCGCACAACGTATGGTGCTTTGCGAGGTTGTGAACTGCGTAAACGGATATTTTCGGATAAGATAAAACGTTATGCGAAATACTAAACGTGAACTTACCACATATTTCACAATCTCGCAAAACACGTGTTACCACCAGTACTTTTTAATTAACAACCTAAAATAATAAATATGAACTACGATTCAAAAGCAGATACTCTACTGCACATTAAAAGAGTTGCCGAATTAATGACACAAGCATCAAGTGAATTGATTAAACGTGCTAATATTCACGATAATTCAAAACTTGAAAGTCCTGAAAAAGAATTATTTGACGAGTTTACCCCTAAATTAAAAGGTTGTACTTATGGTTCTGATGTATATAAAGAGTATTTAAAAGAATTAAAAGTTGCATTAGACCACCATTATTCAAAAAATTCTCATCACCCAGAACATTACGAAAATGGAGTTAATGGCTTTGATTTATTTGACCTTATCGAAATGTTTTTTGATTGGAAAGCGGCAGGAGAAAGACACGAAGACGGAAATATTTACAAATCTATTGAGATTAACAAAGACCGTTTTAAACTATCAGAACAAACTGTTGATATTTTCAAAAACACCGCTAATCGTCTTGGTTGGTAGTATTGGTGGTAACGTTTTGGCGCTTGGAGAGGTTGGGGACTTTAAAGCAGAGTATTTTCTGCCGAAACGAAGATATGATGAAAAACGCAAATTCCACTAAAACCCCAATCTCTCCAAACGGCTGTTGGCAGTTCGGCTTTTTGTTTACTCCAATTTTCGGTTTCACTTCCGCACCGTTTTAAGTCGGAAGTAATTTTAAATTAATCATTATGTCAGACAAAAATAGAATTATCAAAAATTATATTCCAACAACAAGACAAACAAATAATTTCATTTGTAAATTAATTGATGAAACAGATTTCAATATGAAATATGAAAAAGAACTTTTACTAAAAATGATCAAATCACTTAATTTACATCCTCTTTTGACGAATGAAATTAATCTTCGTTTAGAAGCTAAATCTTTTTCACGTAAAGTTCAAGATTCAAAAATTCTCCGTCCATCAACTCAATTTTAAATTCTTCAATGGTGTATGAAAAATTATGTATATTAATAATTTTGTCGTCTTCGATAGAGCCAAATGAAATTAAAAATTTTTTAATATCGTCGCTTCCGCTAATTAAATCAAGCACTTTGTAATCACTGTTAATTTCTTCTATAAAAGTAATGTTAGATAATTTCATTTTAAATAGTTTTAATTATTCAGTCCGTTTTTTTAAGCTGACTGCCAACGT
>NZ_JALNUB010000014.1:23830-42137 GCF_023162025.1 Flavobacterium pygoscelis | reverse complement strand
ATGCTTCGAGTAATGACTTTTTTGCGAAATCAAGATTAGTACTGACTTCAAAATCAGCAATTATCATTTGTTGAAAGTCTTTAACGAATTCGAGTTCTTCGATACGTTCTTTGAGTTTTTTGATTTCATCGTTTTTGCTCATTGTTTTAGAATTTTGTTCAAAGGAACGCAATTTTTTCATCCAATAGGTTATTGAAGAGCGAGAAATTCCATGTAATTTAGAAGCGTGATTTACTGAAATTTGACCGTTTGAAATTTGGTCAATGATGGAAAGTTTTAGGTCGAAACCAATTTTTTTGTACTCAATTTTTGGACAGTGTCCATTTTTTGTGGGTTCCATAGTATGCTAAAAGTGTTTAATTTTTAGTCAACCTATTTCAGGATTTGTCATCCAACCTGCTGACGCATAACGTTTCGCGGCTACAAGAAGTGGCGAACTTCGGAACTGCGTATTTTCTGCTAAGATAAAATTTATTGCGAAAGATAAACGTGAATTTTGCACATTTCTCGCCATTTCTTGTAACCGCTGTTGTGCGTTCGGTTTTTTATTCGTTCCAATATTCTTCCATAATCGGAATTCTATTTATTACATTTTTAGATATGAGTTCAAATTTGTCTTCAACACTCAAATTTTTATTTTGGTCATACCTAAACCAACTCTCTGTGCCATTTTCTTCTGACTTAGAATTCGGATATATTCTTTTTCTCTCAAACAAATCGTGAGCGGTCAATTTATTCAACGGAATCAATTTTCCCCAATGCGTTTTAAATTCCGTTTCTTTCCAATTAGCTAATTCAATTATGAATCCACCACTATTTCTATCAAATTGAAACGTCAACAAATTTGTCTTTCCGTTTTCAGTTTTTCTAAAATGCGGAAAACTACCTTTAAAATTTCTATTTCGTAATTCAGGAATAAAAATTTCATTAAGTGACTTAATCATTTTATCTTTTTCTAAACTCATTATTCCATATAATTTAGTGAATTCTATTTCGTTCCGCCAAACTGACGCACAACTTACATATATGTATGACAAAATCATACTCATACAACCGATTTTTGGTGGATTTGTATGATAACGGTTATACTTTATTAACAACGAATATATAATTATTTTTTTACAAATCGTCAAACGGGCTTTTTATTTGTTGTAAACTTTTTGTACTCACATGAGTATATATTTCAGTTGTTCTGCTGCTATTATGTCCTAATAATTCCTGAATATATCTTAGGTCTGTTCCGCTTTCTAATAAATGGGTAGCATAACTGTGACGCAACCAATGTAGTGTTACTGGTTTTTTTATTTTTGCCTTTTCTAATGCTTGCTTCAATACACTTTGTAAGCTTTGTTCGGAATAAATTGTGCCTAATTCAATTCCCTCAAAGAGATATTTTACCGGTTTGTGTACTTTGTAATATTCTCTTAGGAGTTCTAATATCTTTAGTGATAAAGGGGTTATTCTATCTTTTTTTCCTTTTGCTTGCCTAATATTTACTATGTATCTTTTAGAGTCGATATCAATAAGTTTTAAATTTAATAATTCGCTTCTTCTTAATCCACAACTGTATATTATTGATAGCATAGCTTTGTGTTTTAAGTTGCTATGTGCATCTAAAATTGATTTTATTTCTTGTTTGCTTAATACATTAGGTAGAATTTTTTCTCTTTTTGGCCGATGTATTTTTTCTACATCAATTTTTGTTTCTTGTACTGTTCTAAAATATAATTTTATAGCATTTACAATCTGATTTTGATAAGAAGCAGATAATTTTTTCTTTAACAAATATTCATTGTTGTAGATGATAATGTCATCATTGGTAATATCTTTTATGCTTTTTTCTCTATAAAACACTAAAAATGATTTTAGAGCTTCGGTATAAGTTTTTATTGTGTTTGGACTGTATCTTTTGGAGGATAGCCACTGATTGAATTTATGCATTTGTTCGATTCCTTCAACAGACGGAATCGTATTTTCATATTGGATGATCTTGAAATGATCTCTGTTTTCATGGGTGTCTGGAAGATGCCAAACACTTTTTTTTGTACTCCATCTAGCATCTTCGAATTCTTTAATTCGATTAATTAAAGCACTATTTTTTTCAAATTGTACTGCAATTCTATTTTCTTCTCTATGCTTTATCAATTTTGCTGTCCAGATCATAATAATTTGGTTTTGTAGCTTAAAGATAATTATATTTTTTTTAATCTCAATTTTTAAGACGCTCTATTTGTTCGTGTTACGAGTTTTGCGTAAGGGATAGCAGCGATATCCTTTTATGGAGCTTTGCGTAATAAAAGATTTAGCGTAAAGCCCGACCCCAACTCTATTTCCCCAGAGTAGGGAAATAGAGTTGGGGATACGCCCTAAAGCTTTTTATTAAAAATATTGGATTTAATAAGTGTAAATGAATTTTATGAAATGGTAGTAACTAATTTATTATACATTATAATGTTAACAGTCAGCCATATTTACGGCAATTGCCAATCCACCCTCAGAAGTTTCTTTGTATTTATTGTTCATGTCCTTTGCTGTTTGCCACATCGTATCTACGACTTTGTCTAGCGGTACTTTAGCATTTTTAGGGTCAGTTTCTAGCGCTAATTCGGCAGCATTTATGGCTTTTATTGCGCCCATAGTGTTGCGTTCTATACAAGGAATTTGCACTAATCCGCCAATTGGATCGCAGGTAAGACCTAAATGGTGTTCCATGGCAATTTCTGCAGCCATTAGTACTTGTTCTGGAGTTCCGCCCATTAATTCACATAAAGAAGCAGCTGCCATTGCAGAGGAAACGCCTATTTCTGCTTGACATCCGCCCATTGCTGCGGAAATGGTAGAGCCTTTTTTGAAAATGCTACCTATTTCTCCCGCAACCATCAGGAATTGTTTGATCTCTTTAGGTCCAGCTTGATGATTCTCTATGACTAAATAGTACATCAAAACGGCAGGAATAACACCTGCGCTTCCGTTGGTAGGTGCTGTAACAACACGACCTAATGCTGCGTTTACTTCATTGACTGCAAGTGCAAAACAAGAAACCCATTTTAGTATTTGTCGAAATTTAACTTCGGTTTTTCTAATTTCTTCAAGCCAAGTTTGTGGTGAATCGTAATTGGCTAAACCAATAAGATTTTGATGCATGTCGAAAGCACGGCGGCGTACATTTAGTCCTCCTGGAAGAATTCCTTCTGAATGACAACCAATGTACATACACTCTAACATGGTGTTCCAAATGCGCATTAGCTCATGATCAATTTCGGCTTCTGTACGCATTGACTTTTCGTTTTCTAAAACAATTTCAGAAATGGATTTATTTTCTTTTTTACAGTATTCTAATAATTCTGCTGCCTTGTCAATCGGATAAGGAAAAGCACATTTTATTTTTGTTTTTGTTTTGGCATTATCGCGCTCTTCTTTGATAACAAATCCGCCACCTATAGAATAAAAAGTTGATACATAGGAGGTTTTATCGTTCCTGTATGCTGTAAATGTTAAACCATTAGCATGATAGGTGAGGAAGTTTTTGTTGAAAACTATGTCTTGAGTAGGATGAAAAGGAATGATTTTTTCGTTTCCTAAATTAATTTCATTTTTAGATTTAATAGATTTTATAATCGAATCAATATTCTCAATAGGAATGTATTCTGGATCTTGACCACTAAGTCCTAGCATCACCGCTAAGTCTGTTGCGTGTCCTTTTCCTGTTAAAGAAAGTGACCCATACAAATCTATTTGTATTCTGTCTATGTCCAGCATTAAATTTTCATTTCTCAATTCGCCTAGAAAGCGCTCTGCGGCTCTCCATGGGCCAAGTGTATGAGAACTCGAAGGTCCTACACCAATTTTTAGCATGTCAAAAACTGAGATACATTCTTCCATTTTTAAAGTACATTTTGTTATCCGCAAATATAGTAGAATGTTATTAGGATACGAATGATATCGCCAAGATTATTATTTATTTAATACTCGGAAGGCACAATTTTATAGTTTTAGATTATAAAAAATGTTCGATAAATGGTAGAAATACCTCTAAGTAATTTAGTATTATTCGATTAAATATGTTGTACAAGAATGGGTAAAATGCTATTTTTGAAGCATAACTAACCAAATGAATAATGAAAAAAATATTTTTCTCTTTTTGTATAGTCTTGACTTTGGCTTTGAGTGCTACTGCACAAGTGCAAAGTCCTGCAGAATTTTTGCCTACTTATGGCAAGCAAATAACGCATTACCATCAAGTAGAAAATTATTTTAAGCAGCTTACTGAAAAATCTACTTTTATAAAACAGCAGAAATACGGAATTACACCAGAACAAAGAGATTTAAATGTTTTCTTTATTTCTACTCCTGAAAATTTAGCGAATTTAGAGCAAATTAGAAACAATAACTTGGCCGCTATTGGTTTGTCTAAAGAGGGAAACCAAACCATAGGCGATAAGGTGATCGTTTGGTTGAGTTTTAACGTACACGGAAATGAATTTGCAGGAACCGAAAGTGCTATGACAGTTGCCTACGAATTAGTCAATCCCTCGAATACCGAAACTAAAAAGTGGTTAGAAAATACAATCGTAATTTTAGACCCTTGTATTAATCCAGATGGCTACTCTAGATACGGAAACTGGTTAAGAGAAATATCAGGAAAAAAAACACATCCAGAAGCTACTGATAGAGAACACATGGAGGTTTGGCCTGGAGGAAGATACAATCACTATATTTTTGATTTAAATAGAGATTGGGCATGGCAAACACAACCAGAAAGTAAGCAGCGTATTGCATTGTATAACCAATGGATGCCACAAGTTCATACAGATGTTCACGAACAAGGATATGATTCTCCATACTTTTTTCCGCCATCTGCAGAGCCAATACATAACTATATTGAAAAATACCAAAGAGATTTTCATGCTACTTTAGGCGCCAATATTTCAAAAAAATTTGATGCTCAAAATTGGTTATACAACACCAGTGAGCGTTTTGATTTGTTTTATCCTAGTTATGGTGACACTTATCCTGCTTATAACGGAGCAGTAGGAATGACAATGGAGCAAGGAGGAATTGGAGCTGGAAGAGCCGTAATGATGAATAATGGAAATATAGTTACCATTCAGGATCGTATTCTACATCATGCCACTGCAGTTCTTACGGTTGTAGAATCTGCCGCTAGCCAAGCCGATGTTTTGCTAAAAGGTTTTAGAGGTTTTATGAATAATTCTAGAAAAACGGTTAAGGGAAATTATAAAATGTATGTAATGAAAAACAATCCCAAGTTGATTCAGCTTGCGGATTTGTTGAAAAAAAATAATATCGAATATAGTTATGCTGATGCAAGTGTAAAAACTTCGGGTTATAATTACAGCACCAAAACAGATAAAGGTTTTGCCATAGAACCCAATGATCTAATTGTAAAAGTAGATCAGCAAAAAGCAGTTTTTACGCAAGTTCTTTTTGAGCCTAATCAAAAATTAAATGATAGTTTGTCTTATGATATTACTGCTTGGGCACTTCCTTTAGCATACGGAGTTGAGGGTTATGCACTAAAAAACAGTATTGCTATTAAAACGAAAGCTACGATTGAAGTGGTTGAAAAAAGTGTTCCTGAAAAAGTCTATGCTTTTCATATTCCGTGGAATAATAGAATATCAGCTCAGGTTTTATCCCTATTACATCAAAATAATATCAAAGTGAGAGCTGCGATGAAGAAAGCTGTTTTTGGCGATATTACCATAGAACCAGGTGGGTTATTAGTTACCAAAGGAGATAATCCTAAAATTGCAGATTTCGAAAAAACAATTACAGATCTCATTAAGATTAAAACAGATTATAATTACATTTCTACAGGATTTTCATCAAACGCTAAAGATGTTGGAGGAGAAAACTTTACTTTGTTAACGGCACCAAAAATTGTTTTATTATCAGGAAAAGGAGTGAGTTCGACTGAATTTGGTGCTGCTTGGTTTTATTTGCAAGAAACCGTTGATTATCCTGTAAGCGTTGTCGAAGTAAATAATTTTAACAGAATAAAACTTTTTGATTACAACACTTTGATTTTAGCTGATGGAGATTATAATTTTTCTGAAGAACAACAAAAGAAATTATCAGAATGGATTAAAAGTGGTGGAAAAGTAATTGCAATGAATGGTGCTTTGAGTCTTTTTGATGGAAAAGAAGGATATGCATTAAGTCCATTTGCATCTGAAGAGGATAAATTAAATTCTGAAAAAGAAGAAGAGGATGCAGTTCTAAAAGAACGCTTTTTAGATTACCAAGACACAGAAAGAAGAGATATTTCTAAATCGATTCCTGGAGCAATCATCGAAAATACACTTAATAAAACTCATCCACTATCTTTTGGATTAGGAGATAAATACTTTAGTTTAAAAACAGATGATAGAACGTATTCTTTATTAAAAGATGCCATTAATGTGGCTTATATTCCTAAAGATTATAAAAGTTATGGTTTTATAGGTAATGGAATGAAAAAGAAACTGACTAATACCGTAAGTTTTGCTGTTGAAAGTAAAGGCGACGGTATGGTTGTTTACATGGTTGATAATCCATTGTTTAGAGGTTTTTGGGAAAACGGAAATTTATTATTTAGTAATGCTTTGTTTTTATTAAACTAAAAAATAATTATTTAATTAAAACAAAAAAGAGCCAATTAATTGGCTCTTTTTTGTTTTAAAATAACATTGTAAAACAACTATTTTTATTGATAAAACTGTCAAATAAATATCTCATAACTTAAAAATATTAAATTTTAGGAAGTTTTATACCAACTTAAAAGTATTATTTTTTTGAGAAAATTTTGCTCACGATAAATAGAATTACTGCTATGATGGCAACTACTATAAAAATACCAACTCCCATTCCGGCTTTGAATATTCCTTCGACTACTGAACAACTTGAAAATGAAATTAATACTATAAAAAGCATTAATAAACGTGTTATTTGTTTTTGCATGATTATTATGTTTAGGTTATAGTGTAAAATTATACCATAGAATGCTGTAATTTGTTACACAATTTTCTGGTTTTATTATGTAATTTAGAGTTGCTATATTTAGTATTTATTAATCTCTGTTTCGGTTTCAATAAGTTGCTCTTTATTTGTTATTTTAATTAAAATGGACTAAAGTTGAATTTTATCATTTTTTTTAAATTCAATTAAAATTAAAAAATTATATATAGTAGAGTTTTACAATTAAAATTGAAACGTGAGATTAAGTTATAAAGATAAAAATACAAATAGATGATTATTTCTACCTTGTTAATGATAAAATGATAAATTTGAATTTGTATATTTGCCACACCAAACAATATAAATTACTATGAGTCAAAAAGTATTACTTACTGCAAAAGAAGTTACTATCATATTACATCGTTTGGCCTGTCAATTAATTGAAAAACACTTAGATTTTTCAGATACAATTTTAGTTGGTATTCAACCCAGAGGTGTTTTCTTAGCAGAACGTTTAAAAGAAATTTTAGAAAAACAATACCAAACTCCAGAAATTCAATTGGGTTATCTCGATATTACTTTTTTTAGAGATGATTTTCGTAGAACAGAAAAACCATTAGAGGCTAATAAAACCAAAATTAACTTTATTGTCGAAAATAAAAAAGTCATTTTTATAGATGATGTTTTATTTACAGGCAGAAGTATCAGATCGGCTTTGACAGCTATTCAGTCTTTTGGTAGACCATCAGAAATAGAGTTGTTGGTTTTGATAGACAGACGTTTTAGTCGTAATTTACCTATTCAGCCTGATTATAGAGGAAGACAAGTAGATGCTATTAATGACGAAAAAGTGAAAGTAAGTTGGAAAGAAAATGAAGGAGAAGATGGAGTGTATTTAATTACAAGTTAAATTGTATTAATACTTTAACTATTAAAAATTAATAATCGTAAACAAAAATGAAAGAATTAAGCGTAAATCATTTATTAGGAATAAAATATATCAATAAAAATGATATTGACTTAATTTTTGAAACAGCCGATCATTTTAAAGAAGTCATTAATAGACCCATAAAAAAAGTGCCTTCGTTACGAGACATTACTATTGCCAATATTTTTTTCGAAAATAGTACTAGAACAAAGCTTTCCTTTGAGTTGGCGCAAAAGCGATTATCAGCTGATGTAATTAGTTTTTCTGCAGCACAATCTTCTGTCAAAAAAGGTGAAACATTAATTGATACTGTAAATAATATTCTTTCGATGAAAGTAGACATGGTCGTTATGCGTCATGCAAATCCTGGTGCTGCTTACTTTTTGTCTAAGAATGTCAAAGCAAGTATTGTAAATGCTGGTGATGGAGCGCATGAACATCCTACTCAAGCTTTATTAGACAGTTATTCTATTAGAGAAAAACTAGGAGAAGTAGCGGGTAAAAAAGTAGTAATTGTTGGTGATGTCTTGCATTCTAGAGTTGCATTATCTAACATATATGCTTTGCAAATGCAAGGTGCCGAAGTGAAAGTTTGCGGGCCCAAAACACTTATTCCAAGACATATTGAGTCATTAGGAGTTACAGTAGAACCTAACTTAAGAAAAGCGCTAGAATGGTGCGATGTAGCCAATATGTTGCGTGTGCAAAACGAGCGAATGGATGTGAATTATTTTCCTTCTACTAGAGAATATGCACAGCAATACGGTGTAGATAAAACTCTCTTAGATTCACTTAACAAAGAGATTGTTATTATGCATCCCGGGCCTATTAATCGCGGTGTAGAGATTACCAGTGAAGTAGCAGATTCTCAACAATCGGTTATTTTAAATCAAGTAGAAAATGGTGTTGCTATAAGAATGGCCGTTATTTATCTTTTGGCTTCAAAAATTCAATAATTCCTTTTAAATAAATATTTATTTAACCAGACTTGCTTGTTCTAAGTCATAAATAAAAAAAAATGAAAGTAGATCAAAAAGGTCACACGATAACTATTAGAGATACTCAAGGTAATGTTAATTCATTCTTGATGACGGTTACAGAACAGTATAAGTCGTTTGAAAAAAGTAACATTATAATTGATCTTTTAATGCATAAAGAGCTATCATTGAACGATATTAAATTATTTATTCCGATTTCAAAACAGCATAAAAAAGCAAAAAAATCTTTTGTAGTTGTAGCGGATGACTTTGATTACAATGCTGCTCCTAATAGATTAATTGTTGTTCCTTCTTTATTAGAAGCTCACGATATTATAGAAATGGATGAAATAGAAAGAGATCTTGGATTTTAAAAATAGTTGTGAATAGTAGTATAAAAAAATAGTACTACAGTTTTATTCATTGTTTTTTCAGGTCTATTTTATGCTAATAAAATTTTATTACTAAATATAATTCGTATTGCCTATTTGATTCGCTTTTGATGTTATACTTAGGTATATAATATTGAAAAATAGAATAATAAAGAAATTAACGTTGTTGCTATTTAAGGAAACAACTGTACATATTCAATTTTTATAAATCAAATAATAATTTGAAACTAACAATTCTTGGTTGCTATGCAGCCACTCCTCGTACATTTACAAATCCTACTTCACAGATTTTAGAAATTAAAAACAGGCTTTTTTTGATTGATTGTGGTGAAGGAACTCAAGTACAATTGCGAAGAAATAAAATTAAATTTTCTAAGATAAATCATATTTTTATTTCCCATTTACATGGAGATCATTTTTTTGGTTTAATAGGTCTTATTTCAACCTTTAGCTTACTAAATAGAACAACCGATTTGCATGTACATGGTCCTAAAGGAATAAAGGAAATCATAATGTTACAATTGCGATTATCCAATTCGTGGACAAATTATGATCTGTTTTTTCATGAACTTGATTCTAAAGAAAGTGAAATAATCTTTGAAGATGATAAGGTTACGGTGAAAACAATTCCATTAAAACATCGGGTATATACAAATGGTTTTTTATTTGAAGAAAAAATAGGGGAGAGGAAACTTAATTTGGATGCAGTACAAAATTATGAAATTGATTCTTGTTATTATCAAAAAATTAAGAACGGTAAGGATATCACTTTAGAAGACGGAAAAATTATTGAAAATGAACAATTAAGTTTTGATCCTATTCCTGCAAAAAGCTATGCCTTTTGTTCTGACACAGTGTATCATGAAGATGTTATTACTATTATTAAAAATGCAGATGTTTTGTATCACGAGGCGACTTTCCTAGATTCTGAAGAAAATCTAGCTAGCAAAACACTACACTGTACGGCTAAACAAGCAGCAACAATTGCTTTAAAATCTAATGTAAAACAATTGATTTTAGGACATTATTCTACGCGATATGAAAATATAGAAATGTTTAAAGAAGAAGCAATTACAATTTTTCCAGAAATTCTTTTGGCAGATGATGGTAAAAGTTTTGAATTTTAGTACATAAAGTTTTTTGCATTATTCAATTGCTAGCTATTTTAAACCTCATTTTTTATAAAAATACATTTTAAAAAAATAAAAACATGAATGACTTAAGTAATTACAGAAAATCTTACGATAAAAGTGAATTATTAGAATCTTCTATTCCTGAAGATCCTATTAACTTGTTTAACAGGTGGTTTCATGAAGTAGAAGATTTTGGTGGAGACAGTGAAGTAAATGCTATGACGGTTTCGACGATAGGTTTGGATGGTTTTCCTAAATCAAGGGTTGTCCTACTTAAAAAGTTTAGTGAAGAAGGTTTTATTTTTTATACCAATTACAATTCAGAAAAAGGAAAGGCTATTGCTGCAAACCCACATGTTTGTCTTTCTTTTTTTTGGCACACACTAGAGCGTCAGGTAATTATAAAAGGAATAGCAAATAAAATTCCTGCGATTACATCGGATCATTATTTTGAGAGCAGACCTAACGGAAGTAAGCTAGGAGCAATTGTTTCAAATCAGAGTGAAGTTATTCCTTCTCGCGAGTATCTAGAAGAAAATCTAAAACAATTAGAAGGAGAATATGAAGGAATTGTGATTCCAAGACCAGAATATTGGGGAGGCTTTTTAGTTACCGCTATTGAGGTAGAATTTTGGCAAGGCAGACCTAATCGTCTGCATGACAGGATACGTTACTCCAGTCAGGATGATTTCTCATGGAAAATTGAGAGACTTTCTTCTTAATGTAGGAAAAAGAACATTTAAAAATTATTATGATGTATTTCGTCGATTATTTTTGGCAGTTTAACGATAAAATGATTAGTTTTGATCAAGAAATTAACATTTTATTTACTTATTGAAGTTGTTTGCCCCACAATCTACTTTAATCTTAAACTACTAAAATTATGAAACTAAATTTACTTTATGTATTATTGCTAGGTGCAGTAATGTGTAGTTCGATTTCATGTTCATCAGATAATTCAGAAACTCAAAGTGCTGATGCATCGGTAGAGAAAGTAATTAATTATTCTTATAACTCATTTGAGTTAGAAACGATGAATCTAATTAATGATCATAGAGCTAGTTTAGGATTAAAACGTTTAGAGCGAATTAACCATATGTCATACAAATCAGAAGAGCATGATAATTATATGATTACTAACAATGTTGTTAATCACAATGATTTTGTTGCTCGTTCAGAAAATATAATGAAAACCTTGGGAGCAAAATCAGTAGGTGAAAATATTGCTTATAATTATAGTACTCCAAAAGCAGTATTAGACGCTTGGTTAGCAAGTCCTGGGCATAGAGAAAATATTGAAGGCAATTTTACCCATTTTGGAATTGCAATTAAAGAAAATCCTGCCAATGGTAGAAAATATTATACTAATATATTTGCAAAAATTTAAGTTGAGTTTTTTTTATATTAAAAGGGCTGTCTTCTCCCCAAAAGACAGCCTTTTTTTTTGTTTAAAATCTAAAATAATTATATCATAAGGCAGTTATTATAAACTCACTTCTTCGGTTCATTTGATGCTCTTCTTCGCTACAGATAACATTGTCAGAACAATTGTTTACTAGTTGTGATTCGCCATATCCTTTGCCGGTAAGTCGGTTGGAATTAATTCCATTATGTATCAACCAAGCAATAGTTGCACTAGCTCTTCTGTTAGACAAAGCCATATTATAAACAGCAGTTTGTCGACTATCGGTGTGCGAACGGATGTTTAATTTTAAGGTTGGATTTTGTTTTAAAACATCTAATATTTTTTCTAACTCAAATGCTGCTTCCTGCCTAATACTTGATTTATCTAAATCAAAGTATATCATTTTTATATTAAAACATTTACCTAAATCATCTCCTACAGTTACAATACATTTATCATTTTCTAATGCAATTGGTAAATGTGTTTTTCCGTTTGCTGTACTTATTGCTATTTTTTCTTCTTTAGTTTTATAATTACTTTTCTCTGCTCTAACATAATATGTTTTGCCACATTGAACATTAAAAGAATAATTTCCTTTATCATCAGATTGGGTAGAACTAACTATATTAAATTTGTTATCAAAGAGCGTTATCTTAGTTGCAGCAAGTATACTTGAAGTCTTTGTATCGGTGATTTCACCATATAAAAGTTGCTGACAAGAAAGTCTTTTTAATTCTAAAAACTTATAAATATCATCATAACCTTTTCCGCCTTCTTTGTTTGATGAAAAGAAACCTCGTCTTGATTTTGTATCAATTAGATAGGCAAAATCATCTTTTGAAGAGTTTATATCCGAACCTAAATTTTGCAATTCTCCAAAAGAACCATCGCTTGCTATTGAGCTTACAAAAACATCTAAACCACCTAAACCTGGATGTCCGTCTGATGCAAAATAAATCTCATTTTCATCACTTACGTAAGGGAACGATTCTTTTCCTTCGGTATTTATAGTTGTACCTAAATTTATAGGTATGCCGTAAGTCCCATTGCTTTTTATTTCTACTTTAAATAAATCAGATTGGCCTATACTTCCGGGCATGTCTGAGGCAAAATACAATGTCTTACCATCCGGACTTAAAGCAGGGTGGGCTGTGCTATAATTATCGCTGTTAAAAGGAAGATCGATTACATCAGTCCATTTTTGGTTTTTTAAGGTTGCTTTATATATTTTTACTAAAGTAATTTTGCTGCCATCTTTTCCTTTTTTTCCATCTAAAAAGTTATTTCTAGTAAAGTACATACTTTGACCATCATTGGTAAATACGGGAGTAGATTCGTTAAATCTTGAGTTTATTTTAGAATCAAATTTTTTAGGTTTATTGGGAGTCATATCTTCTCCTAAAGTGGCCGAATATAAATTTGTAAAGTGTTGATTAGTCCATTTGTGTTTTCTCTGACCTAAACTCCCGGTATCTCTAGCTGAGGTAAATACGATTTCCTTGCCATATATTGCAGTACCGTAATCAGAATATTCAGAGTTTATTCCGGCATCTTCAATTTTATATCTTCCAGAATTGGCCTTTATCTCCTCTAGATAGTTTCTGTCTTTGGCAAATAGTTTTCCACGACTATCATTTCCAGATTTTTTATCGAACAATTTTAATAATTCATTGGCTTTTTCATCTTGACCAATAGATTTCAAAGAATTAGCATATCTGTAGTAATATTCTGGTTCTAAATCCGTACTGTTCATCTCAAATAATTCAGCATACCACTTTGCAGCTTTTTCAAAATCAGAATTAAAGTAATAAGAATTGGCTAAATTCTTAAACATTTCTGTCGATTTATATCCTTTTTCCGCAACCCTTTCGTAGGTTTTTATAGCATCTATATAGGCAAACTTATCGTATTTTTTGTCTGCAGCTATCAATTTTGCTTTTTGAGAATATACATTAAATGTCAAAGCATTCAATATAATTATATAGAGGAATATATTGTTTTTCATACTGATCTTTTTTAAAAGAAACGAGGAGTTGTAATTTTGTCATTGTTTTTGAATATTTCATAGCGCAAGAATATTTCATGCGAACCAGAATTATAGTTGTTCAATTTTGTAGTTTCATGATCATAACCATATCCGATGTACATCCCATCAGAAACCTGAAAACCTACAATAGCACTAAGTGCAGCACTCCATCTGTAAGCAACACCTACTGTGAATTTCTCAACAAACATAAAATTGGCTGAAATATCTACTTGTAGTGGTGAGCCAATAACTAGTTTGGAAAGAATAGCGGGTTTAAATTTTATGTCACTCGTCAGATCTGCAACATATCCTGCCATTAGATAATAATTTATCTTTTCTTTAAAAATGGCAACTGTATTATCATCATATCGATTGGACTCTATGAAATTTGGAATAGAAAAACCAATATAGGCTTTATCGGAATGTAAATAAATACCAGCACCTATATTTGGAGAAAATTCATTATTGATATTTTGTATTGAAGGATCTAAAGGATAATCACTAACAGGATTTAGTTTTGATGTGTCTAGATTAAAAATATTAGCCGATGCTTTTATACCAAACGAAAGTTTGTACGATTCGGATGTTGGAATCGTATAGGAAATATCGGCAGAGATAGTGTTTTCCATTGTAGGGCCTATTTTATCATTAACTATAGAGAAGCCTATACCAAGATTATTTCCGTTTAAAGGGGTGTTAATAGAAGCTACATTCGTAACTGGAGCGCCATCTAATCCTACCCATTGGGTTCGATGCATAGCAAAAATACTCATTGCGCCTCTAGATCCTGCGTAAGCTGGATTTACATTTATAGTGTTATACATATATTGTGTGTACTGCGCATCTTGCTGCGCATGACTCACAAAAAATGTAAAGATCAAAATGACTGAAAATATTTTTGTTCTCATAGTAAATTTATTATTATTAATATATTGAACTGTTTTTTGATAAGCGTGCGAAATACTATTTGTATAAACTTAATTTTTAACGATGTTGATTTTTATAAACTAGGAGTTAATCCTGAGTCATTTAGAGAGACTCAGGATTAAAATCATAGTTTGAATCTATTTCGTGAGATATAAAAAACCTTCTTTTTTATTGTTTTGAATAGTACCATTTCCATCTATAGAAGTATAGTTTAGAATATAGAAATAGGTTCCACTTGGTAAACCAGTAGATTCACTAACTGTAGTTCTTCCTTGCGATATACCATCAAAATTATTAGTTTGATTATTGTAATTTTTAGTTCTAAAAATTAAAACACCCCAACGATTATAAATCTCAACTGTATTTTCTGGATAACAATTGGTTTCACTAATATCATCGATTGTAAAAACATCATTAATACCATCGCCATTTGGAGAAAAGGCATTGTGTACTACTATAGATCTGCAACCTAGTACAAATGCTTTATCAATTTCAACGGTGTCAGAGGCTTTTATTTCAGCATTTGTAGGTGTTAATCCTTTTGCATTAGCGATATTAATAACAGAATTATTGTCAAGATCATTTTTAGTTATGGTATAACTTTCATTAAATTCTTGTTCTGTACCTGGCGCCAAAACAGAAATAATTGTATTTAATCCTGTTAATGGATCGGTTACTACAATTTGATGAAGTGTTACATTTCCTGAATTCCTAACTATAATTTTATAATTGATTATTTCTCCAACTAAACTATAGCCTGTGACAGCTGCTGTTTTATAAACCACGAGATTAGCACTTTGATTTAACGTTGTTATTGTGCAATTTTTACAATCTGTTTTTGGTATGCAATTCATACATGGTGTAGGATCTGTAGAAGTAGCAGTTACTTTATCATTGTAAGGTGTTGTGCCAGTAACAGTAGCCAAATTGTATACTAAACCACTATCTATATCAGCTTGGGTAATTGAATAAGTAGCTGAAAAAGAAGTAGCATTAGACTCGCCAATTTGTAATGTAATAGGACTACCTGTTATTACTAGACCTTCTAAATTATCGCTTATATTGACTTGAGTTAAGATAACATCACCCGTATTTATTAGCATGAAGGAGTAGACTATTTTATCTCCTAAATTGGTAATTCCATCTTTGTTAGCGTCTATATAGATGCCATCTTTTGTAATTGCAATACTTGCTTTTTGATTTAGAGGTGTTTCTGTTGCAGTATCATTATTTTGTTGCGTTCCAGAGATATCTTTCACTTCATTTCCTTTCGGATCTTTACCAATTGCAACTGCAGAATTAATTACTTTACCTGCATTAATATCAGCTTGAGTTAAAATATAAATTCCTGTTATAGTTGTATTTTCACCAGCATTAAGAGAAGCTATGCTATTGTTTTTTATTGTTAATCCCTTCATAGGATCAGTTATGACAATAGAATTTATTGTTACATTTCCAGTATTTGTTACTATAAAAGTGTAATTGATTATCTCACCTGCTTGTGCAAAACCATCGGTATTTGAATCATAGAAAATTCCTTTTTTAACAAGAGCTATTCCTGATTCCTGAATTGAATAGGAGTAATTTGCAACACAGCCATTCTTATCTTTGATTTCAACACTATAATTTCCTTTAATTAAATCAGTAATATCTTTTGTTGTTGCACCATTTGACCATAAATAAGTATAAGGTAGTGTTCCTCCAGAAATAGTTTGAGTTATGCTGCCATTACTACATCCTACACAATTAGTATTATCAATGATTATTGCAGTTGCTGTTATTGCAGCATTCGGTTGCTGAATAATAACTTTTAATTCATCAGAGGAACAACCATTGTCGGCAGTTGCAATTACCTTATAAATACCTTGAGAAAGTCCTATCAAATCTTTAGAAGTTGAATAGGCAATATTATTTTTTGTCCATGCATAAGTATAAGGACTTTTTCCTCCTTCAGTAATAATGCTAATAGTACCATTATTTTCTCCAAAGCAATAAGCATCTGTTTGCGAAGAAATAGAAATTACAGGAAGAGTGTTGTCAAGCGTAGTATTAACCGAAGCAATTGCTGAACACCCATTGGCATTTTTTACCGTTACCGAAAATGTTCCGGCAGTTGCAACCGTGATAGCAGGAGTTGTTGCTCCATTTGACCATAAATAGCTGGTTCCACCGCTTGCTGTTAAAGTCGTATTTGGAGTGGTACAACTCAAAGCCAATCCGTTATCCGATGCTATAGCGGCAACAGGAAGAGTGTTGTCAAGCGTAGTATTGACCGAAGCAATTACGGAACAACCATTGGCATTTTTTACCGTTACCGAGAATGTTCCCGCAGTTGCAACCGCAATAGCAGGAGTTGTTGCTCCGTTCGACCATAAATAGCTGGTTCCACCGCTTGCTGTTAAAGTCGAATTTGGAGTGTTACAACTCAAAGCCAGTCCGTTATCGGACGCTATAGCGGCAATAGGAAGACTGTTATCAAGTGTAGTAGTTACCGAAGCTGTAGCCGAACATCCATTGGCATTTTTTACCGTTACCGAAAATGTTCCGGCAGTTGTAACAATAATGGAAGCAGTTGTTGCTCCGTTCAACCATAAATAGCTGGTTCCACCGCTAGCTGTTAAAGTTGTGTTTGGAGTGGTACAACTCAAAGCCAGTCCATTATCTGATACAATAGCCGCAATAGGAAGAGTGTTGTCAAGTGTAGTAGTTACCGAAGCAGTCGCCGAACAACCATTGGCATTTTTTACCGTTACCGAAAATGTTCCGGCAGTTGCAACCGTGATAGCAGGAGTTGTTGCTCCATTTGACCATAAATAGCTGGTTCCACCGCTAGCTGTTAGAGTCGTGTTTGGAGTGGTACAATTCAAAGCCAATCCGTTATCGGACGCAATAGCGGCAATAGGAAGAGTGTTGTCAAGTGTAGTATTGACCGAAGCAATTGCTGAACACCCATTACTATTTTTTACCGTTACCGAAAATGTTCCGGCAGTTGCAACCGTAATAGCAGGAGTTGTTGCTCCGTTCGACCATAAATAGCTGGTTCCACCGCTAGCTGTTAAAGTCGTATTTGGAGTGGTACAGCTCAAAGCCAATCCATTATCCGATGCAATAGCGGCAATAGGAAGAGTGTTATCAAGCGTAGTATTAACCGAAGCAGTCGCCGAACACCCATTGGCATTTTTTACCGTTACCGAAAATGTTCCCGCAGTTGCAACCGTAATAGCAGCAGTTGTTGCCCCGTTCGACCATAAATAGCTGGTTCCACCGCTTGCTGATAAAGTCGTATTTGGAGTCGTGCAACTCAAAGCCAGTCCGTTATCCGATGCAATAGCGGCAATAGGAAGAATTTTGTCAAGCGTAGTATTTACCGAAGCTGTAGCCCAACACCCATTAGCATTTTTTACCGTTACCAAAAATGTTCCGGCAGTTGTAACAGTAATAGCAGCAGTTGTTGCTCCGTTCGACCATAAATAGCTGGTTCCACCGCTTGCTGTTAAAGTCGTATTTGGAGTGGTACAACTCAAAGCCAATCCGTTATCCGATGCAATAGCGGCAATAC
>NZ_JALNUB010000014.1:0-23650 GCF_023162025.1 Flavobacterium pygoscelis | reverse complement strand
GACCATAAATAGCTGGTTCCACCGCTTGCTGTTAAAGTCGTATTTGGAGTGTTACAACTCAAAGCCAATCCGTTATCCGATGCAATAGTGGCAATAGGAAGAGTATTATCAAGCGTAGTATTTACCGAAGCAGTCGATGAACAAACATTAGCATTTTTTACCGTTACCGAAAATGTTCCCGCAGTTGTAACAATAATGGAAGCAGTTGTTGCTCCGTTTGACCATAAATAGCTGGTTCCACCACTTGCTGTTAAAGTCGTATTTGGAGTGGTACAACTCAAAGCCAATCCGTTATCTGATGCAATAGCGGCAATAGGAAGAGTATTATCAAGCGTAGTATTTACCGAAGCAGTCGATGAACAAACATTAGCATTTTTTACCGTTACCGAGAATGTTCCCGCAGTTGAAACCGTAATAGCAGGAGTTGTTGCTCCGTTCGACCATAAATAGCTGGTTCCACCGCTAGCTGTTAAAGTCGTATTTGGAGTCGTGCAACTCAAAGCCAGTCCGTTATCCGATGCAATAGCGGCAATAGGTAATGCATTTACAGAAACTACTATTGGTACTTTTGATCCTATACAGGAAGTTGTTTTTCCTTCGGCTACATAATAAGTATATTGTCCTAAAGTAGTAGTTAAGGGTGTTATACTTGTTTTTGGAGTTCCAGTAAGAGAATCAAAATAATATATAGTATAAGTTGGTGAAGTATGGCCAGCTGAAAAACTAGCTGTCAATGGTACTGCAGGACTATTTATGCAGTATTCAACATTGGTAACTTTAGGAGTGGAGTTAACTACATAACCAAACCATACTTTTTTATTAGGATCACTTGGAATTGGAGTAACTATTATACTACCTAAATTACAATACAAATTATATAAGATACTGTTAGAAAGATAATTTATATCTGGTACTACAGTATAATTTTGATTAACCTCTAAAGCTGTGCTTCCATTAATTTCGAAATATTTGCTATTTCCCGGTATTAACTTAACGGCATTTTCTTTAGTAACAACAGTTCCAACACTATTTATAGGCTCTCCTGCATCGTTTACGGTATAGTAAATAATTTCTATAGATCCTTTTCCACCGCTGACTTTAGGTACTGTAAAATTGGTTGGTGTTTCTTGATGTGTATTCGTATTACCGTTTACATCTGTATAATCCATAAATGTTTTTTCATTTGCATCATAAAGAATAGTTGGATCGGTATTCGGTGCCATTGTAACAAAATAATACATATTGTCTCCCAATTCAGAAACAGTACCTATATTCCATGTTATTTTCCATTTTACGATGTTACTATTTCCACTTGCGGGATTGTCAGGATCATTTAAAACAAAACCGTTATTACTAAAATTTACACTTCCTTTTGATACTACAACATTTCCAGTAGTGATGGGCAAAACAGTATAGGTTGGTGTAACATTGGCAGATAAAAGTATAAACGTACTCATTGGGTCTGTTAAAACAGCATTAGTCGCAGCGTACGAAATATTTGATCTTATTTGAGAATAAATATTAGATATATTACTAGAATTTGCTGGAAAATAGCCTTTGTTTTGAGAACCCATTAAGGTACTTTCTGCAGCTCCGTTTGCTGGGACTTCAAAACCAATGGTATAAATATCTGCACCATCGCTAATAATCTTTTTAGCTTCATATATCGTTGGTATACCATGATTTCCCGCATTGAAGGTTTTATTGCCACAAGTTGTAGTAAATAAGGTGAAATTAAAATTGTTTCCATCACCAACAACATTGGTATAAATACTTGATGCAACTTTTAAATAATTATTTTCATAATCACTTCTTGAAATATTGAAATTAGATATACTGCCACATCCTACAGTAAAAGCAGGTGGTGCTATATTAGAATTATAACTATAAGTAGGGTCACCATCTGACAATAATATCACCACTTTTTTATCAGCAGTGCTTGATTCTACTAAAAGTCTGGCCGCATAAAAACCTCCTTGAATATTTGTACCACCATTGGCAACAATTGCGTCAATGGCTGTGTTTAATGAAGATGTATTATTGGTAAATACTTGATCGATTTGTGGGTTTCCTGTTGTACCTCCAGAAGCAGGATTTAATGTTACAATTGCTATTCTTATATCGGTAGAACCATTTAGTAATTGGTTAACAAATGTTTTTGCCGCCTCTTTAGCACTATTTATTTTGGTACCGTTCATACTCCCAGAATCATCAATAACTAAAATTACATCGGTAGATTTAGGAATGTTTTTTCCTTCAACCATAAGATTAATTTTCCATTTTCCGCTTTCTACCGCTTCAGCAGTTTTTTCAATATGAACGGCACCTGGATTTGGCCATTCTAGAGAATTAGTTGATGCGAGTGATCTCAAGGCGAATGTGTCTGATTTGAGTTTTTTACTACCAATAGCTGCAGGTAAAGTAAAAGGGGCTACTTGACCAATTAGTACTGGTCCACCAAGTTTGTCTGGATCTTGTTGAGCATATAAAGTACTAACAAATAAAAAAAATGTCAGTACAAAAACAGTAATTTTAGTTTTCATAGAGTTAATTTTAAACTTTTAATAGGTAATTTTTTAGGATTGTTTGTACCCTATTTTCTTTCACAAAAGTGTACAAGCATCTGAAACCAATACAAAAGAAATTTTTAAGATTTCTTAAATACAGTGTATTAGGAATCGGTTTTACTACTTGAGAAGTAATAAAACTGTCAATAAGTTGAGAAACAAAACTGTAATTTTGAACGAGGTCCTTTATTTAAAAGACTGAAATCAGAATTGAATTATCTAAAGTGTAAATCATTTAACTAATTTCCTTCATTAGGTTTAGAAAAATATTTTTTTTAAATACTTCCAAATCAATTTAATCTTATTGGCTAGGTTGTGTTAGGATAGTTTTTAATAAAGGAATTATTTAAATTATGCCTATTTCTTATTTTCCTAATCATAATCTTATTTCTCAGTGATTGGATAGTAAAGAATATTTGAGAAAGATCATGATTAAAAACTTTTAATGTTCTATTTGTAAGAGACATTAAATGCTGAGGTTTGAAAACTAAATACTGAAACTTTCGTTTGTTTTTATTGGAGTCTTTTTGTGGTTTTAAATACCTAGAGCTTCTAATTAATTCCATGTTCTCTATAGGAAAATAGCTTGAAAACCATTTTTCAAAGAAAATAAATAACATGAAGTAAGTAGGAATATTATTTTTTAATTGAGTAAAAGATATATTCATAATTTTATAATTTAAGGTTTTTACTTTTTTTCTAAATAAATTGTTTTTTTAAGAAATAGTAACTAATGATTTTTATGCAAAAACATATTAAAAAGTCATTTGTAAAAATTCAATTTTGATTGCATCTTAATGACAATAAAAAAAGTAATAGTTCGTGTTGTTATTGAATTGTTGGTGGAAAACAAGTCAAATTATTTATACAACAATAATATTTAATTAGAGTCTAATCATCTGTTTAGTAGCTAATTAATTATAAATTTATTAAAATAGATGAGTTGTTGATTTTAAAATCTACAAACAACTTAAATACTCGTTAAAAGGTTCTTTTTTTTAAGTTTTTTTATAATTTAGAAAAAAAACAGGGCTTTTTAGTTTGTAAATTAAGATTTATTTATATGTTTTTAACACAATGTTCTTGAATATTATATTTTATAGTCGACTATGTCTGATTTCTTGTTATCTTTAAAATATGCATTTATAAAAATTAAAAGTTAAAAGAAAATCAGTTTGTATTTATGTTTTGTAAATTGTATCTGAATATTTTAATTTTCTATTAATTGGAAATAAAATTTTATCTATATGAAAAACTTAATATTAGTTAGACATGCAAAATCAAGTTGGGAAGTTCCGATGCATGATAAAGATCGAGGTTTGACTTCTCAAGGTATAAAAGACGCTCACTTAGTTTCAAATTATATTAAGGATTTCATTCCTAAAACATATATTATTTGGAGTAGCTCAGCAAAAAGAGCTACTAATACAGCAATGATTTTTGCTCAAAATATAGCCTATCCTGTAGAAAGTATCATTTACAAAGACGACCTTTATACTTTTGACGATAATAAACTCGAGGAACTTATAAAATCATGTACAAATAGTTGCGAAAATGTTATTCTTTTTGGTCATAACGGGGCAATTACAGATTTTGTTAATAAATTTGGGGATGAATTTATAGAAAATGTTCCTACATCGGGTTTTGTATATTTGAAATTTGAAACAGATAATTGGAAAAAAATAAAAAAAGGTAAAACAAAAAAAATAATATTTCCCAAAAATCTAAGATGAATAAAGTGTTAGAATATAAATACATTGATAGAGAAAAAAGTTGGTTAGCATTTAATGCCAGAGTACTTCAAGAAGCTGGTGATACAACGGTTCCATTATTAGAAAGATTACGTTTCTTAGGAATTTTTTCTAATAATTTAGATGAGTTTTTTAGAGTTCGTTTTGCAGCAATTAGACGTTTAAGCCTTTCTGGAATTTCAGGAGAAAAGTATTTAAGAGGAATCTCGGCTCAACAATTAGTAAAAGATATTACCGAAATTGTTATTCAGCAGCAATCAGAAAGTTTACGAATTTTAAACATTATCGAAAGCGAACTAGAAACAAAAAATATATTTATTATAACAGAAGCTGACATTACTATTGAACAAGAAATTTTTCTTAAAGATTTTTTTATTCAAAAAGTAAGCCCTGAATTAGTAACGATTATTTTAAATGATTTAGCAGAATTTCCTGTTTTAAAGGATACTTCTGGCTATTTAGCTGTAAAATTGGTAATGAATCAAGATGCAGAAGTGCGTTATGCAGTTATCGAAATTCCTAAAGCAATTAATCGTTTTGTTGTTTTACCTTCTAATAATGAAAAACAATATATCATACTTTTAGACGATGTTATTAGACACAATCTAGAAAATATATTCAATATTTTTGATTATCAAAGTGTTTCGGCGCACATGATAAAAATTACTAGAGATGCTCAATTGGATATCGACAGTGATTTAAGTAAAAGTATGATCGAAAAAATATCACTAAGTGTAAAAGACAGACGAATAGGGGAGCCGGTACGTTTTATTTATGATCAATTAATCGAAGAAGATACATTACAATTTTTTCTAGAAAAGATGAAAATCGTTTCTACAGATAGTATTATACCTGGCGGAAGATATCACAATAGAAGAGATTACATGAGTTTTCCTAACCTAGGTCGATATGATTTGCTATATGAGACAAATGTTCCATTACCTATTCCAGGATTAAGTCTAGAGGGTAGCATATTAGAAAAAATTAGTGAAAAAGATTATTTGCTAAATGCACCTTATCAATCTTTTTCTTATTTAACTAAGTTTTTGCGAGAAGCAGCTTTAGATCCTAAAGTGATTTCAATTAAAATCACATTGTATCGATTGGCCAAAAATTCTCAGATTATTAGTTCTCTTATAAATGCTGCCAAAAACGGAAAAAAAGTAACAGTTCAAATAGAATTGCAAGCCAGTTTTGATGAAGCATCAAATATTTCTTATGCTGAACAAATGCAGTTGGAAGGAATTGAATTGATTTTTGGTATAAAAGGACTAAAAGTGCACAGTAAAATATGTGTAATAGAGAGAACTGAAAACGATAAAGTAAAAAGATATGGATTTGTATCGACAGGAAATTTTAATGAATCTACTGCTAAAATTTATACTGATGTTACTCTTTTTACCAGTCACCAACAAATTCTTAAAGATATTGTAAAGATATTTGATTTTTTTGATGTCAATTATAGAGTGCACCGTTACAAGCATCTAATTGTCTCACCACATTACACCAGAACGCGATTTATAAAATTAATTGATAGAGAAATTACACATGCCTTGGCGGGAAGAAAAACTCAAATTAAATTAAAAATGAATAGCTTGTCTGATTATGAAATGATTGATAAGTTATATGAAGCTAGTAAAGCTGGAGTTAAAATTCGTTTGCAAATTAGGGGAATTTGCTCTTTAATTCCAGGGATTCCCGGTATGAGTGAAAATATTGAAGCGATAAGTATTGTAGATCATTATTTAGAACATTCGAGAGTTTATATTTTTGGTAACGCGGGACAAACAGAAGTTTATATTTCATCTGCTGATTTTATGACACGAAACATAGATGGACGTGTCGAAGTAACTTGTCCTATTTATGATCAAGGTATAAAAAATGAACTTATAGACAATTTTGATATTGGTTGGAAAGGAAATGTAAAAGTACGTATGCATTCTCATAAGTTAGATAATAAATACAAAGCTCGAAATCATAATCCTATTTTTAGAGCTCAATTTGAGACTTATAGATATTATGCCAATAAACTTAATGCTGCTACGCAAAAAGAACAAATTCTATAACTATCTGCTAAATTGTGATGATGTGTTATGGTACTAAGAAATAAACCAATTGAAAGAACATGATTAAAATAAAGAAATATGCTGCCATAGATATTGGTTCTAATGCCATGCGTTTACTAATCGTAAATATTGTGGAGCAAGAAGGTAAAGAGCCTCAATTTAACAAGAGCTCCTTAGTTCGTGTTCCTATTAGATTGGGGCAGGAAGCTTTTACCGTAGGAGAAATTTCAGAAGAGAATATCGAGAGAATGTGCGATGCTATGAAAGCTTTTAATCTTTTGATGAAAGTTCATAAAGTAGAACGATATATGGCTTTTGCAACCTCAGCGATGCGTGAAGCTTATAATGGAAAAGAAGTTGTAGCCATCATTAAGAAAAAAGCAGATATAAAAATAGAAATTATTGATGGTAAGAAAGAAGCCGCTATTATTGCATCAACAGATTTACATCACTTATTAAAGACGGATCAAACCTATCTTTTTGTAGATGTTGGTGGTGGTAGTACTGAGTTTACCGTATTTTCAAATGGTAAAATTATAAACTCAAGATCTTTTAAAGCAGGAACTGTTCGCTTATTAAATGACATGGTTTGCGATGTGGTTTGGGAAGAAATTGAAAAGTGGATTAAAGCTAATACACAAGACTATGAAGAAGTTACATTAATCGGTTCTGGAGGAAATATCAATAAGTTGTTCAAAATGTCGGGCAAATTACAAGCCAAACCGCTGTCCTATATTTATGTGAATTCTCAATATGCGTTTTTAAATTCACTTTCTTACGAACAAAGGATTTCTGAATTGGGATTGAATCCTGATCGTGCCGATGTAATTATTCCAGCCACAAGAATATACCTAAATGCGATGAAATGGAGTGGTGCAAGAAATATTTATGTGCCTAAAATTGGGCTTTCTGACGGAATTGTAAAAGCGATGTATTTCAACAAAATATAATTTTTTTCTAAGCATCTATATCTAATCCAAATGTTGTTCGTAAGAGTTCAATATTTGGATTTATTTCATGTAGTCTGTTGTAACGGTCTTGATCGTTAAAACTTCTTTTGTTTTCCACAGCTTCATTTACAGTTATTTCTATAGTAATGTCATGATTGTGTAAATGCCCTTTTAAATGCCCTAAAAGACCGTTTAATTCCTTTTCAAAATCTAATTTAGAACCTTCATTTGGTAACTCTAATGTTATTGCGGTTCCATTAAGTTTGGGATCGTTAATTAATAATAAAGATTCCATAATTTTGTATCCTTTGTCTCCTAAACGCTGGGCGTATTTATTCCATTGCAACAACATTTCTGTTTCGGTAAAAGGTTCGGTAGGCAAATGGGTTGCTTCTTTTACAATTCCTTTACTGCTTTCTTCCAATGCTTTTTTCGCACGAATACTAGCTAGTGAAAAGGCAGAAACTTTTGGTGCAGAAGATTCTGAATTACTATCTTCTAGGATTGGTTTTGAAATAGGATTTGATTTTAAAGCAGGCGCTACTGTATCAATTTCTGTTTTCAATAAAGCAGATTCATTTACTGCTTTTTGTTTTTCGGGTACGGTATTGGTATCAACTATAGAATAATCATTTTTTCTATAATAGGTAGGTGGAATTATAAATTGCTCAACTTTTTTTTTTCTCCATCAAAGGTGATAGAGGCAAGCTGCATTAAACATAATTCTACAAGAAGTCGCTGGTTTTGACTCAACTTATATTTTAAATCGCAATCATTGGCAATTTCAATTCCTTTTAATAAAAATGTTGGATTGCATTTTTGTGCTTGAACTCCATACATTTGTTGGGCTTGTTCTCCTACCTCTAATAACGATAGCGTAGAAGGTGTTTTAGAAACTAATAAATCTCTAAAATGAGAAGCTAATCCGGAAACAAAATGATGAGCATCAAAACCTTTTGCCAATATTTCATTGAAAGCCATCAATAATTCTGGAATTTTATTTTCCAAAATCAATTCGGTAATATTGATGTAGGTTTCATAATCCAACACATTCAAGTTTTCTGTTACTGCTTGGCGTGTTAAATTTTTACCACAAAAAGAAACTACTCGATCAAAAATAGATAAAGCATCTCTCATTGCGCCATCAGCTTTTTGAGCAATTATGTGCAACGCATCATCTTCAAAAATAACACCTTGACTTGTTGCTACTTCTGCTAAATGTTCTTTGGCATCTTTTACCGTAATTCTTTTAAAATCAAATATTTGACAACGAGATAAAATCGTTGGAATAATTTTGTGTTTTTCAGTAGTTGCTAAAATAAAAATAGCGTGTTTTGGCGGCTCTTCTAATGTTTTCAAGAAAGCATTAAAAGCTGCTGAAGATAACATATGAACCTCATCAATGATGTACACCTTATATTGCCCCGTTTGTGGTGGAATGCGAACTTGATCTATTAAGCTTCGGATGTCATCAACAGAGTTGTTAGAAGCGGCATCTAGTTCAAATACATTGAAAGCAAAATCTTCGTTTGGATCATCGTAACCCGGTTGATTTATTTTTCGGGCTAAAATTCGTGCACAAGTTGTTTTACCAACGCCGCGAGGTCCTGTGAATAGTAATGCAGAAGCAAGATGATTGCTTTCTATGGCATTTAGTAAAGTATTGGTAATTGCTTTTTGTCCAACAACATCTTTAAATGTTTGAGGACGATATTTACGTGCCGATACTACAAATTGTTCCATAGGATTTTTATTCGAAAGCAAATATAAGCTTTAATTTAAAGATGGAAAAATTTAAATATTGAAAGATTTTATATTAGCTAAAGCGTCTTTGTAGTAGCTAAATTATAGCCCAGATAAAAGTGAAAATCCTTAATTGCTAGCCCTGGAGTTTTGGGATAGTAATTAAGATTGTAACGTATAGCTGGAAATAGCTCCATAAAAAGAGCAGATGAAATTTTGTTTGCAGATTTTTATTCGGCTCTACCTTTGATAGTTATGTCAATTAAAATACGTGCAGCATTATTTTCAGAATTGGCAGAAAAACCAGTTACAAAAACTCCTTTTTTACCCGATTTAGACTTAATGCCATAAACAGTAGCTTCATCATCTGGATTGCTATCTCCTTCATAACGGTATATGTGCTGAATTTCGCAGTGATCTGGATTTGTGGTTATTTCGCTATCGTCGATGTTAAAATCAAAATTAAATCCCATTTCGGAGAGTTCTTCTAATGCTTGAGAAACGGTGGTGTAGTGATACATATTAGACATAGTGATATTATTTAAACGTTCATTATAAAGATAACTGATTTATGGCTAAGTGGTTGCAAAATTCATGTTAAAGTAGATTGGTTTAAAATGTTATGAGAAGAGAAAAATAGTGTAAATTTGCGACACAGACCGCCTTATCGCCACGTTATATACGTGGAGGAAAGTCCGGACACCAAAGGGAAGCATAGCGGGTAACACCCGTCGGTTCGCCACGGCGAATTAGGACAAGTGCAACAGAAAGTATGTACAGGTAATGCTGTAGTGAAACCAGGTAAACTCTATGCGGTGAAATATCAAGTATATCAGCATTTAAGGGCTTCTCGTCCGTTGTTGAAGGGTAGATAGCTTGAGTCACATAGTAATATGTGATCTAGATAAATGATAAGGCTCCAATTTATTGGAGACAGAATCCGGCTTATAGGTCTGTTTTTTTTTATTTAAATGTATTTGTGTCTAGCTATAGAATTGCAAATTAAATTTAAACTTTAGCTAAATTATTTTGATTCAATAAAGATCTGTTTTTGTAATTGGTGGATTTTTTGCAATTGACAAAATTTTTTTTAAACTACAAAAAACAAAATTATTCTATTGTCATTGATTTTAGTTTTGTTCTATAGGCTTCTAATGCAACAGACTTTGATATAAAACCGTAATATTTATCATTTTTAAGAACGGGCAAAAATGCGACTTTAGATTTTTCAAATTTATTCATCACTGTTTCCATACTTTCATCAGGAGTAACAATTTCGCTAAGAGGTAGCATTATGTCTTTTATTTTTGTGTATTTGACTCTATAAGTGTTAAATATTATTTCTCTTATCGTATTAAAATGTACAATTCCAACCAAATCATTTTCAGTGTTTACAACAGCAAATATAACTTGCGTAGAATGCGAGATTAAATCGACTAATTTTTCTAAATTTTCGTCTGCAGTAACGGTAAGAAAATCGGTCTGTATGATTGAATTAGTTTCGAGTGTAGAAAGTACATTAGAATCTTTATTACTAGTAAACGCATGTCCTTTTTGAGCCAATGTTTTTACATCAATCGAGTGTTTTTCAAAACGACGCGATATTGCAAAACTTATTGAGGAAACAATCATTAAAGGAATCATTAAACTATATCCTCCTGTAATTTCGGCAATTAAGAATATGGCAGTTAGCGGAGCATGAAATAAACCACTCAAAATACCCGCCATTCCAACAAGTGTAAAGTTACTAATGGGTAATTTTGCTAATCCTATTAGATTTATAAATTTAGAAAAGAAAAATCCAAGATAAGATCCTAGAAATAATGAAGGTGCAAAATTTCCACCATTTCCACCACTTCCTATAGTGATACCGCTGGCGAAAACCTTTAGCATCATTGTAAATCCTACAAATAGTAGAAGTGCCCAACTGTTGTTTTGAAAACTACTAAATATGGTGTTTTCTAAAAATTTTCCAGAATCACTGTCTGCTAATGTTTTGATGCTTTCGTAACCTTCTCCAAAAAGTGTGGGAAACATAAAGATAAGAATCGCTAAAATAGAAGATCCAAATAAAGCCTTTTTGTAAGGTGAAAGTTTCATGCTGGAAAAAAAATGTTCTACTCTCTGAAAATTACGAGAATAATAAACGGACATTAATCCGGTACAAATTCCTAAGAGTATATAAAAAATTATATTATGATAATCAAAGTCTTCTTGTTTTTTAAAGGAGAGTAATATGGTCTCATCTAAAGCGACTACAGACACTAGCGCTCCAGTAGCTGCTGCAATCATAATGGGTGTAAATGCTGCAATACTTACATCTACTAGCAATACTTCTATAGCAAACAAAACTCCTGCAATTGGAGCGTTAAATGCTGCGGCAATACCAGCAGCAACTCCGCATCCTATTAACAAGGTTCTATCTTTATACGATAATTTATATTTTTGAGCATAGTTGGAACCAAATGCTGCACCCGTAATAACAATTGGACTTTCTAAACCTGCAGATCCTCCTAAGCCAACAGTTAAGGAGCTGGTTATAATTTGAGCATACATTTGTTTTTTTGGAATTATGCTGGCTTTTTTAGCAACTGCATACAAAATTTGTGAAGTTCCCTTTTGTATCGTTCCACCCAAAACTCTTTTTACTACAAACACCGTTAACATTATTCCAATAATAGGTAAAATACTATTGATAAATCCCAGTTTTGAAATGCTACTCACATAGGTAGCAAATGAAAAAACCCAATGTGCAAAAGTTTTTAATACGATTACGGCCAAAGCAGATGAAATACCGACTAATACAGCTGATAGAAATATAAATTGCTTAGGCGTTAATATGGATTGCGCAATGGCAATTATAATTTGTAATTTAGAAATATATTTTTTGAACATTATGATTTTTTAATGGGACTGCAAAATTAGTATTATTTTAAATTGTTCTTATATTTTTTTAATACATGTTTATAAATCCTAGTTTTAAAAATAGTTCTAATGCATTTCAATTGTTGAGTTCAGTAATTTTGTATTTAAACAAAACGGTCTAAAAACCAACCGCTTTGTTATCTCCTCTTCGGTCTGCACCACCTTCTAATTTTCCGTTTGGTAAAACTAAAACAGCATCAACTTGACCTATTATTTCTTTGTCTTTTTCATTAATGATATAAGACTTTTTCTTTAAATTTTCTAAAACTTCTTTAGAGAACGAGTTAGGTTCAAAAGTGATTTCATCAGGCAACCATTGGTGATGAAAACGAGGAGCATTGACTGCTTCCTGCATACTTAATCCAAATTCATATACATTCAAGATGGTTTGTAAAACAGAAGTGATAATAGTAGAACCTCCAGGAGTTCCAACGACCATATATAATTTACCATCTTTTTCTACAATAGTGGGTGTCATCGAACTTAACATTCTTTTCTCAGGAGCAATACTATTAGCCTCGCTTCCTGTTAATCCATACAAATTAGGAACTCCAGGTTTAGCACTAAAATCATCCATTTGATTGTTCAAGAAAAAACCTAATTCATCACAATACAATTTAGAACCATAATTATCATTTAATGTTGTGGTAGCAGAAATAGCGTTCCCTGCAGCATCAACTATAGAGTAATGTGTGGTTTGGTTACTCTCGTATCCTTTAATTTCACCTGCTGCGATATCTGATGATTTAGAAGCTGCGTCAAATGAAAAATCTTTCATTCTTTTTTCTAAATAGGAAGGGCTTAATAATTCTTTAATAGGCAGTTTTACAAAATCAGGATCACCCAAATAAAAATTTCTATCTGCATAAGCTCTTCGTTCAGCTTCTGTAATAACTTGTATTGTTTTTAAACTATTATGTCCCATTTGCGATAGGTTATAAGGCTCTATCATTTTCATGATTTGATTCAGGCAAATTCCACCACTACTAGGAGGAGACATAGAGGTGATTTTTAATTTTTTATATTGAAAGGTAATTGGAGTACGCCATTTGGCCTGGTATTTTTGAAAATCTTCTAGAGTCGCATTTCCTCCTTTTTTCGCTAAAAATGCTACAAGTTTTTGTGCCGTTTCGCCACTATAAAATTCATCACGACCATTTTTAGCAATGCGTTGCAATGTTGCTGCTAATGCTGTGTATTTTATGGTGTCATTTTCTTTGTAAACTTTAGAGAATAAACTATTTCTTCCGTTTCTTTTGATAAAAGTTTCTCTATTATTATTTAAACTTTCTGCTTGATGTTTAGTGATAATTACCCCTCTTTCTGCTAGCGCAATTACAGGTTTTAATATTTCACTCATAGGTAAAGAGCCATATTTTTTATGTACTTCAAATATTCCTGCGATAGTTCCAGGAATTCCAGAGGCTAGAGCTGTTTGGGTACTTTTTCCTTCGATTACATTGCCGTTTTTATCCAAAAACATATCTTTTGAGGCAGCCATTGGCGCTTTCTCTCTATAATCAATACTTCCTGTTTCACCATTAGCTTTTCTAAAAACCATAAAACCGCCACCACCAATATTTCCAGCCTGAGGATGCGCTACAGCCAATGCTAGTTCAGTAGCAACCATTGCATCAAATGCATTACCTCCTTTTTTCATGATAGCTACCCCGATTTCTGAAGCTTCTTCACGTGCTGAAACTACCATAGCTTTGTTACTTACCAAGCCTGTTGGTGTTACTGTTTTCTCATTGGATTTACAGCTTAAAAAAGCTAAGGCAATTAAGAGTATAAACTTATTCATAAGGTTTTTAATTTTTCGTTCGAAAATAATATTAATTCTTTAAAAAAACGAGTGAATTCATCTTCAAATTCGGAATAAAATTCAGTAAGATCTTGTGTTCCAAATCGCATGTTAGATTGATTTTTAGTGCGCCGATCCATTTGGGTCAAAATATGATTTATTCCTTCAACTGTTTGATAACTAACAAGCCAATTTTCTTGGAATAAAGTGGGCATTATTCGCAACACTCTTTCTGATAGTAGGTTTTTGTTTTCTTCTAAAGATTTATAAAAATGAGCTACAAAATCATCTAATTTTTCATTAGAGTAATTCTTCCAATTTTTGGCTAAAAAATGATCGTATAATACATCAACAACTACCCCTGCATAATGATGGTAATTTTCGTGAAGTCGTTTGGTACTTTGCCTAAAAATTGGATGTGCATCTGTAAAAGTATCAATAGCACGGTGAAGGATAATCCCTTTCTGAATTTCTAAAGGATAAGTCTCAAATTGTTTTCCGCGTATTCCATCGGCCATAAAGTTGCCAATTTTCAGTAAATCGTTATCACCAGAAAGATATATATGGGCTAAAAAATTCATTCGCCTAAATTAGGGTTTTTTATCCTATTTTTTAAATTCTAAGTGACTTTTATACTTCTTCAATTCTTATATTTGTAAATATTTAAATTTTTTTAGAACAAATTAAACCGTATTAAATGACATTAATAAAATCAATATCAGGGATTCGTGGAACAATAGGAGGAACAGTAGGAGATAATCTAACTCCTGTTGATGCTGTTAAATTTGCATCTGCCTACGGAACCTGGCTTAAACAATATAGTGGAAAAGAAAAATTAACAGTTGTAGTAGGTCGTGATGCTCGTATTTCTGGGCCAATGATTCATAATCTAGTAGTAAATACGCTAATTGGTTTAGGAATTGATGTAATTGATTTAGGCCTTTCTACTACGCCAACCGTTGAGGTAGCTGTACCCATTGAAAATGCAGATGGTGGAATTATTCTTACCGCTTCTCATAATCCTAAACAATGGAATGCTTTAAAATTACTAAACGAAAAAGGCGAATTTTTGGATGGCGATCAAGGATTAAAAATTCTAGAAATTGCAGAAGCAGAAGCGTTTCATTTTTCAGAAGTGGATCATTTAGGAGAAATAATGATTAATGATGCTTATATGGACATACATATTGATGAGGTGTTGAACCTAGCACTAGTTGATGTTGATGCTGTAAAAGCAGCCAAATTTAAAGTGGTTGTTGATGGTGTAAATTCTTCGGGCGGAATTATAATTCCTAGATTACTAGAGTTAATGGGTGTAGAAGTAATAGAACTTTATTGCGAACCTAACGGACATTTTCCTCATAATCCAGAACCTTTAAAAGAACATTTAACTGATATTTCTGAACTTGTCGTTAAAGAAGGCGCTCATTTAGGAATTGTAGTAGATCCAGATGTGGATCGTTTGGCATTTATTTGTGAAGACGGAGAAATGTTTGGAGAAGAATATACTTTAGTTGCTTGTGCAGATTATGTGTTAAGTAAAACACCGGGGAATACAGTATCTAATATGTCCTCTTCACGTGCTTTGCGCGATGTTACTAATAAGCACAAAGGAAGTTACGAGGCGAGTGCTGTTGGTGAAGTGAATGTTGTAAAATTAATGAAAACCAATAATGCTGTAATTGGTGGTGAAGGAAACGGCGGAATTATATATCCTGAATTGCATTACGGAAGGGATAGCTTGGTGGGAGTTGCATTATTTTTAACCCATTTAGCCAACAAAAAAATGAGTGTTTCTGCTCTCCGTGCTTCTTATCCTGAATATTACATGAGCAAAAATAAGATTGAATTAACACCACAAATTGATGTTGATGCTATTCTTGTTGCAATGACAGAAAAGTATAAAAATGAAGATATTACCACTATTGACGGTGTGAAAATTGATTTCGAAGAAAATTGGGTTCACTTGAGAAAATCAAATACAGAACCTATTATCCGAATCTATACTGAAGCATCTACTCAAGAAAAAGCTGATGGTTTAGCTTTTCGTATTATTGATGAAATAAAAGCGATTGCGGGTATTTAACTCACTTTAATCTCGACAAATAAAACCTTTCAAAATATTTTTTGGAAGGTTTTTTTATTTCTAAATTCCTTATAAATAGTTTTGCTTTTAAGAACTGTAGTTTAATCTTATATTTAAATCATAAAAGGAGTATTTATCTTGTGATTTTGGTCTCCATAATCCAAAGAAAACAAAGATTCTTTACTATTAACAAAAGTTGAAAATGACTATTTGAGAAAAATCAATACCTTTGAGGTCTAATTAAATATATAATGATTACCAAAACAGCAACTACAGCTTTAGAACAATATTTTCAACAATTTCGCAAAAACATAATTGGAATAGATCAGGATTTTGAATCTCCATACGGTTCAAAAAAAATTGTTTATACAGATTGGACAGCAAGTGGTCGCTTGTATCGCCCAATTGAAGAAAAATTAATGAATGAATTTGGTCCTTTCGTTGCTAACACACATACAGAAACTACTATTTCGGGTACTGCAATGACAAAAGCGTATCATACAGCACGTCATATCATTAAGAATCATGTAAATGCCAATAGCGATGATGTTTTGATTACTGATGGCACAGGAATGACTGGAGTTGTCAATAAATTTCAGCGAATTTTAGGTTTAAAAGTACCTGAAAATTTAAAAAACTTTATTACCATTCCTGCCGAAAAAAAACCAATTGTTTTTATTTCACACATGGAACATCATTCTAATCAAACTTCCTGGTTAGAGACAATAGCAGATGTTGAAGTAATTCCTTCTTCTGAGGATGGTTTGTTTAGTATTGAAAATTTAGAAATATTATTAGATAAATATAAAGAACGCCCTTTTAAAATTGCCTCTATTACTTCTTGTTCAAATGTTACCGGAATTAGAACTCCCTATCATGATGTTGCCAAAATGATGCATCAACATAACGGACTTTGTTTTGTAGATTTTGCTTGTTCTGGTCCTTATGTAAGTATCGATATGCATCCAAAAGATCCAGAAAGTTATTTAGATGCAATTTTCTTTTCGCCACACAAATTTTTAGGAGGTCCTGGTACAAGTGGTGTTTTAATTTTTAATAAAAAGTTATATCAAAATTTAGTACCGGATAATCCCGGAGGCGGAACGGTAAGTTGGACTAATCCTTGGGGAGAACATAAATATATAGATAATATCGAGGATAGAGAAGATGGTGGAACTCCAGGTTTTCTTCAAGTGATTAAAACCGCATTAGCCATTCAGTTGAAAGATCAAATGGGTATTGATAATATCTTAAAAAGAGAACACGAAATTGTTGATTATATTTTCTCTGAGTTAGGAAATATATCTAATATAAAAATACTTGCAGGACAGCATCAGGATAGATTAGGTGTAATATCTTTCTTTGTAGAGGATTTGCATTTTAATTTAGGGGTAAAATTATTAAATGATAAATTTGGAATTCAAACACGTGGAGGATGCAGTTGTGCTGGAACTTATGGTCATTTTTTACTACATGTAGATCAAGAAACTTCTAGTAAATTGATTGATGAAATTACATTAGGTGATTTGATTAGAAAACCAGGTTGGATTAGAATGTCTATTCACCCTACGACAACTACTGAGGAAATAGAATATGTTTGTCAAGGTATTAAATCCTTAGCAGAAAATCATAAAACATGGGCATTGGATTACGATTATAACTCTAATACCAATGAGTTTATCAATAAAAAAGCGAAGCCTCTAGAAGATGAATTGGTTAAAAATTGGTACTCTCTTTAATAATTTGATTGTTAAAAATAAAAAAAAACACTAAGTCTATTTTTTTAGATTTAGTGTTTTTTTTATTTTACTAATAAGTTTATCTTCTGTGTTTCCATCGTTTGTGCGTCCAGAAATAATATTCTGGAGCCTCTAGAATTTGTTTTTCAACTTCTCTTAAAAAAATATCTGTAATTTTAAAATCAGGAATAGATCTCGGGTTGTCAGTAATTGGGATGAAGGTAGCTTCATAGAAACCTCTTTTTACCTTTTTTACTTTAACAAAAAGTACATTTAAATCATATTTTTTAGATAGCATTTCAGCTCCAGTATGAACGGGAACTTCTATTCCCATAAATTTATCCCAATGAAAAGCTCTGTTCATTTTTGGAGATTGATCGCTAGCAAGACCATACATAGCTAGAACACCATTTTTTTCATTCTCGGCCATTAATGGGATTGTCTTTTTAGTTTCTACTAATTCAGCATCGTATTTAGAGCGTATATTGCGAATGAGTTTATCAAAATATTTATTAGCAATTTTTTTATAAACACCTATTCCTTTAAATTTTGTTTTTGCATTTATAGATAACAACCACTCCCAGCTAGCGTAGTGAGAGGCTAATAAGACAGTGCTTTTTCCTTTATCTTCATATTCTTTAACCAATTCAATATTTGTAATATGAAATCTTTTGTTCATTTCTTCTGAAGAAATCGACATGGTTTTAATCATCTCTAAAAATAAATCGCACAAGTGATGATATGATTTTTTTTCAATAATAAGTCGCTCCTTATCGCTTAAATGGGGTAAAGCTAAAGCCAAATTTTCTTTAACTGTTTTCTTTCTGTAACCGATCACGTAATAAACGAGTAAGTAAATAAAATCAGAGAACCAATAAAATATTCTAAAAGGGAGTATGGAGATAATCCATAAAAGCGGGAAGGCTAAGAGGAAAATAAGAAGTTGCATGCCGTTATTTTTTATGCAAATATAAGTCAAAAATCTAGACTGATATTAATTTTGAGTAGTTACTCTGTGCGTATTTGAGAATGACTATATTTACAACACACAATAAACATACTTTATGAATACCCTTTTGATAGCAATTATTATTGTAAATGTTTTGATTAGTTATAAAGGTTTTAACGACCTTTCTTTTTTTAGAAAATATGAGTTTCATGTAGGAAGTATTAGAGCAGGAGAACAAATAAGAATGTTATCCTCTGGTTTTCTGCATGTTGATATAACGCATCTGATTTTTAACATGATGACACTGTTCTTTTTTGCTCCAGTGGTCATTAATTTAATGGGTAGTTTTTCATTTGTTTTAATTTATTTTGGAAGTTTGATATTTGGAAGCTTACTCACCATGGCATTTCATAAAGAGGATTATGGTTACAGAGCTGTAGGAGCGTCGGGAGCTGTAACGGGAGTTTTATATTCTGCAATATTATTGCAACCAGATATGATGCTCGGAATATTTTTTATTATTCCTATGCCAGCGTATCTTTTTGGAATACTTTATTTACTCTATTCTATTTATGGTATGAGAGCAAAAAATGATAATATTGGTCATACAGCCCATTTTGGCGGTGCAGTAGGAGGCTATTTAATCACATTGATAAAACAACCTTCTTTACTTGTCGATCATACTTTGATGGTGGTTTTATTAGCGATTCCTATTGTAATTCTTTTTGTAATGCAAAAGGCAGGAAAACTATAATTGGCATAACTTTTGAAAAGGAATTAGTACAAACACTAAAATTATAAAAAAATGAAAAAAGCACTATTTATATTGTCTATATTATTCGTAACGATGTCATATGGTCAAGAAGTAAAACAGATTCCACAAATCAATGTAAGCGGAGAAGGTAAAATTAAGGTAGTTCCAGATGAAGCAACGATTGCTGTTACTGTTGAAACAAAAGGCAACAACGCCAAAGATGTAAAGAAACAGAATGACGAAAAAATTGACGCTGTTTTGAAATATATTAAAAAAATGAATTTGGCTCCTGCAGATTATAAAACACAACGCGTTTCATTAAATCCTCAATATGATTATGAAAAAAAGAAACACAGTTATAATGCTACGCAAACTATTGAGATCTTATTAAGAGACTTGAGTAAGTATGATGAGTTAATGGGAGGTTTAGTTGATAATGGTATTAACAGAATTGATACTGTAACATTTCAATCTTCTAAAATGGCTCAATATGAATCTGAGGCTAGAAAATTAGCGATGAAAGAAGCGAAAATGAAAGCACAAGATTATGTTTCGGTTTTAGGACAAAAAATAGGACGTGCGATGACCATATCTGATAATTCTCAGACGAATTACCCGCAACCCAGATATGCAGCAATGAAAATGATGGAAAGTAGCGATATGAGTGCTCCAAGAGAAACACTTGCAGTAGGAGAAATAAATATTACCGCTAATGTTACTGTTAGTTTTATTTTAGAATAGCAATCAATCACTAAAATTACATTTAAATTATTAAATGTTTATATACAGCAAAAAAGAGAAATTGGGTAATAGATATATAAACTATTATCCAATTTCTCTTTTTTATTATTTAAAATCCAAGTACTGCTTTATTCTATTAAATGGAGTACTCCAAATGAGGATGGGGTATGAAAATTTGGGGTTTCAGTTTCTGGATTTACCCAAGAAATCCAAACGGGTTCAAAAATTGATTTTTCTTTTTCGTTATATTTAGCTCTAAACAATCCAGTTTCAATTTTATTATCATTAATTAAATGAAGCATTTTAAGTGAGAGGATGCTAATGACTCCTTCGATAGTAAAACTGCTATCATCAATAGAGGATTTTACCGCCATATTATTTTGTGGCCAGTTCCAATCAAAGTCGAATTTTTTATTAGGATAGGCTACAAAATCCATTATTCTTGAAGCAGTATCAATTTCCAAACAATAGTATGGATTCATTGCATGATTAGATCTAAAAAAAAGTTCTACACGATCCGAACTTCCTATGCTATGAATGCTATCATCTTTTCTATCAATGTGTATCATAGTGTCCGATACTGTAAAACAAAAAAATAAATTCTCACGATCCCAAACTGCTTTAAATTCAATTTTTGATGGTTTTTCAGAATCCCAAGGAGAACAAAAATCAGTTAAGACTTGGGCGTTTTTCCATAACGTATTATCACCTTTACCTGTAATTTCAAGTAAATTTTCCTCGACTAAATGTACTTCGTAATTCTTTAATTCTTTAGCCATATTTATTTTTTGAGTTGTTATATGCTTTTATTAATATTATTTAAAAACCTTCGCAGGATTACCAAATTTAGTCATTATAGACTTCATTTTATAACAAACTCAAAATGATTTACAAGTATTTTATAAATCTTATAATAATAGGCAAAGCAATAGAAAAGCTGTTTTATAAAAATTAATAAAAATGATTTTATATTTGAAAAATTACTCTAATAGTATAATCTAAAATCAAGAGCTTTACAGGCCTCATAAAATTTCTGATGCAATTCTTCTACGATTGTTACTAAATCAAATTCTTCTTGACATAAACTAAAAAACACTTTGTCTAAATGAATGCTACTAATATTATTAAAAGTAGCTCCGTAGCCTGAAATTGCTCTGGCTCCAGTTACGTCTAGAAAGTATTGTGCTTCTTCTGAACTTAAATCTAGAATTTTTTCATTGGCAAAATGAACAATTTTTCCTTTCATTTTTCCCTCAAAAAGTTCCGCAATCTCTTCTAAACTATAAAAATAATCATGTATGCAGATAGAATTTTCTTGACCTTGCATTACTAAATATATGATTTCATAATCTTTAAAATTGTGATCGTCATAAAGTAACGCACCCAAACTCTCCTCAAGTCCTTCTATCGTATCACAATTTTTATAAATGCTAGATACACCATGATTTAAAGCAAGTTCTTCTAAATGTTTCACTATTTCTGTGCTATTTTGAACTTCTACATCAGCAACAGCTTCGAGGCAAAAAATAAATTTATCTTGGTCCATTTTCTTTTTTTACAGATTTTACAGTACTTACAAAAATATGTTTTTAGGTTTATAAAAACTTTTAAGAAGTTCAGTTTTGGGAAAATATTCGCATTTTAATAGAAGCGAACACTTTTTAACAAATTAGTAAAAAGAAATTTCAGTTATCCTATTTATAGTCAAACAGTAATTCTTTAAATCTAATTTAAAAAAATATTGATTGAAAATTTTGTAATCTTATATGCAATAAAGGTCTGAATTTTAAAATTTTAAACTTTAGTTTTAAAAACAAGTACAAAACATACTTTTTCTTTTGTAAATTAGCATAAACCTTAATACTATTATTAATTAATAAAGACTATTATGAAAAATCTTGGTGTGTTTTGTTTATTGTTCTCTTGTGTTATTTTTGGAAGTTGTAAAAATAATCAAAGTGAAAAAATTCCTGTAGCAGCTCCAGAAGAAGCGCCTGTAAAGGTTGAGTGTTATACAGCACTTTACGAAAAAGATACAATAGCATTGAAAATGAATACTTTTAAAGATGGACACATAACGGGAAACATGGATATGGTTATGGCAAATACACCTAAGTATGTTGGTGAAGTTGCTGGAGAATTTCGTGGTGATACACTTTTTGTTAGTTACACTTACATTCAAGGGAATAATAAAGAGACTACTTTTAAAAACCCTATGGCTTTCTTAAAGCGTGACAATCAACTTATTTTAGGAAACGGAAAAATAGAAGTTACATTAGGTGCTGGTCATTTTGTTTCCGGCGAACCAATAGATTTTGATCGCGTAAAATACAAACTCAATCCAGTAGATTGTGTGACTAAATAAATTTATAATAGAAAGGGAGAGTAATTTCCCTTTTTTTATTTTAAAAACGATTCGATTTAAAATATAAATAACAATTTATTTTTGATTTAAAAATTACTTTTGTTTAAACAAATATCATATCATTAATGAAAATCTTGCTTGTTGAAGATGAAATAGAAATGCAGAAAAGCATTAGCCATTACTTAGGATTAGAGAAAAATAGAGTAGAGGTGGCAAATGATTTTAATTCTGCTTTTGAAAAAATACAAGTGTATGAATATGATTGCGTTTTACTAGATATCACTTTGCCGAACGGAAACGGATTAGACTTAATAAAAGCGATAAAAAATAAAAGATCAAAAACAGGAATTATCATCATTTCTGCTAAAAATTCCTTTGATGATAAAATTGATGGTCTTAATTTAGGAGCAGACGATTACTTGCCAAAACCCTTTTATTTACCAGAATTAAATGCGAGGATAAAAGCATTGATTAGACGTAATAATTTTGATGGTGAGGCTGCAATAATTGTCAATGAAATTAAATTATACCCTGAGGAAAGAAAAGTGTTAATCAACGAAAAACCACTGAACTTGACATCAAAAGAGTTTGATATATTAGTTTATTTCATCGCTAATAAAAATAGAGTAATTCAAAAAAGTGCTATTGTAGAGCATTTATGGGGCGATAATGCCGATCAGTTTGACAATTTTGATTTTATTTACAATCATGTAAAAAATTTAAGAAAGAAATTATTGACGGCCAATTGTACAGATTATATTCAATCAATATACGGGATTGGTTACAGTTTTAAAACAGAATTATGAAGCTACTCACCAAAACCAGTCGGTATTATATCTTGTATACGATTCCGGTAATTTTATTTTCTTCTTTGTTCATTTATTTTTTTCTTTTAAATGAAATTGGTGAAAGTAATCAGTCTTTATTGTTGACTAGAGTTAAAGTAATTGAAAACCATTTAGCTAAAGGAAATAGTTCGGTTTTAACTGTTTTTGAAGCTAATAATGAAGTTTATGTTCAAGAAATTGACAAAAATAAAATCATCCCGCAAACCGTTAAAGATACTTTGATGTATTCTGATATTGATAAAGAATACATTTCGAACAAAATGATTGAAGTTAATAAAATCATTAACGGAAAAAATTATCATATCAAAGTTTGGAAAAGTAATATTGAACTTGATGAGTTAATGGAGGTTGTATTTGTTGTC
>NZ_JALNUB010000018.1:5913-13918 GCF_023162025.1 Flavobacterium pygoscelis | reverse complement strand
ACAGCATGAATTCCTATTACATCCATAATGGTACTGAAAGTACTGGTCCCTTTGATTTTGATGAGTTAAAAGCAAAAATGATTGCAAAGACAACTCCTGTATGGTGTGCAGGAATGGAGGATTGGAAATATGCTGGAGAAATAACGGAATTGCAACCATTATTTGTAATTGTACCGCCACTGATTAATAATTTTGTAACACCTACAACACAAACTGAAATAGGTAGCCTTGAGGAAACTGAAACAACTGAGCCAACAGCCAATTCAAAAATATTAGGCATCAATAAAACATTTTTTTATGTACTAATAGCCCTAGTAACACTATTTATAGCAAGTTCTGTATTTACTTATTTTGAAAATAAAAGAAGTGCTGAATTAGAGCAAAAGAACACTAGAACTGAAAAAGAAAATCTTCAATTTCAATTACAAGAAAAAACAATTAAAGAACAAAAAAATCAAATTATTGAACAAGAAAAAATAGCTTTTGAAAAAGTTCTAAAAGAAAGAAAAGCAACACTAAATAGCAGACTTGTAGAAGTTCAGGAAAAACTTTTTAAATCTGTTAGCGCTCTAGAACAAGCCAAGAATAAATTAAATAAAGCCCAAGATTTTCAGTTTTTAAGATGTGCTACTCAAAGAGAACAAGAAATTAATTCGAGCCAAAAAGAGATTGACTCTTTAGATAATGAAGTAGTTGAATTAAAAAAAGAAATGGATCATATCTCTTTAGAATTAGAAAAAATAAAAATATAGATTAAAATTCATATTTCAAATTAGAAATTAAAATACAGATTCATATAGAATTATAATTCATTATTTTTATATTAAGCTATTGCTTTTTTGTATGCTTACTAAAATCATATTAGTTTTTCATTAAAGCCTTATTCCTTCTATAAATTAAATCTAAAAATTATTTTATTTGCGATAATACAATTAAAACAACAGCTATTAAAGCTAGAAAAAGTCCCGCTAAATTTATTTTAGACAATTTCTCCTTAAACACAAAAATACCTAAAAGACTTCCTAAAATTATTACACCCATATTCATTCCTGCAAATACAGTCGAAGGATTTTCGGAAAATGCTTGGTGAGCTTTGAGATAGAAAAGAATATTTCCAAAATTAAAAAAACCAACTAAACCTCCAAAAGCGATGTTTTTAATCTGCAAACGGACATTATTAGCTATCCATTCATAAATAACAACAGCAACCATAATTAGCAAAGCAATGCAAAAAACTACAAATAAGGAAGTGGTATAAGGCAAAGTGGTGTACGATGCTATTTGTTTAAAAAGAATATCTATTAAACCAAAACCAAGTAAAACTATAGCAGGATATATCCATTTATTTTTGGTGTTTTCAGATGGTTTTGAGAGAATCAATAGTATTGCTGGTAAACCAATTAAAAATGCAATAATTTTTAATGAATTAAAGTCTTCTTTGAAGATTAACCAAGCGGCTAGAATAGGAATAAATAGTGAAAGTCGTTGTGCTGCATCTGTCTTTACAATTCCCATATGCTTGATTGAAGCAGCCAAAAATAAAAATACGGACGGCAACAAAAGTCCAATAACGATGTACAAAGTCCAAGGCGATTCTGTGTCAACTGACTTCAAATTAGGACTAAAAAACAAATAGCAAAGAATTATAGCAAAGAGATAGTTTGCTGCTACAATTTGTGAATTATTGACATTGTATTTGCGAGTTATTTTAAAAATAACACCCACAGTAACGCTACAAATAATACTTAAAATTAGAAAAAGCATAATAAATTTTTAGAGTCCAAAAATACTCTTTATTGGTTTAAAAATAGTTCTTTTTAGAAAATTAAACCTTATTATAAGTACAACTTAAAAGCACTTTCTGTCCCCGCCAAAACACAAAGCCATAAAGAATTTAATATTTTGAGTTATTACAATTCTTTTAATTTACATCAATAGTTTAAAAAGTTAACAAATAGATTTTACTAAAATTCAGAACACATCAATTGGGAAGTCAATTGATTTGGCTTACTTTCGCATTATGGATTCTTTTACACAAATCGTTTTAGGAATTGCAGTTGCCGAAGTATGCGCTGGAAAAAAACTTAAAAACAGAACCTTTATTTACGGTGCAATTTTAGGGACATTACCTGACTTAGATGTGATAGTTGGATTGTTCATAAATCCTGTAGACGCTATATTAATTCATCGTGGCATTAGTCATTCTCTTTTTCTTTTTTTGCTAATTAGTCCGGTTTTGGGTTGGCTAATTTCTAAGCTTGAGAAAGGTAAAATCATCTTTTTTTCTGCTACTAATATGGCTTTCTGGGGCTTACTGACTCACGTTTTGCTAGATATGTTTACTTCCTGGGGAACTCAAATTTTATGGCCTTTAGAGCCACGATTGGCATTAAAAACTATTTTTGTAATTGATCCACTTTATACAATTCCGCTTATTGTAGCATTAGTATTCGTATGGAAAACAAAGAACACGACACTGCGTAACAAATACATCATCAGAGGATTAATAATCAGTAGTTTCTATTTGCTTTTATCTTGTTTTATAAAACTTTACACCTTATCACAATTTGAAAAAGCACTAAAAAATCAAGGAATTCAATATTCTGAAATTATTGTAAAACCAACTGCTTTTAATTTGATTTTATGGAATGCAAACGTCGCTACTTCAGACAATTATTTATTAAGCGATTATTCCCTTTTTGACACACAACCCATTTCATTTGTTGTTTACAGTAAAAATAAGATTCTAGAAAAGCAATTGCTAGGAAATTCAGATTTTGAAAAACTCAAAAAAGCTAGCGAAGGTTGGTATATTATTTCAAAAAAAGACGGGGATTTATATTTTAACGATCTGCGTTTTGGCCTTTTAAATGATAATCCAACCAACCCACAATTTGCTTTTAGTTACCAGTTTATTCAAAATCCTGCTGGAATGCATGCGATCGAAGTCCCTAAAAGTAAGAGAGATGGAAAAAAATTACTCCAAAAGATATTCACTCGTTTAAAAGGGAATTAAATCACTTTTTACTAAATTAAATATCGACTGACGTAGATTAAGCTGTCACGTCGAGTGCATACGAGAGGCTTTTTTAAAGTAATCCCTATAAAGAATCTTCACTGCGCTCGATTAGACAATATTTAGTGTAGCTGTCACGTCGAGCGCAGTCGAAACGCTTTTTTCAATTAATATCTATAAAGAATATCGACTGTGCTCCATTAGACAATATTTAGTGTAGCTGTCAGGTCGAGCGCAGTCGAGACGCTTTTTTTAACTAATTATTAAAAAAAATCTCGCGTAAGCTCGATTTGACAATATAAATAATTTGTATTAAAAAAATTAATCACTTTTTAACCAACCCGTTATACTCATTCTAGTGTTATTCGTAATCAAAACTTCATGCACTAACTCGTCACTTTTAAAGAAAACTGTTTTACCTTGAGTGGGTGCTATTTTTTGATTATTATTTTGTTGATGAATAAGCAATTCGCCCCCATCACTTTCTTGCCAATCGGCATTCAAATAACTAATCATAGAGTATTTTCGGCTGGGATTATTTTTGAATTGATCCAAGTGTTTTAAATAAAAATCACCTGATTCATATAAAGAATAATGAAACTCATAACTAGTAATTCCTGCAAAGCAGCTTCGATTGAGGTATAAAATGAATTCTTCTATTTGGGCAAAAAATTCATTTTCGAAGGCATTATTGTGTTTTTTATCTAACCAATAAATAGAATCACTCCGAATTGCTCCATCATAGGAAACCTTTTCGGCGTTGCCTATTCCTGCATCAACCAATAAACTTTTAGTGTTAAGAGCAATTAAATTTAGCTTTAAGTTATTCGCCAAAGTGTTACTCAAGAAATGCTCAGATATACCTACTTTATTTTCAATATAAGTGGCTATCAAAGTCTCGAAATTATTTTCCATGTCAATTTTCATTGACTGCTTAGACCGCCAACAAGCAAAAGTAGAATAAAAAAAAATAGCATTACTTTATTGTGAAATAAATATGCATGATTTTTTACAGGAGATTCGTTGGCTTTTAAAAGCACTATTATAAAAATCTAAAATTTAAATTCTTTTTTTTTAAAATAATATCTTTCTAAATCTTCTAAAAAAATAAGCAATCTGCTAATTTACGCTTAAAATATAGGAATTTCAAAATAAAAAAGGGTTTAGAAATAAATCTAAACCCTTTTTATATTACAGTTTACTGATAAAACTACCGTAAATATCCTTAAACTGATAGCCTTCGGAAAAACGATCTTTACTTAATTTTTTATATTCGACCAAAGCCCATAATATAAACTCTTTCATAAAGAATTTGTCTTCATTGGCGAGTTGTGGTTGGTATTTTTTAATTAAAATTTCAAGCGGAACAATACTTCCTAAAATTCTTTGGTATTCTTCGTCCGTACAATCGTCTAATAACTCGAAACCACTTTCGGCAAAAAACCATTCGATAATATCCGTGTAAGCTGTTTTTTCATCTTGCTTTTCTAATTTTTCAATCTTAGGAAAATAAGCAGGGAAAAAAGTATGGATCGCATCACCTAATAAGTGCTGTGCGACTACGGCGGCTCCCTCCTGCTCTCCTTCATAAACTAATTCTACTTTTCCAGTAATTGCAGGAATAATTCCCATAAAATCTGACAAGCGAACCGTAGTTTTATCGGCTCCATTTTTCAAAGCTCTTCTTTCGGCAGTACTTAATAAATTCTCAAAAGCCGTAATACTCAAACGCGCGCTAATTCCGCTTTTGTTATCAATATATTCACTTTCTCTGGCTTCAAAACTAACTTGCTCCAATAAATCTCTCGCTAAAGAAGGAACGTAAACCATATCATTCTGCAATGTATCTAACTTGGCTTCTTGTTCCGTAATTGTTCTTGCAATTTTTATCGTGTCAGGATAATGGGTTAATATTTGCGAACCTATTCTATCTTTCAACGGCGTCACAATACTTCCTCTATTGGTATAATCTTCTGGGTTTGCTGTAAAAACGAACTGCATATCCAGAGGCATTCTTAACTTAAAACCTCTAATTTGGATATCCCCTTCTTGCAAAATATTAAACAATGCAACTTGAATTCGAGCTTGTAAATCAGGTAATTCGTTGATCACAAAAATACAGCGATTCGCTCTCGGAATCATTCCAAAATGAATCACACGATCATCAGCATAAGATAATTTTAAATTTGCCGCTTTAATAGGATCGACATCACCAATTAAATCTGCTACGGTAACGTCTGGAGTTGCTAATTTTTCAAAGAAACGATCGCTTCTATGCAACCATGAAATTGGAGTATCATCGCCTTTTAAATCAATAATATCTTTCGCAAAACGCGAAATCGGTTTCAATGGATCGTCATTAATTTCAGAACCGCTTACATACGGAATATATTCATCCAATAATTCTACCATTTTACGTGCCAATCTCGTTTTGGCTTGACCACGAAGACCTAATAAGTTGATGTTATGACGTGACAAAATTGCTCGTTCCAACTCTGGAATTACCGTATTCTCAAAACCATGAACTCCTTCAAAAGTAGTTTGCCCAGCTTTTATCTTTTGTCTTAAATTTAATCGCAATTCATCTTTAATACTTTTGCTTTCGTATCCTGATTTTTTTAATTCCCCGAGTGTTTTTATATCTTCTATTTTCATATTTGTTGTTTTTTAACCACAAGGTTTACAATGTTTTGCACAAAGTTCACCAAGATTATTTTAATTTTTATTACTATTATTCTCTAATAATATTTTTAAGTTAAGTGTTCAAAGCTATGTTTCAACTCATTATTCAACACTATTTTATTCTCTTCTTTCTATTGGTTTCATAATCTTCAAAAATCATTTCTCCCAATCCTTTTAGCCCCGTATAAAATGCTTTTCCTTGATTGGCTTCGGTAAAATGATTTACAAATTGTTGCAGGTATGGATCATTCGCAATCATAAAAGTTGTAATCGGAATATGTAATTTACGAGCTTGTTGCGCCTGATTGTAACATTTATCCACAATATATTCGTCAAGACCGTTACTGTTCATATAATAGGATCCATCTTTCTCGCGCACGCAACTTGGCTTTCCATCGGTAATCATAAAAATTTGCTTGTTGGTATTTCGTTTGCGACGTAAAATATCCATAGCCAATTGTAATCCAGCAACCGTATTGGTATGATAAGGACCTACTTTTAAATACGGTAAATCCCTAATTGGAATAGTCCAAGCGTCATTTCCAAAAACTAAAATATCTAAAGTATCTTTTGGGTAACGCGTAGTAATGAGTTCAGCAAGAGCCATCGCCACTTTTTTAGCAGGAGTAATACGATCCTCGCCGTACAAAATCATACTGTGGCTAATATCAATCATTAAGACCGTGCTCATTTGTGATTTAAACTGTGTTTCCTCGACAACCAAATCATTTTCGGTTAGCATAAAATCATCGACGCCATTATTGATTTGGGCATTACGCAAGCTTTCTGTTAGTGAAATACGTTCTAATCCGTCTCCAAAATGAAACTCCCGAAACTCGCCTGTATGTTCGTCTCCGCTTCCTGCATGTTTTGTTTTATGATTCCCACTTCCAGAACGTTTCAAGTTTCCAAAAATAGTATCCAGAGCCTGCTGTCTTATCGCACGTTCCGTCTTGGCAGTGATCCCGGTTCCCGAAGTCCCGTCCTCTTTCAGTTCATCACGAATATATCCTTTTTTTCTTAAATCTTCAATAAAATCATCAATGGTATAGTGTTCGTCGGTGAGTTTATATTCCTTGTCTAATTCTCTCAACCAATCGATTGCTTCATCAAAATCTCCCGAAGTATGCGTTATTAATTCCTTGAAAATACCAAAGAGTTTGTCAAACGGGGACTGAAATGGCGGTTCATATTGCTTGAAAAAGAAACCTTTTTTATTTACATTTTCCATAGACTTTAAAATTACATCATTTTATAGCGTACTTCAAACGAACGTTTATTAATTTTTAGTTAAATGAGATTTAGAAACCCATTTAGAAATAATTGTTCACCACACACTTGTATTTTAAAGTTCAGTCGTAATTTGCGTTTATAATATCCCTAATGAAGGAAATCTATCTGTTGACACTTTGGTAACATAAATCAGTCAGTAGACAAATTTAAAAAATGTATCTATTTAGAAAATTTAAATCTATTTGTAAGAATTTATTAATACATTTGAAATATAAATAAACTATGATTTAGTCATACCAATCCACCATAAATTGGTTGTATGGGTATAATTTAGTCATACATATATACTAGTTGTACGACAGCAATGAGCGACCGAAAATCCTAACAACATTTGTTTCTTAAAAAGGAAACTTATATCTTTACTGCGAATTAAGAATAGTAGAAAATGGATTATAAATTTAATGTTGAATTTCTTGAACCTGTTCTAGAGTTTTTGGAAAGTTTAGACCAAAAATCTAAGGAAAAAATTCTTTACAATATTTGGAAATCGAGAAGCGTAAATGATAATGAATTGTTTAAAAAACTCGATGGAGAAATTTGGGAATTTAGAACTTTATACAACAAACAATATTTAAGATTGTTTGCTTTTTGGGATAAATCAGATAAACAAGATACGATTGTTATTTCTACTCACGGTATAATAAAGAAAACAGATAAAACGCCAAAAGTAGAAATTGAAAGAGCAGAATCATTAAGAATAAAATATTTTAACGAAAAAAAATAAGATTATGAAAACATACAGTTTAGATGAAGTAACAGATAAATTCGTTGGAGAAAAAGGAACAGAAAACAGAGACAATTTTGAAAACGAATTAAAAATTGATTTGATAGGTCAAACAATTAAACAAATTCGAAAAGAAAGAAACTTGACACAAGAACAATTAGGACAATTAGTTGGTGTAAAAAAGGCTCAAATTTCTAAAATTGAAAATAGTTTAACTGACGCTAGATTCGATACAATTATTAAAGTTTTTCGTGCTTTAAATGCTAAGATTAACTTTAATGTAGAATTAT
>NZ_JALNUB010000018.1:0-5903 GCF_023162025.1 Flavobacterium pygoscelis | reverse complement strand
TTCATGTTTTGCTTTCGCAAGATATTCTATCTTAGCCGAAAGAACTCGGTTACGAAGTTCGCAACCTCGCCAAGCGCCAAGACGTTAGCGGTCAGTTTACGCCAAAAAACCGCTGAAAATATTCCCGAAAACTACAATTAAATCTATGATAGAATGCTTGAAAAATTAAACTTAATAAATAGAAATAAGCAAGTCCAAAACATCTCAAGTTTTTTAATAATTCCTCCAATACTTTTACTAATTAGTATTTTTGCAACTTATTACTCAACAAAACTAAATTTAACTAATCCGCTTATTCCAAAAGATTTAATATCTGAAATTTTAGAACCATATGTAATTAAAGGAACAATTTTGACAATTGGTATATTATTAGTAATTACCTTAAAAATCTTTAAACAGAATCTAATCGTCATAATAATTTGCATAATAATTATTGCATTGTATTATTTAACCAATTTTGAACCAAACATTACTGAATATCAGAAATAGAAAAAACCGAACCGCTAACAGCGGTTTTGCGAGATTGCGAAATATGTGGTAAATTCACGTTTATCTTTCGCAAGAAATTTTATCTTAGCCGAAAAATCTCGGTTCCGAAGTTCGCAACCTCGCAAAGCCGCGAAACGTTGGCAGTAATTATCGAAAAACTGAACGAATACAGTACTTAACAATGGAAAATGAGAAAGACAGAATTGAAATTGCAAGTGATGTTAGTGGTGATAGAGATGGAATTGGTGTAGAAATTTATCGTAATAATGAACTTATAATAGAAATATTTAGAGACGATACCAAACTTACAAGAACAGTAACTTTATGGAAAAAAGATATTTCTTTAGAATTAATTGAAAACAGTATTCAAGACTTTAAACAAAAAATTCCTTGGGATTTTATAAAATATTAAATTATGCCATTTCCCATAGAATTAAAATACATAAAAGAAGCAGAAGTTGAGTTGGGAGTTCAATTCCCAAAATCCTTCATTGAAAAAATGAAAAAAGAAAATGGTGGAGAATTTTCAACCGATGAAGATGATTGGACAATCTATCCATTTTTTGACAAATTGGATAATAAAAGAATTAGCCGAACTTGTAACCACATTGTTTTAGAAACTAATCAATTAAGAGAAATAGAAGGTTTTCCAAAGAATGGAATTGCAATCGCCGAAAATGGTTGTGGAGATAATTTAATTATGTTGCCCTTTCAAGAAAATCAAACAGAAATTAGAGAAAAAATTTATATTTGGTTACACGAAACTAGAGAGATTATTGAAATTGCAAATTCAATCGAAGACCTAATTGAATAAAAATAACTACTGCCAACAGCCGTTTGGCGTGATTGGGGATTTAGTGGAATTAGCGTTTTTTACTACATTTACGTTAAGCCGAAAATACTCGGTTTCAAAAGTCCCCAACCACGCCAAGCGCCAAGACGTTAGCGGTCAGCAGGTTGGAGCGCACAGAAAAAGGAAATAAAGTTGAAAAACCGAAATTTGAAAAGTGAAATTTTCTTTATTTTTTGTGAGATATTTAAAGCGAAAAATGAAACTTGCTCAAGTTTGTAGAAAGCAGAAACTTGAATATTGGAAGTGGATTAAGTTTGTAGAATGTGGAAACTTGAATGTTGAATTTTATCAGGTTTACAGAAAAATGAAACTTGAAAAAATTGGCTGAATAATGTAATGGAAAATCAGAAACTTGAAAAGCGGAAACTTGAAAAGTGGACTTTTCACTCGATTTTTTTTTAGATTTTTAAGGCAAAAAGAAAATGTTTAAGACGGAAAACAATCAAATTTGGAAAAGCCAATTAGAATAAATTGGAATGGACAAACGGAATAAATAAACTGCCGAACCGCTAACAGCCGTTTGTAGCAATTGGGGTTTTAGGCTTAATTTAAAAATGGTTTTGTATTTGGAAAATTTGTGTTTAATGGAAAAAACTCGCATCTTTATTCCCCAACTGCTACAAGCGCCAAGACGTTGTGCGTAATATTACCGAAAATCGCCGAAAATAAGACAAATAATGAAAGCTAAACTAATACTTTTAACAATGGGAATATTTTCATTCTTTGGTTGCTCTAATAAAACCGAATTAACAAAAACAGAAGAATCAATTATTACAAAACTTAATTTCGACAAAAGTTTAGTATTAGAACTTAAAGCCGAAACAACAAAAAATATTTTTCAATTACCAGCAATTGATTCCGATACTGGTGAAGAATTGGACAAAGAAACTTTTGAAGGTATTTATTCTGAATCGAATGAAAAAGATGCAGAGAAATTGGTTAGAAAATTAAAACAAAAATTTAAGGAAAAAGGATATTTAATTTTCTATTTAGAAGGTTTAAATGGTAAAAAAAACATAGGAATAATAAAAGGTATTGATGAATTAGATATCTTAAGATATCGAAAAACTGACGGAATTAATTATGATTTAGAGAGTGAAGATGTGCTCAAAAAAATATCAGAATGGAATACCAAATTTGGTGTAAAAATAATTGGATGCAATCAAGATTATATTCAAATAGAATTTGATAAATTACCACAAAATATGGAAGAATTTGCAAAAGAAGTTTATGCTTTTTGTCCAGATTCTGTCGACCAAGGAGTTGGAGACATAAAATCTTTAGAAGAGTATATAAAACAAGATAAAGGAATATGGCTTTGGTGGGATTAAATAAAAAATACTACGCACAACAGCCGTTTGGCGAGATTGGGGTTTTAGGCTTAATTTAAAGATGGTTTTGTACTTGGAAAATTTGTGTTTAATGGAAAAATCTCGCATCTTTACTCCCCAACCTCGCCAAGCGCCAAGACGTTGGCAGTAATATTCAAAAACAGATAGACAATGGAATTTAACAAAGAAAAACACAAAGTTTATACTTGGAAAAATTGGATGATGTTACATTGGATTTTAAATCCAGCATTAGCAATTAATGAATTGATTTTAGGACAGCGAATACCCAAAATTACTTTAGAAGACAAAACATCTGACAAACCTAGAGTTGAAAGAACTTTTGTTCCTTGTCCACATTGTGAAAAATTACACGATGGAAGAACTTGGGCTAAACAAAATGGAACTGCATTTAAAAATTGGTTTGGACTTTACTGCTCAAATTGTCGAAAAATAATTCCTTGTTTAACAAATGTTTTTAGTTTTATAATTCTCGCATTGACATTTCCGATTTGGGGTTGGTTTAGAAAGAGTTTGAAAGCAAAATGGTTAGAGAAACAACCCAAACGATACGAGAATATTGACATTCAGCATATTCCAAACCCATTTGACAAAAAGAGTTGGATAAAAACAGGATTAAGTTGGGGAGGTTTTATGTTTTTGACTATGTCAATAGGCTTTCCATATTTAGACGGACAAGAAATCAATTGGAAAACATTATTATTAGGACTTGTCATTTGGTCAATTGGCGGACTCACATTTGGGTACACTATGAAATTATTTATGAATAAAACTATTAATCAGAAAGCATAAAAATACTACTGCCAACAGCGGTTTGCATAAATGGCGAAATATGTGGTAAATTCACGTTTATCTTCCGCAAGATATTTTATCTTAGCCGAAAAATCTCGGTCACGAAGTTCGCCACTTCTGCAAGCCGCGAAACGTTGGCAGTAATTGTGGCGCAGAATGGGAAAAAATTGAAGTTTAACTGAAAAATTGAAATGGAACGGATAAATAAATATTGGTATTTTATTGTTGCTTTATTTATATTCTTTATGTTTTATAAACCAATATTTTGCTTTTTACTTTTAGGAATTATTGCATTGTTTTTAGCCATAAGTAGTTTGTCTTTTTTTGATTATATAAACAAAAATGGAATAAAAACTAAGGGAAAAATAATATCTTATGAAAAGGATGAAGATGGTCATAAAACACCGATTATTGAATTCAAAACTTTAGAAGGAAAACTTTTAACAAAAAAACCTTATTATTATTCTTCAACTGATTTAAGCATAATTAAAACATATCAAAATAACATAAATAAAAATGTTGAAATAATTTATAGTCCAAAGAAACCTGAAATGTTTATCATAGAGAAAGAAAAAAAATTCAATTATGGAAGTGTAATTCTTATGATTATTGTTAGTTTAATTTTTTTAGGAATTGCAATTGGAAAAATATTGGGAATAATAAATATTGAAATATAACAACGGAATAAATAAAACAACTACTGCCAACAGCCGTTTGGCGAGATTGGGGTTTTAGTGGAATTAGCGTTTTTTATCATATCTTCGTTTCGGCAGAAAATACTCTGCTTTAAAGTCCCCAACCTCGCCAAGCGCCAAGACGTTGGCAGTAATTTTAAAAAACCGAAAATGACACGAAAAGAGACTTTTGACGATGAAACTTTTGAATGTTCAAGATGTTCAAATGTAGTAGATCAATTTGATGAAAACTGTGATGTATGCGGTCATATTTTCACAAATATAATAGACTTTTCCAATAGAGAAAATAAACATAAAGCCATAAGTTATAAAATCGCAGAATTAAATGGTTATGAGGTATTGGTTTCTACTTTAAATAATTATGATAAAGGAAATATACAATTTATTGTAGAAGCGGATAGTCAACTTGCATTGCGTATAAAATATTTTGTTCATAATAATAAAGCCGATTTTTTAGAAAATGGTTTAACTCAATATAAGCTAATCGATTATGAAGATTTTATTTTAATGGAATTGGAAAATGAAGAGTATTACATCCACAAGAACTTATTAAATAATAAGAATATGGAATATGAATCAAAAAGTTCATTTTTGAAACATATTAAACAAAAACGATTTGAAAATATTTTTGTTTATGAAGATGATTGGATAGATTTAGAATATACTTTAGACTACAAAAATCTACTAAAAGAATGTATTTCATATATTAGACCAGAAACTTTTTTTTATTTTTTTTATAGTATAATAACTTATTATGATTTTGAAAAAAAATTAAAAACGTTACCAAACAATGAACAATTATTAAGTTTATTCAAAGAAGGCTCAAAAAAAATACTAAAAGAAAGTTGTTATGTCGTAATCGAAAAATATGAAAATCCTGAAGACGTATTAATTTTATCTTACCCTTGGGAAAATTATCATATTAATTATTCTAAACTTGTAGATCCATTAAAAACTGCAACCCAACATTTTATTAATCATTCATATCGAATTTATGAGGTTTTAGGAATTGATAAAAATGGAGACCCTTATGAAGCAGAGGAAAGTGAAATTTTCTTTCAGAACCTTATGTATATGGGAATTAGAATGGCTCACACTCGAATTGTAAATGAATTGAATAATAACTCAAATTTTGGTTGTGAAATAATTAGTAGTTTTAATAATTCAGAATTAATAATTTATTTAACTCCAGAAGGATTTAGAAATCAAACAGCAATTTTAAAAATGAGTGTAGAAGAAAAATTAAAAATGTTTAATAGTTTCTTAAATGAAAATAAAATAAAACGAATTGACACAGATATATTAAGAAAAAAATTAGACACAAATATTCTTTTAGAATATGAAGGTAAGATTTACAAACATTATTTTCATTTCTCTGAATATTCAAATGATTTTATGTCAAATAGAATTAATAAAAAACATTTAAGCTCAATTTTACAAGAAGGTCAAGCAAATTTTAAAGAAGTAATCAATTAAAAAAAACTACTGCCAACAGCCGTTTGCCAAGATTGGGGATTTAGTGGAATTAGCGTTTTTTTAGTACATTTACGTTAAGCCGAAAATACTCGGCTTCGAAAGTCCCCAACCTCGCCAAGCGCCAAGACGTTATGCGACAGCAGGTTGGAGCGCACAGAAAAAGAAGAAATTAAAGGTTGAAAACTGAAAATCGAAACTTTAAAATCGAAATTTTTTAGCTTTTTTTTTGTTTTTAAAGTGGAAAATGAA
>NZ_JALNUB010000032.1:981-3630 GCF_023162025.1 Flavobacterium pygoscelis | reverse complement strand
CATAACAGCCGTTTGGCGAGATTGCGAATTTTGTAGTTAATTCATATTTTTCTTTCGCAAGATATTCTATCTTAGCCGAAAGAAATCGGTTACGAAGTTCGCAACCTCGCCAAGCGCCAAGACGTTGTGCGACACTTTCGAAAATCGCACTGAAAAACAGAAATTTATTCATATTTTTCTTTCGCAAGATATTCTATCTTAGCCGAAAGAAATCGGTTACGAAGTTCGCAACCTCGCCAAGCGCCAAGACGTTGTGCGACACTTTCGAAAATCGCACTGAAAAACAGAAATTTATCTAAATGAAAACTCCAAATAAAGACATAAAATTTCCTCTTGAAAATTACGAAAGACTTTGTTTTCTTAAAAATGTAATTAAAAATCCAAATATAATTGTTGGCGATTTTACTTACTACGATGACTTTGAAAATGTAGAAAATTTTGAGAAAAATGTTAAATATCATTTTGACTTTATCGGTGATAAATTAATAATTGGAAAGTTTTGTATGATAGCATCTGATGTCAAATTCATTATGAATGGCGCAAATCATCTGTCAAAATCAATTAGTTCATTTCCTTTTGCAATATTTGGTGGAAATTGGAAAAATGCAATGGATGGAAAAACATATCCAAATAAAGGAAATACTGAAATTGGAAATGATGTTTGGATAGGATTTAACACTACAATTATGCCCGGAATAAAAATTGGAGATGGAGCAATAATTGCAAGTAATTCAACTGTAACTAAAAACGTTGAACCATATTCAATTGTTGGCGGAAATCCAGCAAAAGAAATAAAAAAAAGGTTTAATAAAGAGCAAATCGAAAAACTTTTAAAAATTGCTTGGTGGAATTGGGAAATTGAAAAAATCACCGAAAACTTGCAAAATTTGACAGGCGAAAATATCGATGATTTAAAAATATAGTAAATAAAAAAGCGATCGCACAACAGCCGTTTGGCGAGATTGCGAATTCTGTGGTTAATTCATATTTTTCTTTCGCAAGATATTCTATCTTAGCCGAAAGAACTCGGTTACAAAGTTCGCAACCTCGCCAAGCGCCAAGACGTTGTGCGTCAGTTTGGAGCGACAGAAAACCGAAAGAAAAACATGTTAATAAATGAAGACAAAAGAAGAATATTTAAAACAACTTAATGATATAAAATGGGAAAAAGGGAAAGAAATTGAAACTTTTTTAATTCCAGCAATAAACATAGACGTTGAAGAAAACCAACCAGAAATTAATCTTGGAGATTCAAAATTTGGAGGAAAACCTGATTTGCCTAAAAATATTGAATGGCCAAAAAGCGAAAACGAACCAATGACTTTTTTAGCTCAATTAAACTTAAAACAAGTAAGTGAGTTTGACATTGATAAAACCTTACCAAATTATGGAATGCTATATTTTTTTATCGCAAATCCATCAGAATTTAATTTAGAACATAAAGTTATATATTCGACAGAAAATAATTTATCTGAAACACCTTTTCCTACTGACCTAAATGAAGATTGTCGCTTTAAAGATTTGAAAATGACATTTGAAACTATTTACACATTTCCATCTGTTGAAACTTTAGAAATAGAAACTTTAAGTGAAAATGATGTAAATTCATATTATGAAATTGATGAAGATTTCTTCACTTATGAAAACAACCAAATTTTAGGTCATACTTATCCAATGCAAAGTGATGTGAAAATTGAATGGGCTTGCGAATATTTAGGAATAGAATTTTCATCAGATGAACTTGAAACAAATCAAGAAAAAATAGATAATATTCGAAATGAGTTTATTAATTTATTTCAATTTTCAACAGAAAATTCAATTCCAGAATTTTTTGAAAACTTTTATATTTCTTCAATGGGATATTTTGCAATAAAGGAAAAAGATTTGAAAGAACGAAATTTTGACAAAACTGTTTTAATATTTCAAAACTCATAAATACAGAAAAAATAAAACCGAACGCACAACAGCAGTTTGGCAAAATGGCGGGTTCAGTGCTAATTTGAACATTCGGTTTTCAAATGAAGTTTAGTGCTTAATTGAAAGTAAGTGCTTCTAAATCCGCCACTTCGCCAAGCTGCAAGACGTTATGCGACAGCAGGTTGGAGCGCACAGAAAAAGAAGAAATTAAAGGTTGAAAACTGAAAATCGAAACTTTAAAATCGAAATTTTTTAGCTTTTTTTTTGTTTTTAAAGTGGAAAATGAAACTTGCTCAAGTTTGTGGAAAACTGAAACTTGAAAATTGAAGTGTGATTAAGTTTGCAGAATGTGGAAACTTGAAAAGTGGAATTTTATCGAGTTTATGGAAAACAGAAACTTGAAAATTGAAACGTGATTAAGTTTGTAGAATGTGGAAACTTGAAAATTGGATTTTATCGAGTTTGTGGAAAACAGAAATATAAAAAGCGAAATTTTCCCGGTTCTTTTTTAGCTTTTTAAGGTCAAAAGAAGATGTAGAAGAATAAATATTAACTAATTTTGGAAGCGACAATTGGAATGAATTGGAATGGACAAACATAGAACATATACTGCCGATCGCATAACAGCCGTTTGGCGTGATTGGGGTTTTAGTGGAATTAGCGTTTTTTCACTACATTTACGTTAAGCCGAAAATACTCGGTTTCAAAAGTCCTCAACCACGCCAAGCGCCA
>NZ_JALNUB010000032.1:0-971 GCF_023162025.1 Flavobacterium pygoscelis | reverse complement strand
GGAATTAGCGTTTTTTCACTACATTTACGTTAAGCCGAAAATACTCGGTTTCAAAAGTCCTCAACCACGCCAAGCGCCAAGACGTTGTACGACAGCAACGAGCGACGAAAATAACGACAACATTTGTTTCTTAAAAAGGAAACTTATATCTTTACAGAAAAATAAGAACAGTGAAAAATGGATTATAAATTTAAAGTTGAATTTCTCGAACCTGTTTTAGAGTTTTTGGAAAGTTTAGACCAAAAATCCAAAGAGAAAGTTCTTTACAACATTTGGAAATCTAGAAGCGTAAATGATAATGAATTGTTTAAAAAACTCGATGGAGAAATTTGGGAATTTAGAACTTTATATAACAAACAATATTTAAGATTGTTTGCTTTTGGGATAAATCAGACAAACAAGATACGATCGTTATTTCAACTCACGGGATTATTAAGAAAACCGACAAAACACCAAAAGTGGAAATTGAAAGAGCAGAATCATTAAGAGTAAAATATTTTAACGAAAAAGAATAAGATTATGAAAACATATAGTTTAGATGAAGTAACAGACAAATTCGTTGGAAAAAAAGGAACTGTTAATAGAGATAATTTTGAAAACGAATTAAAAATTGATTTAATTGGTCAAACAATTAAGCAAATTCGAAAAGAAAGAAACTTAACTCAAGAACAATTAGGTCAATTGGTTGGTGTGAAAAAAGCTCAAATCTCAAAAATTGAGAATAGCTTAACTGATGCTAGATTTGATACGATTATTAAAGTATTTCGTGCTTTAAATGCTAAAATAAACTTTAATGTAGAGTTGCTGAATCAGAATGTAGCAATCCACTAAAATTGCCGTCGCACAACAGCCGTTTGGCGAGATTGGGGTTTTAGGCTTAATTTAAAGATGGTTTTGTACTTGGAAAATTTGTGTTTAATGGAAAAATCTCGCATCTTTACTCGCCAAGCGCCAAGACGTTGGCAGTAATT